>NZ_JAWOWL010000018.1:0-101535 GCF_033340395.1 Vibrio sp. 1159 | reverse complement strand
GAATTGGTAGACGCACCAGATTTAGGTTCTGGCGCCGCAAGGTGTGAGAGTTCAAGTCTCTCCTTCCGCACCATTATCGGAAAACCCAGCATGACTTTGCTGGGTTTTTTCTTTTTTTTGGTTCTGGACTCGGGAAATCATTAGATTTGCCGAATTAAAAAAGCGAGCTCATGGCTCGCTTTTTTTCTATCTGTGATTTGAGTAGCTTACTACATACCTAACGCGTATTTCAGTACTTGAGCCTTAATTGGCCCTGAGTTTTCAGCAAGCTTCAATGCAGCATTACGTACGAACTTCAATGGCCCAAGATCGTTGCTAAAACCTTTATAGAAAAAGTCCATGCCCGTCTGCATGAGTAAGTTGTCAGGTCGACGTGCGCGTTCGTATTTCGCGAGTAAGGTATCTTCCAGCTTTTCTTGGTGCTCTGTTACCGAAAGGAGAACGTCTACATCTTTGAAGCCTAAGTTTACCCCTTGCCCTGCAAGCGGATTGATCGTATGAGCAGAGTCACCCACTAACACGCAATTTTTGCTTGAGTAGCTTTGCGCATGACGACGAGTGAGTGGGAATGAGCCAAACTGTAAAACTTCAATATCGCCTAATTCAGCAGGGAAATGACGTAAGATTTCTTCCCTTAGTTGAGGTTTACCCATCGCACACAGTTGTTTAATACGTTTAGGCGAGTCATACCAAACCAAAGAACCTTGGCCTACTACTTGACCATCGTCGTTACTCAAAGAGCACAGAGGTAAAAATGAACGTGGGCCTGAAGGTGTAAATTGTTGCCAAGTAATATCTTGCTGAGGCAATTCTGTTTTCACGTTAATCAACATGCAGTGTTGTCGGTAATCCCACGCAGTTACACCAATTCCAGCCAATTGACGAACTTTAGAGTTTGCACCATCAGCACCAATCACCCAGTTAGCTTCAAACTGCTCCCCACTTTCTAGTGTCACAAGGTTTACATCTGCAAACTCAATGGCTTTTAATCGCTCAGGACACATCACGGTTAGATTTTCATACTGAGAGAAGACTTGCCAAAGACCTAATTGGATTAGGCGATTTTCAACGATGTAACCTAGCTGATCCAATGACAATTCATCAGAGTGAAAACGAGTACGGCACTCTGGGTGCTCCCAAGTTTCTAAGCGACGATAAGGACAAACTCGCATGCTCTTGATCTCTGACCATGCTCCGAGTGAATCAAGTAACTCCACCGACTGGTGCGAGATTGCAGATACACGAATATCCATCGCCTGAGCGGCATCAAAAACTTTAGGTTTTGTACCTTCAACCAAGACAACGCTTCTGCCCTGCTTGGCAAATCCAACAGCGACGGCTGCCCCAACCATACCGCCACCGATCACGGCGATGTCATACTTGTTCATTTTTCACTCTTCATCGTGCTGATTAATTGGCGTTTTTTATTGTACTTTCCATGGCTATTTTTACAAAATTGTTTAACAAAAAACCTTGTTCTGCATAGGGCGAAAAACTAGATTTCATCAGGCTTTGCAGAGAATTAGCTAGATCACTAGTCAGGTGCTTTTTAAAGCAGTACAATACGCCGCTTACCGCCGTGATGGCGGCTATAATTTGAGCAATAGCTCTCCGATTTAAGTACAACTGAACGAGCGAAAGTGAGATGAGTAAGAAACTGCTAATTAAAACCTGGGGCTGCCAGATGAACGAATACGATTCATCAAAAATGGCCGACCTGCTTAATGCTGCAAACGGCTACGAGCTGACGGAAGAGCCAGAGGAAGCAGACGTACTTCTACTTAACACCTGTTCGATCCGTGAAAAAGCGCAAGAGAAAGTTTTCCACCAGCTAGGCCGCTGGAAAACACTAAAAGATAAAAAACCTGGCGTAGTTATCGGTGTAGGTGGTTGTGTAGCAACGCAAGAAGGTGACCATATTCGTGAACGTGCACCATACGTTGACGTTATTTTTGGCCCACAAACTTTGCACCGCCTACCTGAGATGATCAAACAATCTCAGTCCGATGATGCACCAGTTATGGACATTTCGTTCCCAGAGATCGAAAAATTCGACCGCCTACCTGAACCTCGCGCTGAAGGTGCGACAGCATTCGTTTCTATTATGGAAGGCTGCTCTAAGTACTGTACTTACTGTGTCGTACCGTACACTCGTGGTGAAGAAGTAAGCCGTCCAATGGATGACGTACTGTTCGAAATCGCCCAACTTGCTGAACAAGGCGTACGTGAAGTAAACCTTCTGGGTCAAAACGTAAACGCGTACCGTGGTCCTATGCACGATGGTGAGATCTGTTCATTTGCAGAACTGCTTCGTTTGGTTGCGTCTATCGATGGTATCGACCGTATTCGTTTCACGACGAGCCACCCGTTAGAATTCACAGACGACATCATCGCAGTATACGAAGATACGCCAGAACTTGTGAGCTTCCTGCACTTACCTGTGCAAAGTGGTAGTGACCGTATCCTAACGATGATGAAACGCCCTCACACCGCTATCGAATACAAATCGATCATCCGTAAACTGCGTAAAGCTCGTCCTGATATCCAAATCAGTTCAGACTTTATTGTTGGTTTCCCTGGTGAGACAGACAAAGACTTCCAAGACACCATGAAGCTAATCAAAGATGTAGACTTTGACATGAGCTTCAGCTTTATTTTCTCTCCACGTCCAGGTACGCCAGCAGCGGATTACCCTTGTGATGTGTCAGAACAAGTGAAGAAAGAGCGCCTTTACGAACTACAGCAAACTATCAATGCTCAAGCGATGCGTTACTCTCGCTTAATGCTTGGCACAGAACAACGTGTTCTAGTTGAAGGTCCTTCGAAGAAAAATCTAATGGAACTACGCGCTCGTACAGAAAACAACCGTGTAGTAAACTTTGAAGGTAGTGCAGACCTAATTGGTCAGTTCGTTGATGTGAAGATCGTAGACGTATTTGCAAACTCACTGCGTGGTGAGCTAGTACGTACTGAAAAAGACATGGATCTTCGTAGTGTGATTTCCCCAACGCAGATGATGGCGAAAACACGTCGCGAAGATGAGCTGGGTGTAGCTACTTTTACGCCGTAAGCTCGTATAAATAGCCATAGAGAGCCTGGTCGTTATCAGGCTCTCACTAAGTGGCAAAAAATGAGAGGCAACATTGAGCAATAAAATCGTAACTCTAGAAATTAACCTAGAACCTTCAGACAACCGCCGACTAGCTAGCCTGTGCGGCCCATTCGATGACAACATCAAGCATTTAGAACGTCGTCTAGGCGTTGAAATTAACCACCGTAGTGACCACTTTACGATTGTCGGTAAACCTCATACCGCATCAGCTGCGCTGGATATCCTGAAAACTCTATATGTTGATACCGCACCTGTACGAGGTGAGATCCCAGATATTGAGCCTGAGCAAATCCACCTAGCGATCAAAGAGTCTGGTGTTCTTGAGCAGAATACTGAGTCTAATATCGAGCACGGTAAAGAAGTCTTCGTCAAAACCAAGAAAGGTGTGATCAAACCACGTACGCCAAACCAAGCGCAGTACTTGGTTAACATGGTCACGCATGATATTTCTTTTGGTATTGGCCCGGCTGGTACAGGTAAAACCTACCTTGCTGTAGCAGCAGCTGTTGACGCACTAGAGCGCCAAGAGATCCGTCGTATTCTACTTACTCGTCCAGCGGTTGAAGCTGGTGAAAAATTGGGCTTCCTGCCTGGTGATTTAAGCCAGAAAGTCGACCCATACCTACGTCCGCTATACGACGCTCTATTTGAAATGCTGGGCTTTGAGCGCGTAGAGAAGCTGATTGAACGTAACGTGATTGAGGTTGCCCCTCTTGCTTACATGCGTGGTCGTACTCTAAACGACGCCTTTATCATTCTTGATGAGAGTCAGAACACCACTGTTGAACAGATGAAGATGTTCCTAACGCGTATTGGTTTTAACTCTCGCGCGGTTATCACTGGTGATGTCACGCAGATTGACTTACCTCGTGGTGCGAAATCGGGTCTTCGTCATGCTATTGAAGTACTAAGCGAAGTTGACGACATCAGCTTTAACTTCTTCTTGGCCGACGACGTTGTACGTCACCCTGTGGTTGCTCGTATCGTTAACGCGTACGAGAAGTGGGAAGCACAAGACCAGAAAGAGCGTAAAGAGTTCGAGAAACGCCGTCGTGAAGAACGCGATGCGAAGTTACTAGAAGCAGCAAAAGCCGAACTGAATGCACAAGTTGCTTCAACTAAGGAATAATCATGGCGATTGAACTTGATCTGCAGCTGGCAGTCGAAAATGAAGAAGGTCTGCCTTCGCAGCAAGATTTCCAATTGTGGCTAGATAAGACAATTCCTCTCTTCCAGCCACAAGCCGAAGTCACCATTCGTATTGTTGATGAACAAGAAAGTCATACGCTCAACCATGAGTATCGCGGCAAAGATAAACCAACTAATGTGTTGTCGTTTCCATTTGAAGCACCTCCTGGTATGGAAATAGACTTACTTGGTGATTTGATTATTTGCCGCCAAGTTGTTGAAAAAGAGGCGGTTGAACAGAGCAAGCCTCTGCTAGCACATTGGGCGCATATGGTTGTACATGGCAGCTTGCATCTGCTAGGTTATGATCATATAGAGGATGACGAAGCCGAAGAGATGGAGTCCCTCGAAACCGAAATCATGCAAGGTATGGGTTATGAAGATCCTTACATTGCTGAAAAAGAGTAGCTATTGGCCACTCGACAGGGAAAGGCGAACCACTTAAATGACTCTCGTGTTCGCCTCTCTATGTGTGCTATCACACTTCTGATAGCGTTACTTAATTGAGAAACAATGAACGAAGATAATTCTCCCTCTTCTAACGAAGATAAGAAAGAAAAGGCAGAAGGTCCGAGTAGAAAGTCCTTCTTTGAACGTCTAGGTCAACTATTTCAGGGCGAACCAAAAGATCGCCAAGAGCTTGTGGATGTTATCCGCGACTCTGAAGTTAACGACCTGATTGACCATGACACTCGCGATATGCTTGAAGGTGTTATGGAAATCTCCGAAATGCGTGTGCGTGACATTATGATCCCGCGTTCGCAAATGGTTACAGTTGAGCGTACTCACGACCTTGATACCTTGGTTGCTTTGATTACCGATGCTCAACACTCTCGCTACCCTGTGATCAGCGAAGATAAAGACCATGTGGAAGGCATACTTCTAGCGAAGGACTTACTTAAATACTTAGGCTCAGGCAGTAATCCATTTGATATCGAAGAAGTCATTCGACCAGCGGTTGTGGTACCGGAAAGTAAACGCGTTGATCGACTGCTGAAAGAATTCCGTGAAGAACGTTATCATATGGCCATTGTTGTCGATGAATTCGGTGGTGTTTCTGGTCTTGTGACCATTGAAGATATCCTTGAGGAAATCGTCGGGGATATTGAAGATGAATTCGATGAAAGTGAAGAGACGGACATTCGTAAGCTGAGCAAGCATACGTTTGCTGTCAGAGCGCTGACAACCATCGAAGAGTTTAATGAGACATTCGGAACCAACTTCAGCGATGAGGAAGTTGATACCGTTGGTGGTATGGTCATGACTGCCTTTGGTCACTTACCTTCTCGTGGTGAACTGGTTGAAATTGAAGGCTACAACTTCAAAGTCACCGCTGCCGATAACCGTCGTGTCATTCAACTCCAAGTGACGATCCCAGACGAAGAAACCCTGGTTGAAGCCACTCAAGAGTAACGCGATACCCATTGGGAATCTCAGAAATTACAATGATGAATGAACTCTTTCATCGCCTTAAGCGGCCCTTAGTGGCCGCTTTTGTTGGCGCCTCTACTACACTCGCTTTCGCTCCTTACCAGCTGTGGCCTATTGCCATTCTTAGCCCAGCAATTCTACTGATTCTTCTTGCTAACCAAACTCCGAAACGCGCACTATGGATTGGTTATGCTTGGGGGTTAGGTCAATTTGCAACTGGCGTTAGCTGGGTTTACGTCAGTATCTCCGGTTTTGGCGGTATGCCGCTCATTGCCAATTTATTTTTAATGGGCTTGCTTGTTGCCTACTTGGCTGTTTATTCAGGCTTATTTGCTTGGCTCAACAACAAGCTGTTTCCTCAATTTACGCTCACAAAAGCACTTCTCGCTGCACCTGCTTTATGGCTGATCAGTGATTGGTTACGTGGTTGGGTGATGACCGGCTTCCCTTGGTTATGGCTAGGCTATAGCCAGATAGATGCTCCACTCGCAAGCTTTGCACCAATTGGCGGCGTAGAACTGCTTACTCTATTTATCCTTATCAGCGCAGGGGCGTTAGCCTATGCATGGATTCATAAGCAGTGGCTGATGGTGATTATCCCTGCGGTACTACTCAGTACTGGCTTTGGGATTCGCAACTACGATTGGGTAACACCCCGACCAGAAGACACGACTAAGCTCGCGCTGATTCAAGGTAACGTAGACCAGAACCTAAAGTGGCTACCAAGTCAACGCTGGCCAACCATCATGAAATACGCTGACTTAACTCGTGAAAACTGGGACGCTGACATTATCGTTTGGCCAGAAGCAGCAATTCCCGCTTTTGAAATTGAAGTGCCTTCATTTTTGAGCAATATCGACAGCGCTGCAAAAATGAATAACAGCGCAATCATCACCGGTGTCGTCAATCAAGCTGAAGATCGACAGTTCTACAACAGTATTCTGTCCCTCGGCATCACACCATACGGTGACTACAGCTTCGATTTAAGCGAACGTTACCATAAGCATCACCTACTACCGTTTGGTGAGTTTGTACCATTTGAAGATATTTTGCGCCCATTAGCGCCATTCTTTAACCTACCGATGTCATCGTTTAGCCGTGGGGCTTTTGTGCAGCCAAACATCGTTGCGAATGGCATGCACATGGCACCAGCGCTTTGCTATGAGATCATCTTTAATGAGCAAGTGCGTCAAAATGTGACTGACGAAACAGACTTCATTCTAACGCTTTCAAACGATGCATGGTTTGGTTACTCTATCGGCCCTCTTCAGCATATGGAGATCGCCCGTATGCGTGCCTTAGAGTTGGGCAAACCGCTCATCCGCTCGACTAACAATGGATTAACAGCGGTAACCGATCACAAGGGTAAAATCGTTGAGCAAGTTCCGCAGTTTGAAACTGCAGTACTGCGCGCAGAGCTCACCCCAACCGATGGGAAAACGCCATATCGAATCGTTGGTACTTGGCCATTGTATATTTGGGTAGGGTTAAGTTTAGCGCTGGCTTTCGGTTTAAGAAGAAAACAGAGCTGATAACAGCTTGAAAGTAGAAAAGACAAAAAAGAGGCGACTAAGCCTCTTTTTTCTTCATTGCATTATACAGTCGTTACTCGCCATTTATGGCTTTAATGACTGACGAGTAAAGCCTTTGTGACCACACTTAATACACGGAATGATTACTGTTGGGTGGTTATACGTTGTCTTGTGACCACACTCATCACAGACTAAAGTGCCTAAGCCTATCACCTCTCCTGCTTCATATAGCCCTTGATGCTCTAAGTCATCGAACAACTCAACCCACTCAACTTTAGTTCGGTCTGTAATCTCTAACAGCCCTTGCCATATCGAATCCGCAATCGTTAAGTAAAACGGACCGCTTTTGCTATCCTCGTAACTCTCTGAAAACTCTTTTAAGTCTGCTTTAAGGTACGCTTTGATTAAAGCCAATTCATCTTTGGTCAAGTCATTAGCAGCATCCACCACTTTGCCCGACGTCTCAATCGCTTTGTTAACTTCTTCCGGACTGTGCTTCAAGGTTTCAATCACATCCTCGAGCATTTCCTCATAACCTGTTTTACGTTTAGGCATAACTGACCTCCATCTTTCTCCTACCTGCGTCACTTAAGGGCGCATGGGTACAGATTGGCTATTGTTGTGATCCCTAGCTTTAGGTATTCTATGACGATCTATTTAAGTCTGTTCTAACCGAACTCACAAATTCCAAGATAACGGATACCATCGATGCAAGAACAATACAACCCACAAGATATTGAACAAAAAGTTCAAAAGCACTGGGATGACAACAAAACCTTTGTTGTAAGTGAAGACCCAAATAAAGAAAAATTCTACTGTCTGTCCATGTTCCCATACCCAAGTGGTCGACTGCACATGGGTCACGTGCGCAACTACACTATCGGTGATGTAGTATCTCGTTTCCAACGCCTACAAGGCAAAAACGTGATGCAACCAATCGGTTGGGACGCATTCGGTCTACCTGCAGAAAACGCAGCAGTAAAAAACAAAACTGCGCCAGCACCTTGGACTTACGAAAACATCGAATACATGAAGAACCAACTTAAGCTTCTAGGCTTTGGTTACGATTGGAACCGTGAATTCGCAACATGTACACCGGAGTACTACCGCTGGGAACAAGAGTTCTTCACTAAACTTTACGAGAAAGGTTTAGTTTACAAAAAGACTTCTTCTGTTAACTGGTGTCCTAACGACCAAACTGTTCTTGCAAACGAGCAGGTTGAAGACGGTTGTTGCTGGCGTTGTGATACGCCTGTAGAGCAAAAAGAAATCCCTCAATGGTTCATCAAAATCACTGAGTACGCTCAAGAGCTACTAGACGACTTAGACAAGCTTGAAGGTTGGCCTGAAATGGTGAAAACCATGCAGCGCAACTGGATTGGTCGTTCTGAAGGTGTTGAACTGAAGTTTGAAGTTAAGGGTCAACAAGACCTAGAAGTTTACACAACACGTCCAGATACGCTAATGGGTGTGACTTACGTGGGTATCGCAGCCGGCCACCCTCTTGCAGCTCTTGCAGCAGAGAACAATCCAGAGCTTGCAGCGTTTATCGACGAATGTAAGAACAACAAGGTTGCAGAAGCTGAGCTAGCGACAATGGAGAAGAAAGGTATGGCAACTGGCCTTACTGCTATTCATCCATTGAACGGCCGCGAAGTACCAGTATACGTAGCAAACTTCGTTCTGATGGACTACGGTACAGGCGCGGTAATGGCTGTACCTGCACACGACCAACGTGACTACGAGTTCGCAACGAAGTACGGTCTAGACATCGTGCCAGTTATCAAGCCTGCTGATGGCAGCGAGCTAGACATCTCTGAAGCGGCATATACAGAGAAAGGTGTACTGTTCGATTCAGGTGAATTCGATGGCCTAGAATTCCAAGCGGCGTTCGATGCAATTGCAGCGAAGCTAGAAGCAGAGGGCAAAGGCACTAAGACTGTAAACTTCCGTCTACGCGACTGGGGTGTATCTCGTCAACGTTACTGGGGCGCACCAATCCCAATGGTAACGACTGAAGACGGTGAAGTTCACCCAGTACCTGCTGACCAACTACCAGTGATTCTTCCAGAAGACGTAGTAATGGACGGCGTAACGAGCCCAATCAAAGCAGACAAAGAGTGGGCGAAGACAACCTTTAACGGCGAACCTGCTCTACGTGAGACAGATACGTTCGATACGTTCATGGAATCTTCTTGGTACTACGCGCGTTACTGTTCACCACAAGCGGACGACATCCTAGACCCAGAAAAAGCAAACTACTGGCTACCAGTAGATCAGTACATCGGTGGTATCGAGCACGCTTGTATGCACCTACTGTACTCACGCTTCTTCCACAAACTACTGCGCGATGCGGGTTACGTATCGTCTGACGAACCGTTCAAGCAACTACTGTGTCAAGGCATGGTACTGGCTGATGCGTTCTACTTCGAGAACGAGAAAGGCGGCAAAGAGTGGGTGGCTCCAACAGACGTAGCCGTTGAACGTGATGGTAAAGGCCGCATAACTTCTGCTAAAGACACTGAAGGTCGTGATGTAACGCACTCAGGCATGATCAAGATGTCTAAGTCTAAGAACAACGGTATCGACCCTCAAGAAATGGTAGACAAGTACGGCGCTGACACAGTACGTCTATTCATGATGTTCGCGTCTCCGGCGGACATGACACTTGAATGGCAAGAGTCTGGCGTAGAAGGTGCGAACCGCTTCCTAAAACGTGTTTGGAAACTAGTGAAAGAGCACACAGCGAAAGGCGCAGCAGAAGCAGTAGATACCGCAGCGCTTTCTGGTGATCAAAAAGCACTTCGCCGTGACGTTCACAAGACTATCGCGAAAGTGACGGACGATATCGCTCGTCGTCAAACATTCAACACCGCGATCGCAGCGATCATGGAGCTGATGAACAAACTAGCGAAAGCGCCTCAAGAATCTGCGCAAGATCGTGCAATCCTTGACGAGGCACTGAAAGCTATTGTTGTCATGCTTTACCCTATCACTCCGCATATCTCATACGAGCTATGGGCAGCACTAGGTGAAACAGACATTGATAACGCGGCATGGCCGACGTTTGACGAAAAAGCGCTAGTTGAAGACGAAAAAACTATCGTTGTTCAAGTTAACGGTAAGCTACGTGCGAAGCTAACAGTCCCAGCTGATATCTCTAAAGACGATATCGAACAGCTTGGTCTAAACGACGAAAACGTGGTTAAGTTCACTGATGGCCTGACTATTCGTAAAGTCATTTACGTTCCAGGTAAACTGCTGAACATCGTTGCAAACTAATCACAGCTGTCAATTTGTCTCTGTGTAGCGAACTTATTTGTTAACCAAGAGTCATTAAACAGGGTAGTTAGCTACCCTGTTTATTTACCTCAAACCATTCACATGAGTGGTTTAAGGTAAATAACCCCTTCAATTTAGGATGAATACAATCAATGCGCTTTTTCTCTTTGATTAAACTACCAGTGGTATTGGTATTAGCGGGGCTTCTTTCTGCCTGTGGTTTTCACCTTCGCGGCGAGTATTCCGTACCGGAAGAGCTGCACACTATGTCTTTCTCCAGCTACGATGAATACAGTGAATTAACTCGCTATGTTCGCTCTCAACTCGAACTGAACAAAGTTGAACTTGTTCAACCATCATCGACGGTACCCAACCTTCATTTGACGGAAGCGACAATCGATGAGCGTACACTATCGCTTTATCAAAATAGCCGTGCAGCAGAAAAAGAGCTGACATACGTAGTAAAATACCGTGTGACAATTCCTGGCTATGGTTCTAAAAACTTTACGACAACAGTAAACCGCAACTACCTAGACAACCCGTTGACCGCACTTGCAAAATCTGTTGAGCGTGACGTAATTGAAGACGAGATGCGCTTGCAAGCCGCAAAACAGATGATGCGCCAGTTGGGTCGTATTCGTGCCGAATATGAAGCAGGACAAATCTCTGAGCCAGCGAACAAAAACTCTTAGTCACTATGCGAATTTATGCCGATAAGCTAACGGATCATTTAACTAAACAAGTTAAACAGGTTTACTTAATCTTTGGTAATGAGCCGTTACTGATTCAAGAAAGCCGCCAAGCAATCCAAAAGGCAGCGTTTCAGCAAGGTTTTGAGGAAAAACACCGTTTTTCGGTGGATGCTAGCATCGACTGGAACCAAGTTTACGACTGTTTCCAAGCGATGAGCCTGTTTTCAAACCGTCAATTGATTGAGCTTGAAATTCCTGAAAGTGGCGTAACAACCGCCGTCAGCAAAGAGCTGCAAACACTGTGTGATATGCTTCATGATGACATCATGCTCGTCATTGTTGGTAGCAAACTGACCAAAGCCCAAGAAAATGCGAAATGGTTCAAAGCATTAAGCTCAAAAGGCGATTGGGTAAGCTGCTTGTCGCCAGACCTTCAACGCCTACCTATGTTCATTCAGACACGTTGCCGCACGTTGGGACTAAAGCCCGATCAGCAATCACTGCAAATGTTGGCTCAATGGCATGAAGGTAACCTATTTGCATTGACACAAAGCTTAGAGAAATTGGCCCTACTCTATCCGGATGGTGAGCTGACCATCATACGTTTAGAGGAAGCCCTAAGTCGCCATAATCACTTCACTACCTTTAACTGGATCGACGCCTTACTGGCAGGTAAAGCAAACCGTGCACAACGTATTCTTCGCCAACTTGAGGCGGAAGGGATTGAGACCGTGATCTTGATTCGAAGTGTACAAAAAGAGTTGAGCCAACTTTTAAATATGCATCAAGACTTAAGTCAAATGGGAATGAACCAGGTATTTGAGAAATATCGAGTTTGGCAAAATAAGCGTCCACTCTATAACGCAGCACTGACCCGCTTATCAGCGAGTCGTATTTGTGCATTGCTCTCCTTATTGGCTCAAGCCGAGATAAAAGCCAAAACTCAGTATGACGAGTCTGTATGGCCAACTATTCATCAGTTGAGCTTAGAAACCTGCTCTCCTGATATTAAGCTGGCAATTTAAAAATCAAAGCGTGATATAGTGCGCGACCTGTTTTGCAAGCAAGAATGTAAAACACTGTAGAGATAAGAGACAAACCGAGGAAAACCGAGTGCTTCGCGAAGAACTGAAAGACTTTTTAGCTGATAAAGCCGACGACATGAAAGCGGAAGACATTATCGTCCTAAATGTGGAAGATAAATCAAGCGTGACAGATTACATGATCATCTGTACTGGTACATCCAAACGCCACGTTTCATCCATCGCTGACCATGTTGCAACAGAGGTGAAAAAAGCCGGTCTTGAGCCACTAGGAATGGAAGGTGAAAACGAAGGTGAATGGGTAGTCCTTGATATGGGCGACGCCATGCTTCACGTGATGCAAGAAGAGCACCGCGAACTCTACCAGCTAGAAAAACTCTGGGGTTAATCTTTTGAAAATTCAACTAATTGCTGTTGGCACAAAAATGCCAAAATGGGTTGAGGAAGGCTTTCAAGAATATCGTCGCCGTTTCCCGCATGATATGCCGTTGGAGTTGATTGAAATCTCTGCTGGCAAGCGTGGTAAGAATGCCGATATCGCTCGCATCCTGCAAAAAGAAGGGGAAGCGATGCTCGCTGCGGTACCAAAAGGCAACCGTATCGTCACGTTAGATATCCCAGGTAAAAAATGGGACACTCCTCAACTCGCTGAGCAGTTAGAAGCTTGGAAATTAGATGGCCGTGATGTATCAATATTAATCGGCGGTCCTGAAGGACTCGCTCCTGCATGCAAAGCTGCAGCAGACCAAAGCTGGTCATTGTCTGCCTTAACGCTACCCCACCCTCTAGTGCGTATCGTAATGGCAGAAAGCTTGTACCGAGCGTGGAGCATCACCGCTAACCACCCTTATCATCGCGAATAATCGTTGTTTAACTTTAGAGCCAAGCGTTAATGATTCGTAAACGCCGCAGTCAAATCCGAGATTATCAAGCCGAAGCGCGTCTGTTTGCCAGCCGCGCTATTGTTGCTTTTATCGGCATTGTTGTCTTGATGGGAGCTCTGGTTGCCAACATGTACAACATTCAGGTGAACCAGTTTCAAGACTATCAAACCCGCTCGAACGATAACCGCATCAAAGTAGTGCCTATCGCGCCTAACCGAGGTCTAATTTATGACCGAAATGGCGTTTTACTGGCAGAGAACCGTCCCGTCTTTAACTTAGAACTGACCCCAGAAAAAATTAAAGACATAGATGCAACCATCCAAGAATTACAAACTATTCTGGAAATTACACCAGACCAGATTGAACGTTTCCACCACGAGCGTAAACGGACTCGTCGATTTAAATCGGTCCCACTGCTGACCCAACTGAACGAAAAACAAGTAGCGGTATTCTCCGTCAATCAGTACCGCTTTCCGGGTGTGGAAATAAGTGCGACCTTAAAGCGCTACTACCCTTTCAGCGAAGTCTTAACCCACGTGATTGGTTACGTTTCTCGAATCAATGATCGCGACATGCAGCGCCTGATCCGAGAAGAAAAAGACGCAAACTATCAAGCCACTCGCGACATTGGTAAGCTGGGTATTGAAAAATACTACGAAGACCTCTTACACGGTACAGCCGGATATCAAGAAGTCGAGGTAAACAGCCGCGGCCGAGTAATTCGTACGTTAAAGTACGTTCCACCTGTACCCGGAAAAGACATCGTTTTAAACCTTGATATCAACTTGCAGCTGTACGTACACCAATTATTGGATGGCCGCAGAGGCAGTGCTGTAGTGATCGATCCTAGAGACAACGGCGTACTGGCTATGGTTTCAAGTCCTAGCTACGATCCTAACTCGTTCGTGCACGGAATCTCAGGTAAAGACTATCGTGCCCTTTTGAACGATAAAAACCGCCCTTTGGTCAACCGCACTACACTTGGCATTTACCCTCCGGCCTCTACCATCAAACCATTTATGGCGGTAGCCGCGCTGCAAGAAGGTGTCGTCACACCTAACACCACACGAAATGACCCTGGTTATTGGCGCATACCAAACTCCAACACACGCCCGTTTCGTGACTGGTTGCGTTGGGGGCACGGGCGCGTCGATATCATTAAGTCGATCGAAGAGTCTGTTGATACCTTCTACTATCAAATCGCTTATGACATGGGTATTGACCGTATTTCGAATTGGATGATGATGTTCGGTTTTGGTGATTACACTGGCATTGATATCTACGAAGAAAGTAAGGCGAATATGCCGACTCGTGACTGGAAAATGTCTCGCCATAAAACCCCATGGTATAAAGGTGATACGATCCCTGTGGGTATCGGCCAAGGATATTGGACAGCAACACCAATGCAAATCGCCAAAGCAACCTCCGTATTAGTAAACGAGGGAGAAGTGATCGCACCTCACTTGCTCAAAGCGACGATAGAAAATGGTAACGACTTCGAAGAGCAGCAAACGACAGAATACGTGACTTACCCACCAATCAAGAATGTGCCTAAAAAGTACTGGGATATGGCGAAAGAAGGCATGCGTCGGGTAAACCATGGCACGCGCGGAACAGCTCGTCGCTCATTCTACAAAATGAATTATGAAACAGCGGGTAAATCAGGTACTGCACAGGTCTTCGGTCTGGGTGAAAACGAAGAGTACAACGCCGATGAGATCGCCGAGCACTTACGTGACCATGCGTTATTTACTGGCTTTGCACCATTTGATGATCCTAAAGTGGTCGTCACTGTAGTACTAGAAAATGCCGGTGGTGGTTCTAGTAACGGTGCCCCAGTAGTAAGGAAAATTTTTGACCGAGTCGTTCTTGGTCCAGAAGAAATTGAGCCTGAAAACAATGCGAAGAAAGAGGTAAAACAGTAATGAAGATGGATCCCTCTACAGGTAAAAATCGCGCCCTGTTTGAACGCTTCCATATCGACTTACCACTCCTACTTGGCATACTGGCCCTGATGGGGTTTGGCCTGGTGATCATGTACAGCGCCAGTGGCCAAAGTTTACTGATGATGGATCGCCAAGCCATGCGAATGGTGCTTTCACTCGTTGTGATGCTCGTCCTTGCACAGCTTTCTCCACGAACTTACGAAAGCTTGGCACCTTTGATGTTCGTTGGTGGCGTTATACTGCTTTTCGGCGTGCTGTTTTTCGGTGAAGCATCGAAAGGCGCGCAGCGTTGGCTTAACCTCGGTTTTGTGCGCTTTCAACCGTCAGAGCTATTGAAGCTCGCGGTGCCATTAATGGTGGCTCGCTATGTTGGTAGACAGCCCCTCCCACCAACGCTAAGAACACTCATTGTTGCACTGATTATGGTCTGCTTACCAACCATTCTCATTGCAAAACAGCCTGACTTAGGTACCTCGATCCTGATCGCGGCTTCCGGTATTTTTGTTATCTTCCTCGCCGGCATTAGCTGGAAAATAATTGCAGGTGCTGCGATTGCATTAGGTGGTTTCATTCCAATTCTGTGGTTTTTCTTGATGCGAGAGTATCAAAAAGTGCGAGTTCGTACTCTATTTAACCCGGAATCTGATCCGCTAGGAGCGGGCTACCACATTATTCAGAGTAAAATTGCGATTGGCTCCGGTGGTATTTCCGGCAAAGGTTGGTTGCAAGGTACGCAGTCACAACTAGAATTTCTTCCAGAACGACACACTGACTTTATCTTTGCAGTAATTGCTGAAGAATGGGGTATGATTGGCTTCCTTTGCCTTTTAGCCATCTATCTATTTATTATTGGACGAGGTTTATATCTCGCCAGCCAAGCGCAAACCGCATTTGGACGAATGATGGCAGGCAGTATTGTACTCAGCTTCTTCGTGTATATTTTTGTAAATATTGGCATGGTAAGTGGCATCCTACCTGTAGTAGGTGTACCGTTGCCACTCATCAGTTATGGCGGCACATCAATGGTAACCTTGATGGCTGGTTTTGGTATTCTGATGTCGATTCATACGCACCGAAAAGCATTCTCTAAGGCGACCTAGACATGCAAAAACGCGCTTTATATTCCTTGGTTTTCTCTGCTCTTATTTTGGCAGGCTGTTCATCAACTAGCCAAAAAGAACAAGAAGGCCGTTACGAACTCGAATCCGATGTTGCACCGGATACACCGCTTTCAGTCGAACACATCGAGGATGCGCATCCTAAATATGAACCGTACAGCCTAGGTGGGAACAAAGATTACCACTTGCGTGGCAAAGACTACAAAATAGTTCGCAATGCGAAAGGCTTTAAAGAAAAAGGCCGCGCATCTTGGTATGGGAAAAAATTCCAAGGTCATTTGACTTCTAATGGCGAAATCTATGACATGTACTCAATGACGGCAGCGCATAAAACGCTACCGTTACCAAGTTACGTAAAAGTTACCAATACTGACAACGGCAAAACCACCATAGTACGAGTTAATGACCGAGGTCCTTTTCACGATGGTCGTATCATTGATTTAAGCTATGCCGCCGCGCACAAGTTAGATGTCATAAAAACAGGCACCGCGAACGTGGAAATTGAAGTGATCAGTATCAATCAGCCTACGGACAAAAAGTCATTAGAAGCGCACCCTAGGTACGTTATTCAAGTAGCATCATCAAAAAATGAAGAGCGCGCGCGAACTTTAGGTACCGAGCTTGGTCAAAAATTGGATACAGAAACTTTCCTAGAGAGTGCGAAAGAGTCTTATCGCTTGTTGTTAGGGCCATTTACTGACTATTCCCTGACGCAAGCCACACTAGATAAAGTAAAGTTGCTCGGCTATTCGTCTGCATTTATTAAAAAACACAACACTGCCAAATGACCTCGTGTCATGAATTTCTCTTTGATCCCCCTCTTACATAACTAGGGATTCTGATAAGATGTCTGCAGTTAACCCAAAAATTTGAATTACCATGAATAAAAATAAGTTTGTGAAATCTATTCTCGTTTCTTCGGTTGCCCTTTCTGCAACTTTCGCTCAATCTGCTCTTGCATCACCTATCGTTGTTCCAGATGCCCCTCAAATCGCGGCGAAGGGCTACGTGCTGATGGATTACCATTCAGGTAAAGTACTGGCAGAGAAAGAGATGAACACAAAATTGTCTCCAGCTAGTCTGACTAAGATGATGACCAGCTATGTAATCGGCCAAGAGCTAGCGCGTGGTAATATCTCAGAAGATGATGATGTCACCATCAGTAAAAATGCGTGGGCGAAAAACTTCCCTGATTCATCAAAGATGTTCATTGAAGTAGGCACAACAGTTAAAGTACGTGACCTGAACCGAGGTATCATCGTCCAGTCAGGTAACGATGCCTGTGTTGCGATGGCAGAACATATTGCAGGTTCAGAAGATGCGTTTGTTGACCTAATGAACGCTTGGGCCAACACATTGGGTATGACTAACTCGCACTTTGCCAACGTTCATGGCTTAGATAACGCAGAGTTGTACTCAACACCATACGACATGGCACTGCTGGGTAAAGCACTTATCCGTGACGTACCAAATGAGTACCGAGTGTACTCAGAGAAGAAATTTACTTACAACGGCATCACCCAATACAACCGTAACGGTCTACTTTGGGATAAGAGCATGAACGTTGACGGCATCAAAACGGGTCACACAAGTAATGCGGGTTACAGCCTAGTAAGTTCAGCAACTGAAGGTCAAATGCGCTTGGTTGCGGTCGTTATGGGTACTAAAGATGCCAATGCTCGTAAGTCAGAAAGCAAAAAGCTGCTAAGCTACGGCTTCCGTTTCTTCGAAACAGTGGCACCGCACAAAGCAGGTGAAACGTTCGTAGAAGAAAAAGTGTGGATGGGTAACAAAGACACCGTAGCACTGGGTCTTGACCAAGATACTTACGTAACACTACCGCGTGGTGAAGCGAAAAACCTAAAAGCAAGCTTCGTCCTTGAAAAAGAGCTAGAAGCCCCAATTAATAAAGGTGATGTAGTTGGTAAGCTATACTATCAGATCGATGGTGAAGATATTGCCGAGTACCCACTAATGGCACTAGAAACCGTAGAGCAAGGTAGTCTATTTAGCCGCATGTGGGATTACATCGTATTGTTATTCAAGAGCTTCTTCTAAAAAGAACGTTAGAGTAGCAAACTTATTCGCAAAGCCGCCTGAATGGGCGGCTTTTTAAGTTTGAGCTCCTCGTCTTGAGTTCCCCCTAATTTGACTGTACTATTTCGCACCGCAACGAATATCTACTGGAGTTATCGATATGCTAACCATCAACTCTGATGCAAAATTAAAAGACCTGCTTGAGTTCCCTTGTTCATTTACTTACAAGGTAATGGGTCATGCAAAACCTGAACTTCCAGAGCTTGTTCTTGAAGTTATTCAGCGCCATGCTCCAGGTGACTACAGCCCGACCGTTAAACCAAGTGCTAAGGGCAACTACCACTCTGTGTCAATCAACATTACTGCAACCTCTATCGAGCAGGTTGAGACACTGTACAAAGAGTTAGGTGAAATTGACATCGTACGCATGGTTCTATAATTTTTTGATAGATTAAATTTTTTTTGAAAGCAGCCTTGGCTGCTTTCTTTTTATTTATCAAAGAGATAACGAGGCTTTACATCGCTTTCAGTTAAAAATCTGTTACGCAGCGGTAGAGCATCAGGGTTATCCGGTTTATAATCCAAAAACTTTATATATTAGCAACAGGAATTCCCATGCAACACCAACTTGTTGTAAAACGACTTGGCCGCCAAGACTATGAGCCTGTATGGAAGGCGATGCATGAGTTCACCGACCAACGCACAGAAGAAACCCGTGATGAAGTCTGGTTGGTAGAACATAACCCAGTATTTACGCAAGGACAGGCAGGTAAAGCTGAGCACTTGATTAACACTGGCGATATTCCTGTTGTACAAAGTGATCGCGGAGGCCAGGTTACGTATCATGGCCCTGGTCAGTTGGTCGCCTACTTCTTGATCAACCTACGCCGTAAAAAATTAGGTGTACGAGATCTCGTTACCACAATCGAGAACCTCGTGATCAATACGCTAAAAGCATACAATATTGACTCAGCCGCGCGACCTGACGCACCAGGTGTCTACGTTGCCGGTAAGAAAATATGCTCTCTCGGTTTACGCATTCGTAAAGGATGCTCGTTTCATGGCTTAGCCTTGAACGTAAATATGGATTTAACACCGTTTCTGCGTATTAACCCTTGTGGTTATGAAGGTATGGAAATGGTTCAGGTCAGCCAATTTGGCGGCCCAGACAATGTAGAAGCCGTAGAAAAACAATTAATAGAAGAACTCGTTACTTTGCTCGATTATGAGCAAGTAGAATTCAGCACAGAAGCACCTTCTCAAGGTAATAAAGCATGAGCAAACCAATCCAGATGGAAAAAGGCGTTAAATATCGTGACGCCGATAAAATGGCATTGATTCCCGTAAAGAACATGCCTACAGAGCAGAAAGAAGTGCTACGTAAGCCTGATTGGATGAAGATCAAGCTACCAGCCGACAGCCAACGAATTCAAGACATCAAAGCGGCGATGCGTAAGAATAAACTTCACTCCGTATGTGAAGAAGCATCTTGCCCGAACCTAGCGGAATGTTTTAACCACGGTACAGCAACCTTCATGATCTTAGGTGCTATTTGTACTCGTCGTTGTCCTTTCTGTGACGTTGCTCATGGCCGCCCATTACCACCGGAAGCAGAAGAGCCTCAAAAACTGGCGAAAACCATTGCCGATATGAAGCTGAAATACGTAGTAATCACTTCTGTCGACCGTGACGATCTGCGTGACGGCGGTGCACAACACTTTGCCGATTGTAACCGCGAGATCCGTGCGTTAAACCCGCATATTAAGATTGAAACACTGGTTCCTGACTTCCGTGGTCGCATGGATGTAGCGCTTGATCTAATGAAAGACAATCCGCCAGATGTCTTCAACCACAACTTAGAAACAGCGCCACGTCTTTACCGTAAAGCTCGCCCAGGTGCGAACTATAAATGGTCACTTGAGCTTCTTAAGAAGTTCAAAGAGCAGCATCCCGATGTACCGACCAAGTCTGGTTTGATGATGGGTCTTGGTGAAACCAAAGAAGAAATCATCGAAGTACTGAAAGATCTACGCGCACACGGCGTAACGATGCTGACTCTAGGCCAGTACCTAGCGCCAAGCCGTCACCACTTGCCAGTAGAACGTTACGTTCCACCATCAGAGTTTGACGAGCTAAAAGAAGTTGCACTAGAACTTGGCTTCACGCATGCAGCGTGTGGTCCATTTGTTCGCTCTTCTTACCATGCCGATATGCAGGCTCAAGGTATCGAGATTAAATAAGCTCTCGCTTGTTTTGAAAAGCTTGTTTTGAAAAGAAAGGTTGGCTCAGTGCCAACCTTTTTTGCATCTGGCAAATGATGATAAAAAGCCATTCTACCACTGTCATTCTGAACAGCGAGGAACGAGCGTGATTCAGAATCAGTTTTCAGAGTACTGATGATTTTTAGGGAAACTCTGAGTAAAAGAGTGTGCCTTAACAAGATTCCTGATCTCGCCTAGGCTCGTCGGAATGACGTGGTTTCGATATATTGAAAAGGGACAGTGTTGGTAGCCATCCCCTTATCACACACTCTCGCTATATCTCATTCCAAACGCCAGACAAACAAAAAGGCCCTCAATTGAGGACCTTTAGTATATCAACGTTCAAAATAGATGAGTCGCGTTCTAGAAGAACACACGGAGTTTGCGCGAGCAAATGAGTATGTTCGACACCGAAATCGACTCACTCGATGAAAAGCAGTTATGCGTAAACTGGTAGACGCTTACAAATTTCTAGCACTTTCTGTTTAGTCGCTTCGATAACTTCTTCGTTGCCGATGTTATCTAGAACGTCACACATCCAGTTTGCTAGCTCTTTTGCATCTTCTTCAGTGAAGCCACGGCGAGTGATCGCTGGCGTACCTACACGAATACCAGACGTTACGAATGGGCTGCGTGGGTCATTTGGTACTGAGTTCTTGTTTACAGTGATGTTTGCTGCACCTAGTGCCGCGTCTGCGTCTTTACCAGTGATATCTTTGTCGATTAGGTCAACAAGGAACAAGTGGTTTTCTGTACCGTTAGATACGATTTTGTAGCCACGCTCTTGGAACTGACCAACCATTGCTTTTGCGTTTTTCACTACGCGAGCTTGATAAGCTTTGAACTCTGGCTCCATCGCTTCTTTGAACGCTACTGCTTTACCAGCGATAACGTGCATTAGAGGACCACCTTGACCACCAGGGAACACTGCTGAGTTCAATTTCTTGTACATATCTTCGCCAGCATTTGACAAGATAAGACCACCGCGAGGACCTGCTAGTGTTTTGTGCGTCGTTGTTGTTACCACGTGAGCATGCGGTACTGGTGTTGGGTATTCACCGGCAGCGATAAGACCAGCTACGTGCGCCATATCAACAAATAAGTAAGCACCTGCTTTGTCAGCGATTTCACGCATGCGTTTCCAATCAACGATTTGCGAGTAAGCAGAGAAACCACCGATGATCATCTTAGGTTTGTGTTCAAGTGCTAGCTGTTCCATCTCGTCGTAGTTGATTTGACCAGCTTCATCGATACCGTAAGGGATAACGTTGTAGTGCTTACCAGAGAAGTTTACTGGTGAACCGTGAGTTAGGTGACCACCGTGCGCTAGGCTCATGCCTAAAACTGTATCGCCTGGGTTAAGAAGCGCCATGTAAACTGCGCTGTTTGCTTGAGAACCTGAGTGAGGCTGTACGTTAGCGTACTCACAACCAAATAGTTGGCATGCACGCTCAATTGCTAGTGCTTCAGCTTTATCTACGTACTCACAACCGCCGTAGTAACGCTTACCTGGGTAGCCTTCAGCGTATTTGTTCGTTAGCTGAGAACCTTGCGCTTCCATTACACGTGGGCTTGTGTAGTTTTCAGAAGCGATAAGTTCAATGTGTTCTTCCTGGCGAAGAGTTTCTTCCTGGATAGCTGCGAACAGTTCCGCATCGTAATCTGCGATGTTCATATCACGCTTAAGCATCTGTATCTCCTGACTCAGATTAGTACTGAAAGTTGCAAAAAAACTGTTGAATGACCCGACGCAAACGTTTTCGTCACCCTAATGGCGCGCATTCTACATAATTTGATTTAGGTCATAAAGAGAAATTTACAATTTTTCTCATGCAGTTTTTTCATGATGACAAGCAATGTTTATCATGCCAGCATTGCAATCGCATAACGACAATCTATTGCCTGTCAAATTTGTGCTTTACACCCTGTAAAACAGCAATTACATAGGTTTACCGTAAATTTTACCCTCTAGCTACCGAAAAGATCATCTTTTTACTACTATGCACGCCTTATTTATCACTAATGACTGCAACATTGATGGAAAAACACTCATTAAAAGAAGACTGGATAGCGATTCTCACGGGTACCTTTTTAGTAGCTCAAGGCGTTTTCTTTCTCCAATCCGCGAACCTTCTAACGGGAGGCACGACTGGATTGGCTCTGCTTGTTAGCCAATTTACACCTTTTACCTTTGGTGTGCTGTACTTTTTAGCAAACAGTCCTTTTTACTTACTAGCATGGAAACGCTTCGGCCGTCATTTCGCCATTAATAGTGCCATTTCTGGCGCGTTGGTTTCTATCTTTGCCGATCATCTTTATTTGCTAATCTCGCTCGAATCGGTAAATGAAGTTTATTGCGCCGTCGCAGGCGGGCTTTTAATGGGGCTCGGTATGCTGATCCTATTCAGACATCGCTCCAGCTTAGGTGGCTTTAACGTGCTGTGTTTGTTTATCCAAGACAAATTTGGCATTTCAGTTGGCAAAAGCCAAATGGCAATCGATGCATGTATCCTGTTTGCTTCATTCTTCTTTGTCACACCAGAAGTGATTGGCCTTTCAATTTTGGGGGCGTTTGCACTCAATGTCGTGTTAGCGATGAACCACAAACCGCACCGCTATTCCGTGACCTACGGTTCATAAATTTTTGATAATGATTGAAGCGCGATTTATAAGATTTCGCGCTCCAATCGCTATATAATACTTCGCGATTTCCAAATAGATCGGTACGGTATGCGCGACTTTCTGCAACAAGCTAAACAGACTCACAGTTGTATTGCGATTGGAGAGCTGATCTATAACCCGAAGACACAGAGCCTTCATCAAGATGCTATCGCGATTGATCTTGAACCTCGCACCGTTGAATTATTAGAACTGCTGTTAACAAGCGTTGGCCACCCACTCTCTGCTGACACCATTATTGAAACCATTTGGCAAAGCAAGTTCATCTCTAAGAATGTGCTCACGAACCGCATTAGCACCTTACGTGCACTGCTACAGCAGTACTTACCCGAATACGATGCCGCTAAGCTTTTAGTCACTTACCCCCGCAAAGGCTACTTTCTTAACCCTGCCAATATTCGTTTAGTGCCACCAGCGAAAAACCATCGGCGCGTTATCTCAACCCAGGTGGCGAGTAATAAGAACTTCAAGCTGATTTTCGCTTACAGCTTATGTGCCATACTTGCGGTATGTAGCATGACGCTCGCAAGCTTGTTATGGCAACGCCAAGAAATCTCAACACAACAAACGCGTCATCAACTACTGATTCCCAAAGTCGAGCTACTACTCAACCGTGTCGATTCAATCGGCTCTCAGGCGCGAAAATACCGCATACTGGTCAAAGCCATCTTGCTGCAACAACAAGTCGAATATCCATACACCGACATCGCCAACCAAGATGCTCCCAGTTACTTTCTTGATCCTATCGGTCATACGCCATATTTCCCTGGCGCACGAAACATGCAGACCAGCGACTACGAGCTCAATATCGAGTTAAAAGACGGCACAAAACAGGGCATCTTGAAAGCGCAGATGAACCTTATTTATCCTGCGACGGGCAAGTTGGCGTTTCGCAATGAGTACACACTGCGTTTATCTGCCTTACAATCGGATATTTTCCAAATGCACTCGGATGTCGCGCAATACTTCAATCTGCCTGCACCTTCGGCAAGTACGTGGCAGCTTTCGGATATTCACAAAAAAATGTTATTCGAGAATGCCTTTTCTAGCCAACCTCTCCGACAATCTGATGAGTTTGCGGCTATAACAACGGCAAGACATCTCGCCTTATACGAGCACGAACATCAAAAGCTGGAAGCGTATTTAACTCAAGTACAATCGTCGTTTGATGTTTTGCCAGATGAGCTGAGCCTCTGGTTAGGTCTATTGCATTTCAAATTAGGTAACTTAGACAGGGCAAAAGCTCTGTTAACGACACCAGATGGCGACTCACGTATCCAAAACGCACTGATTTATACCTTTGTGTCTCACATTGCTTATATGCAGAACAAACTTGAACAGTTCCGTCTCAACTACATGGAATCACTGGTGGCGCTCCTGCGCGTTTTACCTTCCGAAACCTTGTTTGAGCGTCTTTCTCAATCTGAATCAAAAGAGACTTGCCTCCAACCGTGGAAAACGTTGCATGTTAGTGTGACCGATCAAGAAATCATAAGCCGATGGAAAGCGCTCATTAACGAGTATTGCACTAACGTAGCCAACGAAATAACCCCAAATAAAACAAAGACCTAAATATAAAATTAAGCTGTCATTAACCCCTGTTATCTTTTGTTTTTTGCCCTTTTTCTCTCACTGAACTTAGCATGCTCGCATTCAAGCAACGGCCCAACATGAAGCGGCCTTATCAATCAGGAATGTAAACCATGCTAAACAAAATGACGCTTATCGCAGCAGCAACTCTGGCTCTTTACGGCTGTGGCGGAGGTTCGTCTTCTGGCAGTGCGAATCCAAACAAAGTGCCTCAAGAAAGTTTCGACGTCTCGATTCACAACTCCATTTTCGCTCCTGTACCAAACACACAATTGAGCTATTCGTTTAGCTTGGATGGCCAACCAGAGGGCGACATGAAACTGAGCTTCCAAGCGATGGATCGCGAGCAAATATTGGCAGCATTGGCACAACTCCCAAACAGCGAGGCAATGGTCCAGTTGGTTAATGACTTGGTGAACTACGGCGCCGAACAGTTCTACTATTCAGACGAGCAGTACAACGACGACGAAGAGAGCAATACGCTTTACTTTGCAGGATCAGATGGTGCACTCCATGAAATCACTGACGCTTATTTCATTAGTCATCAGTTTATTGCCATGCTTATGCACAGCGGTCCGATTTTCCGCCTAAACGGTGACGACGTAAAAGAGAAAAGCCCGAATATTGACATCGGTGAAGAAACTATGTATCTGCAAACCACTCTTACAGGCTACTCAGTTCACAACCTACTAGACCGTTTTGTAGAGCATGAGTGGGTACAAAACCTTCCTATGACAGCATCTTGCCAAGTGGTTTGGCAACAGCAAATCCGAGAAACTGGCGTGCGTAAAGCGTTCTCGATCTCAGGCAAGAAAATTGAAGCGGCATACCTGATGGAAGAGAACATCTACAACCTAAACTGTGATGATATGGACTCAATGGAGTTCGCCACTTCGGCAGAACGTTGGTTTAATCCGAGCTTAGGTCTGATAGAACAAATTGAACTGCTGAAAGTACAACAAGTACAAATCAACGAAGAGAAAGTGCAGCTAACAGCGATTGAAACAAAATAAGCTTGCATTTTTTATAGATATCTCAATAAAAGAAGGCTTTGGGGAGCACACCAAAGCCTTCATCTCGAACATCAATCTTAGGGGTGATGACACCCGAGTTTATTCTTCTATCAATAAAATACGAGTTTCGTAAGGTCGTAACACTTGATGGTTTGACGCGACTGCGCTCGCTGAGTTTTGATAGTTAGATAGCAAGTTTTTCGCCTTACTCATATCAAAACGTTCTGGCAGAACGCATTCCACCTCTTCAGCGTAGTAGTTATTGATACACAGCAGCGTTTGCTTATCGTTCTGACGAGCGTAAGCGAAAATACGTTTGTGCTCTGGCAGCAGGTCCTCGTAACGGCCATCGGTGATGACTGGAACCTGTTTACGCAGTTCAATCAGACGCTTGTAAAAGTAGAACACCGAGTTCAAATCGGCAACCGCAGCTTCAGCATTGATTTCAGAGTAATTCTGCGCCACTTCAAGCCACGGCGTGCCCTCAGTAAAGCCCGCGTGTTTTGCACTGTTCCATTGCATTGGTGTACGTGAGTTATCACGCGACTTCTGTGCCAAGATCGCCATCATATCGTCATGAGATACACCATCACGGTTGACCATGATGTCGTACATGTTAGTACTTTCAACATCACGATATTGGCTGATTTCGGTATAACCCGGGTTGGTCATGCCGATCTCTTCCCCCTGGTAGACATAAGGCGTACCTTGCATCATGTGTACCGATGCCGCAAGCATCTTGGCAGATTCAACACGGTATTGCTCGTCGTTACCTAATCGGCTCACAACGCGTGGTTGGTCGTGGTTACACCAGAACAGCGCCCCCCACCCTTTGCCATTTAAGCCCGTTTGCCAATGATTGAAGATCTGTTTTAACTGAATGAAATCAAACGGCGCTTTGGTCCATTTTTCACCATTTGGATAATCGACTTTCAGATGATGGAAGTTGAACACCATGGATAGCTCTTTGCCGTCTAGCGAAGAATATTGCTGGCAGTGCTCTAGCGTAGTGGAAGACATTTCACCCACCGTCACGCTGCCGTATTTTTGAAACACAGATTCGCTAATCTCTTGAAGGTATTCGTGCACACGTGGACCATCCGTGTAGAAACGACGACCATCACCAATATCGTCACTTGGAAAATCTTGCTGCTTGGAAATCAGGTTGATAACGTCGAGACGGAAACCATCGACACCTTTGTCTGCCCAGAAGTTGATGACTTCTTTCACTTCTTCACGCACTACTGGGTTTTCCCAGTTTAAGTCCGCTTGCTCTTTAGCAAAAAGGTGCAAATAGTACTGGCCTGTTTTTTCATCCAGCGCCCAAGCGTTACCACCAAACTTAGATTGCCAGTTGTTTGGTTCTACACCATCTACCGGATCTTTCCAGATGTAGTAATCACGGTATGGGCTGTTTTTATCACCCAGTGCGGATTGGAACCACTTGTGTTCTGTCGACGTGTGGTTCACTACAATGTCCATGATGATACGAATACCCAACTGATGCGCTTCTGCTAGCAAAGTATCGAAATCTTCCATAGTGCCGAACTCAGGGTTGATCGAGTAGTAATCGGATATGTCATAACCGTTGTCGATCATTGGCGATTGGTAAACCGGCGTCAGCCAAATCGCATCCACACCAAGATGCTTAAGATAATCCAGCTTAGAAATGATCCCTTTGATGTCGCCCGTGCCTTTACTGCCACTGTCACAAAAGCTTTTTGGGTAAATTTGATAGATGGTTGCGGTTTTCCACCAGCTCTCATCATGCTTGGTCATAGCCATTTCTAACACTCACTTACCAGTAATCGGAAACTTAAAATTTGAAAAGAAAAATAGGAGGAGGCAGCCAAGTCACTGCCTCAAATAGAATTACGCGTTTGCAGGCTCAAGCTCACCTTTGGCTTGTGCACGCTTATAAAGAATTAACGTTAATGCAGCAGGTACTAGCATTGCGACTAACATAGCCAAAGCAAAAATGCCCCAGAACTGCGGTTGGATAGACAAGATGCCCGGCAAACCGCCCACACCGATACCGTTCGCCATTACGCCCGCACTACCACAAATAGCAGCAGCACACGCACTACCGATCATCGCGCTCAGCATTGGGAACTTGTATTTCAAGTTGATGCCGTACATCGCCGGCTCGGTCACACCAAGGTAAGCAGAGATAGCCGCAGGTACTGAGATATCACGCTCGCCATGTTTTTTACTGATGATAATGATGCCGACAACCGCAGACGCTTGAGCAATATTTGAAAGCGCAATCAGAGGCCAAATTGGCGTGCCGCCTAGCTCTTGCATTAATTGAAGGTCAACCGCGTTGGTTGTGTGGTGAATACCAGTAATGACCAATGGCGCGTATAGGAAGCCGAAGATGGTTGAGCCAATCATTGCGAAGTCACCTGTCATGGCTGCTTTTGCTGCGAAAGCAACACCATCACCCAACATACGACCGAATGGGCCAATGATAGAGTGCGCAAGAATCACAGACACGATGATAGAGACAAACGGCACGACCACTAGGTAAAGGTAAGACGGAATGATGCGTTTTAAGTTGGTTTCAATAAACGCCAGAGCCATACCAGCAAGCATTGCTGGAATCACTTGCGCCTGATAGCCCACTTTTTCGATGGCGAATAAGCCAAAATCCCACACTTCGGGTACTTGCTTACCAATCAGGTAGGCGTTCATCAACTGCGGCGAAACCAATGTTACACCAAGCGTGATACCCAGAATCGGAGTACCGCCGAGCTTTTTCACTGTCGACCAACATACGCCAACTGGTAGGAAGAAGAAGATCGCCTCACCAATCAGCCATAAGAAAGAGTGTACAGTTGCCCAAAACTGGCTGATTTCCGTTAGCGTTTGACCATCAAACATCTTGATGTCGCCAATCACGTTACGGAAACCAAGGATCAGACCACCGGTGATGATCGCTGGTAGCAGTGGTACAAAGATTTCTGCAAGGTGGGAAATACCACGCTCAACGATATTCATGTTTTGACGAGCAGCGTTCTTCGCTTCGTCTTTGCTGGCTTCACTTTTACCCGTCAGTCCGATCAGTACCTTGTAAACTTCATCCACTTCAGTACCGATAACCACTTGGAACTGGCCTGCGTTGGTAAAACAGCCCTTCACCATCGGTAATGTTTCTAACTGTTTCGTATCTGCTTTGTCCGTATCATTTAGAACAAAACGCAAGCGAGTTAAACAGTGACTTACACTGGCAATATTGTCCGGCCCCCCGACCAGCTCAATAAGACGCTCCACGTCTTTACGCGCAATCTTACTCATAACTTTGTCCACCCTGTATTGGATACATTCGATTCATCATTTTGTTTTTATAAATGGGAACATTCCCATTTCTTAATTTTAATATTGCCATTCGAAGACAAAAAACAAAATGGGAACAGTCCCATTAATTGAGAATGATCACAGTATAATTTTAGAGCAGATCGTTTTAGTGTGGATTAACAAACGATAGGCTGTTGAGTAAAGTGAACCACTTCCTCATCACCATTTAATTGATTGATCAGCATGTTAGCGGACTTCTCACCTGCAAGGGTATAACCTGGGTCGACACTAAATACTTTAGGGAAAAGGAAAGAGAGCAATTCATTACCACCAACACCTGTCACAACCACGTCTTCACGGCCTAACTCTTGAAGACGCTTAATCACGCCCAACGCGATGGTGTCACTGGCGCACACGATGGCCTGAGTATCAGATTGAAGGACTTTGTCTACCAACTGATAAGCACTTTCATGGCTCAACTTACCCGTTTGGAAACAAGGTGCAATTTGCTTGCGTTGACACCAAGCTTTATAAGCATTTAGACGAGCTAAGCCAGTGGTTTTGTCTTCAGGATCAACACCAATATAAGCAATGCGAGATAAAGATTGCTGCTCAAGGTGAGACAAAGCCATGTCTATCACACCTTGGTTATCGTAGTTGATCGAGGAAACCATTTGCGTGTCCATCGCGATCACGACGATACGATTCCCCCACTCCGCCAATGCTCGCTCATCACATCCAGTAAAGCCAAACACGATCACCCCATCGACGTTGCGACGTTTAAGCACATCCAAATGCTCATTGGTTTTATCGCGATCGAATTGGCTCTCCATGATCACCGCATCATAACCAGCGGAATACAAAGCATTGAGCATGGTACCAACGGCGCGATTTTCTGATGGTGAATCTAAACGGGAGATGATAACCCCAATAACCTTTTGACTGCCACCACGCATCGACTGCGCCGACTTTGATGGGACGTAGCCTGATTCACGAATGATTTGCTCTACCTTCTCACGCGTTTGCGGTTTCACTTTTGGATCGTTAGTAAGCACACGGCTTACTGTCGATTTGCCCACGCCTGCCAATTTTGCGATATCAAGAATGGTGAGTTTTTTGCTCATAAGTGTTCAGACTAAAAGAAGGAATCAAACAAAAGGGAAGCAGTGGCTTCCCTTAACTCAGTCAGTAATGCAGATTACTTGTTTAAGTACGCAGGCACATCTGCAATGCTATCTAATACTACCGTTGCAATGGCTTCGCCCTGTTCTGTTACTGGCTTACCAGTGCGAACCAAAATCTTAGTGCCAACGCCTGCCGCTTCTGCTGCCATCATGTCTTCAGCTTTATCGCCGATCATCACAGATTTCTCCATGTCGATCTTCAAGAAGTCACGCGCAGAAATGAACATGCCTGGTTTTGGCTTACGGCACTCACAATCTTGCTTGTACTCGCCAATGCCATGTTCTGGATGATGTGGACAGTAATAGATACCATCGAACTCAACACCATTATCAGCAAAGTTCCAATCCATCCATTGAGTCAGAGACAAGAAACGGTCTTCACTGAATTTACCGCGTGCGATGCCCGATTGATTCGTCACTAACACTAGAAGGTAGCCTTTATCTTTTAGCGCTTTCGTCGCTTCAAATACACCATCAATGTACTCAAAATCATGTTCGTCATGAACGTAGCCGTGGTCAACGTTTATTACGCCATCACGATCGATAAAAACAGCAGGTTTTGCCAAAACGTATTTCTCTATTAACTCGGTTTAATCAGATTATTACATACCTTATAAACTTCAACACTATCTAATTCATTCTAGGCCTCGACAAAACGGTTGATTTGTTGGGCAAGAATCGGTAAATCTGAGGGTGCCCCGCCGTCTACCTCCTGCTTGTTATCTATACATCTTCGTTTCAAAACAGAACATCCATACATTTAGACGTCTAGACGTAAAAATATCTATTGACTTCATTCTGCTTAACCCATAGCATCAACTGAAAATTGAGATAAAGCTCAACATTAAGTTCTGTCAAAGGCCGTTTTTGACAGCGAAGTTCCCCGTATCTTTGGGCAGGTTGAAACATGATAGAAATAAAAAACGTCAATAAAGTGTTCTACCAAGGCAGTAAGGAAATCCTTGCCCTGAAAGACATTAACCTACACATCGACAAAGGCACCATCTTTGGTGTTATCGGTTCATCAGGTGCTGGTAAAAGTACGCTGATCCGCTGTGTCAACATGCTAGAAGCACCGACCTCTGGTTCCATCATCGTTGATGGTGTAGATCTAACCAAACTCAGTAAAAAACAACTAGTCGAAACACGCCGTAACATTGGCATGATCTTCCAGCACTTTAACCTGCTTTCGTCTCGTACTGTGTTTGATAATGTGTCATTACCCCTAGAACTGGCAGGTAAAGACAAATCGCAAATCACAACAAAAGTAACTGAGTTGCTAAAGCTTGTAGGCTTAGCCGACAAACACGAGAGCTACCCATCTAACTTAAGTGGCGGCCAAAAACAGCGTGTGGCAATTGCTCGTGCATTGGCATCCGATCCTAGCGTGCTGCTTTGTGATGAGGCCACTAGCGCACTAGATCCGGCAACAACTCAATCTATCCTTGAGTTATTGAAAGAGATCAACCGCAAACTCAACATCACGATTTTACTTATCACTCACGAAATGGAAGTCGTAAAAAGTATCTGTCACGAAGTAGCAATCATCGGTGGTGGTGAGCTGGTGGAAAAAGGCACCGTTGGCGATATTTTTGCGCACCCTAAAACGGAGCTGGCGCACCAATTCATTCGCTCAACACTGGATCTTTCCATTCCTGAAGATTACCAAGCACGTCTGCAAGCAGAGCGTGTTGATGGCAGCTACCCGTTGGTTCGCTTAGAGTTTACTGGCGCAACCGTCGATGCACCGTTAATGTCGCAAATTTCTCGTAAATACAATATTGATGTGAGTATTTTGAGTTCCGACCTTGATTACGCTGGTGGCGTGAAATTCGGCATGATGGTCGCAGAGCTATTTGGTAACGAAGAAGATGACAACGCAGCTCTTGAATACCTGCGTAAGCACAACGTAAAAGTAGAGGTACTTGGTTATGTCCTTTAATACGATTTCTGAATGGCTGAGTTTAAACAGCAAACTACTTTTAGGTGCAACGTGGGAAACGCTTTACATGGTTGCGGTTGCCGGATTAGTCGGCTTTGCTGTGGGTATTCCATTAGGCGTAATCCTCCATATTACTAAGAAAGGCGGCCTACTTGAAAACACCAAACTAAATAGCGGCTTAGGCGCTATCGTTAACATTGGTCGTTCTGTGCCATTCCTCGTACTGATGGTTGCGATTATTCCAGTGACAAAAATGCTAGTTGGAACCTTTATCGGTACAACCGCAGCAATCGTCCCACTGACTATTGGCGCCATTCCTTTTGTCGCTCGTCTTATTGAAGGTGCTTTATTAGAAGTACCGACAGGCTTGGTGGAAGCAGCGCAGTCAATGGGGGCGACACCAACACAGATCATCACAAAAGTTCTACTACCTGAAGCAATGCCGACTATTGTTAACTCAGTAACGATTACCTTGGTCACTCTCGTTAGCTACTCAGCTATGGCGGGTACGGTAGGCGGCGGCGGCCTAGGCGACGTAGCCATCCGTTACGGTTTCCACCGCTACGATGTAACTATCATGGCCGTGACTGTCGTGATGTTGATTGTTCTAGTACAGATTATTCAGTCTATCGGCGACGCAGTGGTGCGCCGTGTAGACCACAGATAAGCATCAAAAATACAAATTATAAGGAGATAAAGATGAAATTTAGCCTTAAAGGTCTTTTGACTGTAGCAACGGCCGCCTCTGCTCTTGCTCTAGCGGGTTGCGGCGACAAAGAAGTAGACGTAAACAAAGTAAAAGTTGGCGTTATTGCTGGTGCTGAAGCACAAGTAGCCGAAGTGGCCGCTAAAGTAGCAAAAGAGAAATACAACCTAGACGTTGAGCTAGTAACATTTACCGATTACGTAACACCAAACGCCGCTCTGGATGATGGTTCAGTAGACGCGAATGCGTTCCAACACAAACCATACCTAGACCAACAAGTGAAAGACCGCGGCTACAAACTGGCTATCGCGGGTAACTCATTCGTTTACCCTATTGCTGGTTACTCAAAGCAAGTAAAATCAATTGATGAAATTCAAGATGGCGCACGCATCGCAGTACCAAACGACCCAACTAACCTAGGTCGCTCACTACTGCTTCTTGAGCAACAAGGTTTGATTACGCTACGTGATGGCGTTGGTCTACTCGCTACAGTACGTGACATCGTAGGCAACCCTAAAAATATCGAAATCATTGAACTAGAAGCCCCACAGCTTCCACGTTCACTGGATGACGTAACGCTATCTATCATCAACACCACTTACGCAAGCTCTATCGACCTATCGCCAGAGCGTGACGGCGTGTTCGTTGAAGATAAAGACTCACCATACGTAAACCTAATTGTCGCTCGCGAAGAAAATGTTAATGCGCAAAACGTACAAAACTTCGTAAAAGCTTACCAAACGGAAGAAGTTTACGAAGCGGCAAAAGAGCTGTTCAAAGGCGGTGTTGTGAAAGGTTGGTAATCCCACTTTTCAAAACATGACCGAAAACAACGTTCTAAACATAAACGTTCTAAACACAAAAGGGCTGATGTGAAAACATCAGCCCTTTCTATTTGTCTATCTACCCATTTAAGTAGCTTCAATTCGCTACTTAAGATGGTCCCAAGAGATATTCGACACGATTCGGCAGTCATCACACTTAAAATGAAATATGTCATGTAGTGGCTCATCGAGTAGCCACTCGCCATCGCATTTTGGACACTTGCGCGCTTTCTCGCTCTCCAGCGACTGACCACCGACACGATACTGGTAATAGTACGTAGGGATCTTCGTGATGTATTCGATACGGCCACGTAAGTCCCAACCTCGGCGAAACAGCACACTATCCACATCGCAAATTTCGTGCAGCGCCGCATGTTCCGCTCGGCAACCCCCTGCCATTTGGATTTCATCACACGCTTGCCACTCAGTCTGCCACTTAATGACGGCTTTATGGTCTCCATTAAGTGTTGGCTCATTACGATACAAAGGAATTGGCAACAGGGTTTCACCACTTCGCAAAGGCGAACACGTATGAACATAAGTCGTGTACAACACTTGCCAGCTAGGTGTCTCTTCTTCGGCTGCTTGTTCTGAATTCAAATCACGCCCCAGCATACGCATTTTCGGAGCAAGCAAAGACGCATCCGACAAACGGTTCATGCACACTTTGACGAAATCTGAGTGATAACGTGGATGCAAGCTGTCTTGTTCTGGGCAAACAACACGAACGAAAAATTCACCTTCTCCCATCACTATCGGAAATTCACGACCTAATACTTGGCCGTTGTAACGCAGAGCATCCATCAAGCCATTAATGGCTTTGTCTACCGCGCTGACGGTGGTGTTATCAAAACACTCAAACTGCAACTCAACAACATACATACTTAGACGGCAGCCTCTAACTTATTCAAGAACTCAACCAATGAATCTGCCAATACATCACGTTTAGAGGTGCCCAAACGCTCTAGAATCACATTGCCAGTGAGGTTACAAATAGAAATCACATCCATTTCCTCATCTGTCGCTGCGATAAATACTGTTGGTTTAAGTTTCAAGCGGCGCTGCGTCACCAAATGACCAAGAATATTTTCTTGTAGACGCACGAAATCGTCATCGCTCCAGACTTGCAGCAGCGTCAACGAATTACCTTGCCAAGTTGCCTCCATATCAGCGCAGTATTGAGAACCATAAAAGGCTTTAACATCATCTTGCAGTGACAACTCAATCGCATTTTCCACATTGGTGAAATCGGCCATTTCATCACGTGCGACCGCTTTCCAAAGCACCTTTCCATCACGCTTCTCTTCGACACAAGGAGAAACAAGCTCTGCAAGCTCTTCACTGCTTGGCAACTCATTGTGCTTAGCTTGCCAAGCTTGTTGGTAGCGCAGGCTGAACTCTTGTAGCGCCTGAGTAACGTTTGGGGTCATGAAGGTCTCCTCATTCCTTATTTATCAGATAGCCGTACTTGCCGGATGGCAATTGACCAGCGGATTCAGTAAAATTCTCGCCATTCTAATCGAAAACGACCACAAAGTATGAGCAAATATTCTGACGCTAAAGAGCTTGCTGGCCTAACACTAGGTAAAACGACCGAGTATGCGAACCAGTATGACCCAAGCTTGCTGCAACCAGTCCCTCGCAGCCTGAACCGAGATGACCTCCAGTTAGGCGATACTCTGCCTTTCATGGGGCACGACATTTGGACGCTGTACGAACTGTCTTGGTTAAATAGTAAAGGTTTACCACAAGTGGCCGTTGGCGAAGTATACATTCCAGCCACCAGCGCAAACTTGATTGAATCGAAGTCTTTCAAACTGTACTTAAACAGCTATAACCAAACCCGCTTTGCAAGCTGGGAAGAAGTGACTGAGCGTTTAACACAAGACCTTTCTGAATGCGCAGGTGAAAAGGTGCTGGTTGAGGTGAATCCAGTGACCCACTATACCAATCAACCTATCGTAACAATGGACGGTGAATGTATTGATGACCAAGACATTAACATCACCAGTTACGATTTCGATGCCGATTTGCTTGAAGGTGCAGCAGGTGAAGTACAAGTTGAAGAGGTGCTACATAGCCACCTATTGAAATCAAACTGTTTGATCACTAACCAACCCGACTGGGGCAGTGTAGAAATTCGCTACCAAGGCGCAAAAATAGATCGTGAGAAGCTGTTACGTTACTTAGTGTCTTTCCGCGAGCACAATGAGTTCCACGAACAGTGTGTAGAGCGTATTTTTACGGATCTAATGAAATACTGCCAACCAAGCAAACTGACCGTATTTGCCCGCTATACGCGTCGTGGTGGCTTGGATATCAACCCTTACCGCTCAACGGAACAAGATAAGCCAGCTCACAATCACCGTATGGCTCGTCAGTAAGCGCATAGGCAACAGAAATAAGTTCGGCAATCTAAAGGGTTGCCGGACGTTTTTATTGTCCAAGCATGTTACTATATCAAATGGCTTCAACCCGCATTTAAACGGCTAATTGAGGCTTTTCGCCGTTATCGCCATATCTAAAAACAGTTCGAGGGAACGAAAGGATGTTTTGGGACAGTTCGCGTCTATTCAAATTGATTGGCTTTCTTTGCTTGCTGTTTGTACAGCCACTTCATGCAACCATTTTATCGTCCGCGTTACTCAACGAAGCACAACAATTGGCGGAAATAGAGCCATCACAAGCAAAACAAGCGGCAACCAACTATTTGTCACAGCGTGAGCTAACAGAACGCAAAGAAAGTGACAGCCCTTCAGCCATGTCTCGCGACGAAACAGATCGTAGCGTTCGCACACCAAGCAGCACCATCGAAGCGCACAAGATTATCGCTCAGGCAGATTACGCCATGGGTAATGTTCGTTCGGCTATCGAGCACCTAAATAAAGCGGAACGCTTAGCGCAAGAATATCAATTGCCGTACATGGACTTAGATCTCCAGCTGATGCGCAACCAAATGATTTGGATGTACGACGAAAACTACTCAAAAGCGGAAGACACGCTTAACCAAATTGAACAACAGCTCGATGAAGCCGATGCCGTATTACAACGCACCGACAGCGTTCGCTACCGACTAGTGATGCAAAGAGCACTCCTCGCTTCACATAGTGGCGATATCATTAAAGCGGAAAACTTGTACTCTGAAGCAAAGACCATGCTTGACGATAGCCGCTCTGAGTTAGCCTTGATCGACTACTACACTGCCGTCGGCGAGTTTTACCTCAATAGCAAGAAGTACAATTTGGCTTTGTCAGAACTGCTATACGGTTATTGGCAATCTATTGAAAGTAACAGTGGTGCAAGATTAGCAAAAGTGAATCGCCTTTTGGCTAGGCTCTTCCAGGAACGACGAGTGTACGACAAAGCGATCGAATACTTATCCCAAGCCGCAGATTTTTATGACTCTTACCCTAGCTCTCCGATCCTAGCGGACGTCCTAGAGCAAATGGGCGACATCTACTTTTATCAGGGTAAGTTTAACCTTGCGTTAGTGCATTACTTCAACGTGCTTGACCATGAAAGTACCAGTAAGAACATCAATAGAATCATTAAAATTCGCTTAAGCTTGGCGGCTACCTACCTACAACTCTATAACTACGCGCTAGCAGAGCAGTACTTAGACCGCTCTAAAGAGCTTTTAGAATACACCAATATTCCTAAGCTTGAAGCAAAGGCTGCCCTGCTTCAGTCAGGTCTGGCTTATCATCAAAATGACAGTAAAGACGTCATTACTAACGCAAAGCTGGCGTTAGCGCTTGCTGAAAAGTCACCTGAAAATAACAACTTCATTAAGCAGCAGTCATACCGTTTACTTGGGTTGGGTTACGAGCAGGCAGGCGAATACAAACTTTCTCTGCAAGCTTATAAAAAATACACAAACCTCGTTCGTCTAGAACAAAAGCAGCTTAACCAAATCAGTGAAGATGCGTTCCGTCAGCAAAAAGAATTTGCCGAACAAACCATCCATTACATCGGTCAATCAGAACGCTTAGAGCAAGTGGAAAGAGAGCATCGTAAATTCCAGAAAATCTCATTTGCATTGTTTATTACTGTATTGGTCATGTTTTTGTTCATTATGCGCCGCGGTGTCATTATGCAGCGCCAAGCAAGTGAAATCGAAAAACTGCGTAACGACCTCTTCACCCACTCTCGCTCTCGTTTACGTAACTTGCGTATGCTGAATGTTAAGCTTTCTCGCTCATTGAAAAAGTCGAGCGAAACTTTCGAGCAATGGCAAATGGGTGAATTGATCCACGAACCACTTAATGATCGCCTACGCTTTGTTATGATCGATTTGCCATTCTTACGAAGCATGTACGTCCATAACGGCTATAAGGCAGGTCTAGAACTAGAACGGGCATTTGGCGACTTCCTTGCGGAAAAAATAGAAAAACCGTCGCGTCTTTACCATTTCTCAGATGCGAACTTACTCTACATAGAACCGAATGCTGACCGTGATGCTTCTGCCGAAGTCATGTTCGAAAAATTCCAGACTTGGGTGGATGAGTTCGCACAGCAGCACAACGTCAATCGTATTATTCGTATGGGCATCAGCGATTATCCGTTCTTACCCCGAGCCTACACTGCAATTAACGATGAGGAATTACTCGATCTGTTATTGCTTGCTACTCACATCGCACGAGAAGTCAGCTTGAAGGATAAGCAAAGCCACTGGGTGTTCTTAAAAGCCATCGATAATGCGCCTGCTGCTAGCTTTGCAACAGGTAACATAAGAACTGCCTGTCAACATGCCATTAGCCAAGGCCTGATCAAGATCCATTCGTCCTACAAGAATGAGGACGACATCAAGAAAATATTAAAAAATGGATAATTAAACGCCTGTTGAACGTAATAACTAATGACGCTATAAAGTTTTTTGTTATTATCAGATAATTGTCAGTAGTACATGGACTTAACCGTAGTCACTTCATGGGAATCTTGGAATCCGATATTCAGTCGCAGCTGCATCAGCTGAGTTGTCAACTTGACCAACTCAGACTGACTCATCGTGATACTTCACTCAAATTCAAACGTGAACAACAAGTTCTTAAACGCGTTGTGGCATCATTGTCTTCAGCTTGCCAGGGTTCGAATACTCAGGTATCCAACTACCTATTTGAAATCCAACAAGAGCTGCAACATCAAAAAGATATCAGCACTCTTATCCCGCGTTTAGCGGTATTAGAGAGGATGCTCAAACAGCAGTCGAAGACGATGGATAAACAAAACGGTTACCTTGACGAACAAATCAAGCACAGTGGTGAAACACTGCAACGTGTCACGGGCTTACCTGCGCAGTTAAAACGTGAACTACGGAACCTGATGAGTTTCTCTGAAGTTCACGCCAGCAATAAAGCTGATCAAGCCACTAAGCTACTGAGTATTTACGAACGCGCTCTGAAAATCATCACGTCTAATTCACGTCTACATCTTAGTGAATTTGAAAACAATCCCGACAGATCTCAGCTTGAGTGCTTAGCCAGCGACCTCCAACATACTATTACAGAGCTGGATTTCGAGGGAGAATCAGGCGATAGATTGCTGGATATTCGCGCTAAGTTGCTCCTTGGCGTGAGTGCCGAGTCTCTCATTGAGCTTACGCTCTCAACGCTGAAATTGGTTGTCGAAGCAACAAAGTTCGAGCGCGAGGCGTCTAGCCAATTCCTTGATCAGCTGAACACTTCTCTCGCAAGTAACCTAAAAACAGTTCATCAGAACGTCGACCAGCATCATACCTACTTTGAACACCGCCAAGAGCTCAACACAGAAATGAACAGCTTGGTTGAATTAAGCCAAAAGTCACTTAATCAAGCTCAAGATATCGCGGTTGTGAAAAAAGAAATCACGCCTCTTCTCGAAAAAATGGCGTCGCTGACAGAGCGACTGAAAATGACGGAAGAGCGAGAGCAAGCGCTGCAAGAACGGTTGAGTTACAGTAAGAACCAACTCGAAGCGGTATTTGAAACTACGCAAGATTATCGTCGACGCTTAGATGACCAAGCTCAGCGCATGTTGCTCGACCCGCTGACTAAAGTTTATAACCGCACTGCATTTAACGATCGACTAGAGCTAGAGTATCGCCGTTGGATTCGCTCTCAGCAAAACCTTCGTGTTGTGCTATTTGATGTAGACAACTTCAAAGCGGTGAATGATAGCTATGGTTATACGGCTGGCGATAAAGCGCTGAAGATCATCGCTCGTACTATTAACAAGCGCGTATCAGAAACGGAAACAGTAGCTCGCTTTGGTGGCGAGGAGTTTATTCTACTCGTCCCGGAACAATCTGAAGAATACACACTGGATCTGATTAAGCATATCCAGCGTGATATTAGCCAATTACCCTTTAAGTTCCGTGAGCAAAATATCATGATTACCTTAGCTGCTGTATCGACGTCTTTCAAAGAGTCCGATACGCCAGAGTATGTGCTCGATCGTCTTGGCAAGATGCTTGCGGACGCTAAAAAACGTGGAACAAACCAGCTTAACTGGAGCTAAGATTCGTACAAAAAGCGAGCAAACAAACCAAGTTTGGTGCAATCTTCGCTTTATAACCACCCATTTTCAACGAGTTATCACATTTCTTCCCTTTTAGTCTGCTAAGCTGTAAAAACCCAAGTCACTTCAAGATGATGTATTTATAAAAGGCAAATGTATCATCTTGAGGTTGCTTGGGAGTTGATAACCATAAAACCAAATCGGCCAACTACCTTTCATCAAACCATACGTATAACACCAAAAAGGTAAGTTGGTACTTTCCCTCAAATTAATGCAACACAAGGAGGCGTTATGATTACCCATATAAGCCCCGCTGGTAGCATGGACTTGCTATCTCAACTAGAAGTAGAGCGCTTAAAGAACACAGCCTCGAGTGAACTTTATCAGCTGTACCGTAATTGCACATTAGCGGTGTTGAACTCCGGTAGCCATACCGACAACTCGAAAGAACTGCTCGATAAATACCAATCGTTTGATGTCAACGTCGTGCGTCGTGAGCGTGGTATTAAGCTTGAGCTGACTAATCCGCCAGAGCACGCTTTTGTTGACGGCGAAATAATTAAAGGTATCCAAGAGCATCTGTTCTCCGTATTGCGTGATATCGTTTACGTAAACATGCATTTGGCAGACGCCCAGCGGCTCAACCTTACTAACCCAATTCACATTACGAACCTCGTGTTCGGCATTCTTCGTAATGCCAGAGCATTAACTCCAGGTATCGCACCGAATCTTGTCGTATGTTGGGGTGGTCACTCTATCAATGGAGTGGAGTATCAGTACACACGTGAAGTGGGTAACGAACTGGGCCTGCGTGAACTTAACATCTGCACAGGTTGCGGCCCTGGTGCAATGGAAGGGCCGATGAAAGGTGCAGCAATTGGGCACGCAAAGCAACGTTATACTCAGCAACGTTATCTTGGTTTAACCGAACCCTCGATTATTGCGGCCGAGCCACCAAACCCAATAGTAAATGAGCTGGTCATCATGCCCGACATCGAAAAGCGCTTGGAAGCTTTCGTCCGTATGGCTCATGGTATCGTTATTTTCCCAGGTGGCCCGGGCACAGCGGAAGAGCTACTGTACATTCTTGGCATCATGATGCACCCGGATAACGCCGATCAGCCAATGCCTATCGTATTAACAGGACCAAAAGAGAGTGAAGAGTACTTCCGCTCTATTGATGAGTTCATTCGCGACACACTTGGTGAGGAAGGGCAAAAGCACTACGAGATCATCATTGACGACCCGGCAGAAGTCGCTCGTATTATGAAACGCTCCATGGACTCGGTACGCCTTCACCGAAAAGAGAAAGGCGATGCGTACAGCTTTAACTGGTCATTGAAAATTGAGCCAAACTTCCAACTGCCATTCGAGCCTACTCATGAGTCGATGGAACAATTGGATTTAAGCCTAGATCAAGAACCGCAAGTTTTAGCGGCCAACTTGCGTCAAGCCTTCTCTGGCATAGTTGCAGGTAACGTAAAGGCTGAAGGTATTCGAGAAATAGAACGTAGAGGGCCTTTCACCATTCATGGCGACGCAGTCCTCATGAAAAAACTCGATAAGTTGCTAAAAGACTTTGTCGAACAGCACCGAATGAAATTACCTGGCGGTTCAGACTACGAACCGTGTTATCGAATCGCTCACCCGGAAATTGGTGGTCGATAGTCAGGCTAGCATTCGTTACACTAGGGGCATTACGCCCCTTTTTTATTGCTAAGTCATTATGTCTATTCATCTTGTTATCATTGATGCCCTAAACCTGATCCGCCGAGTGCACTCAGCACAACCAGATCCAACCGACATAGCAAGAACCATAACCACAACGCAAAGAACCCTCACTCGCATTCTGTCAGAGGCCAACCCGACACACATCATCGCGGTTTTTGATCACCACGAACAAGACAGAGGTTGGCGCGCTGAAATTCTCCCTGACTATAAGCAAAACCGAAAACCAATGCCTCAGCCACTACTGCAAGGGTTAGATGCGATTCAACAAGCGTGGTGGGAGCAAGGTATTGATTCATTGCTGTCTGAAGGCGATGAAGCAGATGATTTGGTTGCTACACTCGCAACGAAAGTGGCCAGCCATGGTGAAAAAGTCACCATCGTTTCCACAGACAAAGGTTACTGCCAGCTACTTTCCCCTACCCTACAAATCCGTGATTATTTCCAACACCGTTGGTTAGATGAACCATTTCTCGAAAAAGAGTTCGGCGTAAAACCAAGTCAACTAGCGGATTACTGGGGATTAACAGGGATAAGCTCTAGCCAGGTTCCGGGCGTACCTGGAATTGGCCCGAAAGCAGCGAAAGAGATTCTCACTCAGTTTGAGAGTATTGAAGCAGCCTACGCTAGTGAAGATCTCGTACCGAAATACCGTAAAAAATTGGATGAGCACATTGAATCTGCTCGTTTATGTAAACGCGTCGCCGCTTTAAAGTGCGATATCGAACTAGGCTTTAACTTGCAAGATATTCGCTTTTTAGGGCCAAACAAAGCGGAGTAGTGCCCGATGGTAGTTTCACACCATGAAACCCTCAGATATTAAAAAAGCGCCATTTGAAGGCGCTTTTTCTATTCTAATCACTATCCCCAAAAGACTCAGGGAATAAAGTTAGTAAGGTGAAATATTCGACAGACATTGGATATGAATCGTGATCTCTTCACGATCATGATACAAATGTTTAGCTTGTAGCTTGAACTTTACCTTATTATCAATGAGGAACTGCTTCAGATTTTCAAGGTCTTGCAGCACTTCGTCATAACGCCCTTTCATTGGCAGCTTAAGGTTAAAGATGGCCTCTTTTGCCCAACCTTTTAACAGCCACTGTCCCATCAGGTGAGCAACACGAGCTGGCTTTTCCACCATGTCACAAACAATCCATGTTACGTTCTTGCGGTCTGGTTCGAACTTAAAGCCATCCACCATATGGTGTTTGATCTGGCCAGTTTCCATCAAACTGTCTGCCATCATGCCGTTATCAACGCAGTGAACGAACATTGAGCGCTTCACTAATTGGTACGTCCAACCGCCTGGACATGCACCTAAATCCACACCCCACATACCTGGTGCCAAACGCTCATCCCACTCTTCACGTGGAATAAAGACATGAAATGCTTCTTCCAGTTTAAGTGTTGAACGACTTGGAGCGTCTGCTGGGAATTTAAGGCGAGGGATACCCATGAAGAACTGTGAGTTGTTGTCAGTGTAAGAGTAACCAACGTAACAGTGGCCAGGCTCAACAAAGCAAATGTGCAGTACTGGTTTTTTCGCGTTATCTTTGTTCAGCATTAAGCCTTTGCCGCGCAACGCTTGACGCATTGGGACGGTAAACTTACGGCAGAATTTCAGTAGCTCTTTCGCTTCATTTGTATCTGGCGTTTCAATTCTCAAATCACCACAACGAGGGAATGCTTCAATGTCTGCTAGTTCATTCAAAATTGGACTAATGCGGTCATCACTTGGCAACGATTGAAACTCAGCTGCTACCGCAAACATTTGTCGAGCAAAAATTAAAGACTTAAAGTCTAAACCTCTCGCAAGTTTGTCGGCATCTCCATCTTGGTAACACTCGAAGACAACATAACCTGAGTTTCTCTTCACACGAGGGAAGCCATACACTTCCAACTGTGTCGCTTTGTCCTGAATTTCACCAGCACACTCTTTCTCAAAGCCAGAACGGCAATAGAGCATTAGTTGTTTCACTTGGAGACCTCTTTGATATTGAACGCAGCAAAAAAGAACAGACACCAACCAATCATGAACAGTAATCCTCCCACAGGAGTAATTGGCCCAAACCACTTAATGCCCGTCAGCGCCAGCGCGTAAAGACTGCCGCTAAAACAAAAGATGCCGATAATAAAGCAAATCGCCGCAATGAAAAAATATTTTTGTGCTTTTTGTCCCAAATTGAGCAGAAGCAGAATGGCACAAAACACAATCGCCAACGTGTGAATAAATTGATACAGAACTCCGGTCTCAAATACACCGAGCAAATAAGGGGCCAGTGTCGCTTTTAGCCCATGAGCAGCAAATGCTCCAAGAGCGACCGAAAGCAGCCCAGACAATCCAGAGAATGAGAGTAACCACTTACTTTTCACTGTACACCTCTTTTATAAACGCCGCTAACTGCTCTATCGCGAGTGTAATGTTACCTACTTCAGTATGACCTGAGATCTTGCGCGGTTTGAAGCTGTGGTCACCATCAGGTAAAAAGCTCACCGTTACTTGTGACGAAAGGACGAAATCATCGAATTCCTCACGCTTACCAAAGGTGTCTCGTTCCCCTTGAAGAATCAGCGTAGGTTTCTCAATGGTTGCTAAGTGCTCGCCTTTGTATTTCTCTGGCTTTCCTGGCGGGTGAAATGGAAACCCTAAACAGGCAATGCCCGCCACCAGCTCATTTTCAGCCAACAAGCTCGACATACGACCGCCCATTGACTTACCACCAATAACCACGGGAGAAGAAGTAAAGTGAGCGATCACTTCGCTGTATGCTTCGAGCAACTTTGGCGCGCGATCGGGCGGACGCTTTTTGCCATCTTCCGAACGTTTCACCATGTAAGGGAAATTAAAACGCACTACACGAATACCTTGCTCCACTAATCCTTTGGCGACCGCTGTCATGAAGTCATGCTCCATCCCCGCACCTGCGCCGTGAGCGAAAATAAACAGCGGTCCGTTTTCAGGTCCCTCAGCTATCCAGTGATTCATCCAATACTTCCTCTTGTTCTTTTCTCGCGGTTGCTAACATCCAATCTCTAAACGTTGCGATTCGGCCCATATCTGCCTGCTGTTCATGACACACCACATAGAATGCATTCTTAGATATCAACACCTCGTCGAATGGTGCAATGAGTCGCCCGGCTTCCATTTCAGGTTTGGCGAGTACGTTGTTACCGAGCGCGACCCCCTGACCGTGCGCAGCAGCCTGTAGCACCATCGTTGAGTGACTAAAAATAGGACCGTGGTTTACGTTGATGCCTTCAATGTTGTAATGACGAGCAAACTGCTTCCAGTCTTTACGCGAAGTATCGTGTAACAAAGTATGTAATTTGAGGTCACTTAAAGATTCTAATGGTTTGTTACCCAAAAGTAATGAAGGTGAACAAAGTGGGATCAAAAACTCTTGGTACAATTTATCTGCTCGCAAACCTGGCCAGTTCCCACGGCCATAGTAGATCGCCACATCAACATCATCAGTCAGTGAGCCTTCATCCATATCTACGGCTTTAATACGAACATCGATATCGGGCTCTTGAGCATTAAAATCGGCCAAACGAGGTACAAGCCATTGGATAGCAAAACTCGGCGGTAGGCTAATCGTCAATGCCCCTTTTTCGCTACGTTCCAACACCTTATCTGTCGCTTCCGCAATCGAGGTGAAAATATCTTTGATATCGAGAAAGTAACTTTGGCCTTCTTCTGTTAACAACAAAGAACGATTACGTCGACGGAAGAGCTTCAATGATAAGAACTCTTCAAGCGCTTTAATCTGGTGACTGACCGCGGCTTGAGTAACAAATAACTCTTCTGCTGCTCGTGTAAAACTGAGATGACGAGCAGCCGCTTCGAAGACTCGAAGCGAATTTAATGGAGGCAATCTGCGAGACATATGGGACCTCTAATAGGATTAGTTTTTTTAATCTGAAACATTATAAAATGTCCGTTGTCGAACAGCCAGATAAATTCTATATTTCACCCCGCAACACGGGCCTGAACGGCTTGATTTCTTTGGAAATCAATTGGCTTCGTTGTTGCGATGTTGTGTTTGCAAACTCGTATTTCGAGTTAGGTAGATTTCTACCATAATGTTTTGTCCACACTCCCTGTGACAAAACATATACTTCCTGTATTTATTTTTGACCTGTCTGTCAAATTTGTTACACCGCCTAAATTAGGCGGTGTTTTTTTATCTATCAAAAATCTCATCCGCATATCTGGCAGCAATATCACTTTATTACTCTTCTTTCGGATTAATTATCGTTATATCAACACAAAGTGTATGGCTTTGCGATAAGCCTCAACATTATGCTAAGTAATGGTTGTCTGTAACGCGATCAAAAACAAAAAAGGCGCAAATTGATGTCTCAATTTGCGCCTTTTAACGTATTTTATCAGTCAGCTATGGACGGTAAACTTTTACGTTGCTGAAGCCTTGCTCTTGCAAGTAAAGCGCTTGCAGACGGCTCATCACACCGCGGTCACAGTAAAGTAAGTATGTCTTAGACTGGTCTAAGTCACCAAACTGTGTACCCAGCTTGTAGAAAGGGATATGTTTCACATCCACACCTTCGATTTCAAGTGGGTTATCGTCTTCCTCTTCAGGACTACGAATATCTAGCACAACCGCGTGCTCTTCTACCGCTTGAACTTGCTCTACTTCTGGTGCGGCTTGCTCAGACTCTTTCGCGATATCACGAATGTCCATCATGCGAGCTTCTTGAACCACTTGCTCAAGGATACTAAAGTCGAATTTCTCTTCTTCAGCTTCTAGCTTGCCTTTCACCGCTTTCACGGTTGGCTTCTTAGAGATAACACCACAGTATTCTGGCATTGTCTTTGCGAAATCTTCTGTGCCGATTTCACGTGCTAGATTGATGATGTCTTCTTTATCCCAGTTGATAAGTGGACGCAGAATCAGCGTGTCAGTTACGTTGTCGATATGGCGTAGATTGGTTAGCGTTTGGCTCGATACTTGACCTAGCGCTTCACCTGTTACCAATGCTTCGATCTTCATCTTCTGAGCGATCATGCCTGCTGCACGCATAAACATACGCTTCAAGATCACGCCCATTTGGCCGTCATCGACTTTCTCTAGGATTTCCGCAACCACAGGTTCGAAATCAACTGAGATAAAACGTACTTTTGCTGAAGAACCGTATTTGTTCCATAGGTAGTGAGAAACCTGCTTAACGCCGATTTCGTGTGCTGGACCACCTAAGTTAAAGAAGCAGTAATGTACTTTTGAACCACGCTTGATATGAAGATAGCTTGAAACACCAGAGTCGAAACCACCCGAGATCAGGCTTAACACGTCTTCTTGCGTACCCAGAGGGAAACCACCTAGGCCTTTATGACGAGACAACACTTGGTTTAGCTTGTCGTTCGAGACTTCTACCTTGATCGTCACGTCTGGGTTTCGTAGCTTAACACTAGCGCTTTCAATCGCTTGATTTAAACCACCGCCTACATAACGCTCTAGTTCAATAGAGGTAAAGTCATGCTTGCCACGACGCTTCGCACGTACAACAAAGGTTTTATTTTCGAGTGCAGCACGGTTGAGTTCTAGCACTTGCTCGAAGATATCGTGCAAGTCTTTAAATTCAGTTTGCTTCACTTCCAGTACGTGGTGAATGCCTGGTGTATGAGTCAAAACCTCAAGAACTTCAGCGTGGAATTCGTTACTCTCAGAGGTCACTTCAATGTGATCACGACGGTTAAATACCGCGACAGACTCCGTGCGGCTCTTAATGATGTTACGAATGTTGCACTCTAAAATCTTTGTGAAGCGCTTACGCACAGATTCACTTTTTACAAAAATTTCTGGATGGGGCTTTACAATAAATTTCATAGTCTAATTCGCAGGTTAGTTTCGCAATCAACAAAGAGTGACACTCAACTTCAATACTTCATACGCAGTAAAACCGCGTTTCAGTCACAAAAAGTAGTCTGAGCTCACTTTTAAGGCGCAAGATTATACACCCAAGCGGATTGGAAAAACAAAAAAAGCGAGCAATCTGCTCGCTTTCTTATCTCTTTACTGACTTAAAACTAAAGCCTAGTTATTGAATTACCGGCACTTCTTCGCTGTAGAGAGGCTCGCCTTGCATAATGCTGATTTCAACCCGTCGGTTAAGTGCGCGATTGTCATCAGAATCATTCGGTAACAAGGGCTCAGTATCCGCCATGCCTCGTACTCTTAAACGTTGATGAGAGAAGCCTCTCACTTTCTCCATCTCTTGCGCGACTGATACTGCGCGCTGAGAAGAGAGATCCCAGTTAGAACGATAAAGCTCCGAATCTAGCGGTCGATTGTCTGTATGGCCAGATACTCGAACAATGCCTGGCACATCTTTTACTAGCTCTGCAATCTGACGAACTAAAGGGCGAAACTTAGGCTGCAAGAAGGCCGAACCTTCTGGGAATGCACCTTTTTCACGCATACGTATAACAATCTGCTGACCGAGGTTTTCAACTTCAATGGCGCCTTGTTCAATCTCTCGTTCTAAGGCTTTCTTGATGCTTTCCATCAAGGTTTCCATCTCTTGCGACATATCTTTAGATTGCTGTTGTTGCATGTCCGCTTCGGCAGACTCATTGTTTTGAGTTGACGTTTCTGGCGATTGCCCACCCGTTAACTTGCCTTCATCACGTTTTGTGCCTCCAGCTCGATCAGACTCTCCTTCATGGAATTCAAGCGTCTGCTGAGTGATGTCCATGGTTTGCTGCATGATAACATCAATCGGAGTTGGTTCCGGCCGACCCGGTCGAAACTCTTGGGCAATAATGCTAGTGCCTTTGGGAATGTCTTTCACTTCAAGCTGATTTTGCACACCGAAGGCAAATTTCATTGATCCTGCAATTTGTTTGAACTTCAGTACATCCATCTCAGAAAACGAGAGCAGAAGAACAAAGAAACACATCAGCAGCGACATCAAATCTGCGAATGTCCCCATCCATAACGGGAGGCCAGGTGGCGGACAATCGCATTTGTTATCTTCATCATCCATCACGACTCTCCAAGTTACTCGTCAATCTCAAGGGCACGTTTACCTTCATTGAGGTAGTTCTTCAAGTAACTATCGATCACTCGCGGGTTTTGGCCATCTTGAATCGCTAATACGCCATCCATGATCAAACGGCGATTTAGCGTTTCTTGGTCACGGCGAAGAGAAAGTTTATCCGCAATAGGGAAAAACACCATATTGGACAGGATCGCGCCATACAATGTGGTCAAGAGTGCAACGGCCATTGCTGGTCCAATCGCTTTAGGGTCATCCATGTTTGAAAGCATCGCAACAAGACCAACCAAGGTGCCAATCATTCCCATCGCAGGAGCAACGTCGCCAAAGGCGCGAAATACACCAGTACCTTGCGTATGTCGTTCATCCGTAAGCGCGATGTCTTTTTTGAGTGCCGCTCTCACAACGTCGGCATCATGGCCATCAACCAGTAGATCAATGCCTTTCTGCATGAATGTGTTGTTTATTTCCATCTCTTCAAGAGCAAGAAAACCACCTTTACGCGCCGCATCGGCCATTTCCACAATTTTTGCGATCAGGTCTTCGGGTTCATCCGCTTTAAACATGAAGGCTTTGCCAGCAATCTTTGTCGCACCAAAAAACTGTCCCATTGTGAACTTCATCAACACGACGAATATTGAGCCACCAACGACAATAAGGATCGACGTGACATCGACAAACATGCCGATGCTGCCACCAAGCACCATCGCCATAATGACGAATGCAAAACCACCAATCAAACCTAATAGGGTTGCTAAATCCACAAAGCACTCCTCACGCTATACTCAAATACTGCCATTGGGCGGATTATTACCTGTATCGACAACTCGCGCAGAATTTTTAGAAAAATCTTAGCTAATGGATCACAAATTACACTTAACAACCTCAACCAAAATATGGGGTTTCATCGCTTAGACTCGTTGAACGCTAATTTTGTGACAATTATATAAGGTTAAATTTGACCAAGTTACTAGGCTAAGGTAACTTTCGTGCATCTTACCCGAGGCTTGATTAAGGCAGAAAAAAGATGGCGGTCAAGAAACCAGAAAACATGACCTTTGAAGCAACCATTGAAGAGCTTGATAGCTTGGTTGATCAATTAGAAAATGGCGATCTTGCTCTAGATGATGCCCTGCGTAAGTTTGAACGAGGCATTGCCTTAGCTCGTGCAGGCCAAACTAAATTAAGCGACGCCGAACAGCGCGTGAGCATTCTTCTTAGTGAAGATGATGAAGCACCACTGAGTGACTTCAAACCAGATTCAGAATAACAATCAGTAGTGAGCAATGTGATGCAACAGACATTGACGTCTTTTCAACAAAGAAACAATCAGCAATTGAATTTGTGGCTCGATCAGCTTCCATATCAAGAGCAGCCATTGATTCAAGCAATGAAATACGGCCTTTTGCTAGGTGGGAAACGCGTTCGCCCTTTTCTTGTTTACATCACAGGTCAAATGCTCGGCTGTAAACCTGAAGACTTAGACACCCCCGCCGCTGCTATCGAATGTATACATGCCTACTCACTCATTCATGATGATCTGCCAGCCATGGACGATGATGAACTGCGTCGAGGTCAACCAACTTGTCATATTAAGTTTGATGAAGCAACCGCAATACTGACAGGTGATGCACTACAAACCCTTGCCTTCACTATTATTGCTGATGGTCAATTAAGCCCGGCGGCAGAAGCTCAACGCATCAACATGATCAAAGCCTTAGCGCATTCCTCTGGTGCCAGCGGCATGTGTGTAGGGCAAGCCTTAGATTTAGGCGCGGAAAATCGCCAAGTTTCTCTTGAAGAAATGGAAGAGATACACCGTAAAAAAACCGGAGCTCTGATTGATTGTGCGGTAAAATTAGGTGCATTAGCTGCTGGTGAGAAAGGTATCGAGGTTCTACCTCACTTGGAGCGCTACTCAAAAGCAATTGGTTTGGCGTTTCAGGTTCAAGACGATATTCTTGATATCATCAGTGACACAGAAACACTGGGTAAGCCTCAAGGTTCCGACCAAGGTCTGAATAAGAGCACTTATCCTTCCCTGCTGGGTTTAGAGGGAGCCATAGAGAAAGCTCACACTCTGTTACAGGAAGCACTTCAAGCATTGGAAGCTATCCCATACAATACTCAGTTACTCGAAGAGTTCGCCCGATATGTCATCGAGCGCAAAAATTAACACTATAAGCGCGCATTTATATGACTCTTGATATTTCAAAGTACCCAACACTGGCGTTAGCAAATACACCGGAAGAATTACGTCTTCTTCCGAAAGAAACATTACCAAATCTGTGTGATGAACTGCGAACGTATCTGCTAAATTCAGTGAGCCAATCTAGCGGACACTTAGCGTCTGGCTTAGGCACCGTAGAGCTAACTGTCGCTCTGCATTATGTTTACAACACCCCTATCGACAAATTGATCTGGGATGTTGGTCATCAGGCTTACCCGCACAAAATCCTCACCGGACGTCGCGATAAAATGCCAACAATTCGCCAAAAGGATGGTCTACACCCTTTCCCTTGGCGTGAAGAAAGTGAATATGACACCTTATCTGTCGGCCACTCTTCGACATCGATTAGTGCAGGTCTTGGCATGGCCATCAGCGCACAAAAAGAAGGTAAAGGTCGCAAAATCGTCAGTGTGATTGGTGATGGCGCAATTACAGCAGGCATGGCATTCGAAGCCATGAACCACGCTGGCGACGTTCATCCTGATATGTTGGTGATTTTGAACGACAACGAAATGTCGATTTCAGAAAACGTCGGCGCCCTGAATAACCACCTTGCAAAGGTACTTTCTGGTAGCTTATACACTTCTATCCGTGAAGGCGGTAAGAAAGTGCTGTCTGGTGTTCCACCTATTAAAGAGTTGGTTCGCCGTACGGAAGAGCACCTAAAAGGCATGGTGGTGCCTGGTACTCTGTTCGAAGAGTTCGGCTTTAATTACATTGGCCCGGTTGATGGGCACGACGTCAATGAACTCGTCAAAACGCTGAAAAATATGCGTGAGCTCAAAGGTCCTCAATTCCTACACATCATGACCAAGAAAGGCAAAGGTTATGAGCCTGCCGAGAAAGATCCTATCGGCTACCATGCAGTGCCGAAGTTCGCACCGGCAAACAATAGCTTACCGAAGAGCAGTGGCGGTAAGCCAACTTACTCAAAGATCTTCGGTGACTTTTTATGTGACATGGCGGCCCAAGATCCTAAGCTAATGGCAATTACGCCAGCAATGCGCGAAGGATCAGGTATGGTGCGTTTCTCAAAAGAGTACCCAGACCAATACTTTGATGTGGCGATTGCTGAGCAGCACGCAGTGACACTGGCAACAGGCATGGCAATTGCGGGCGATCATCCAATCGTTGCTATCTATTCGACTTTCTTGCAACGTGGTTATGACCAGCTGATCCACGATATCGCGATCATGGACTTACCAGTGATGTTTGCGATCGACCGCGCAGGTCTCGTTGGCGCAGATGGTCAAACTCACCAAGGTGCGTTCGATTTGAGCTTTATGCGCTGTATTCCGAACATGGTGATCATGGCGCCAAGCGACGAAAACGAGTGCCGACAAATGCTTTACACTGGCCATAAGCATTCTGGCCCGAGTGCGGTTCGATACCCTCGTGGTAGCGGCATGGGCGTAGAAATCGAAACTGAGTTTACGGCGTTAGAAATCGGTAAAGGACGCATGGTTCGCCAAGGTGAAAAAGTTGCTATTCTGAACTTTGGTACTTTCTTGGGCAACGCGCTAGAAGCGGCAGAATACCTTAACGCCACTGTTGCTGATATGCGCTTTGTGAAACCGCTCGATGAGGCATTAATTCGTCAACTAGCCGCAGATCATGACGTGCTCGTGACGTTAGAAGAAAATGTTATCGCTGGTGGTGCTGGTGCTGGTGTCGTTGAGTTCATGATGAAAGATAAAATCATCAAACCTGTGTTGAACCTAGGTTTACCAGATGAGTTTATTCATCAGGGAACACAAGATGAACTGCATGAAGAGCTTGGTCTCGATGCAAAAGGAATCGAAAAATCCATCTTGGATTATTTAGCAAAATAGCATGTAAAAAGGGATGCTCATGGCATCCCTTTTTTACGTCCAGTGTTTAGTTCATGGTTTAATTCATCCAGCCAGCGTATTTTGCGACTAGAAACAGGGCAACACCAGCCATAATTCCCGCCACGATATCATCAACCATAATACCCAGCCCACCGTGAACTCGCTTATCTAGCCACCCAATTGGCCAAGGTTTTACCATATCGAAAAAACGAAATAAGATGAAGCCAGTGATCAACCACTTCCATTCAGTGAGTGGAATATTCAGTGCAGGTACAATGCTCATCGTAATCCAAAAGCCCGCAAACTCATCCCATACGATTGAACCATGATCATGTACTTTCATGTCTGCAGACGTCACTTGGCATATTTGAATGCCGATCACACACGAAATCAGAACAACAATGACATACGCCGTAAATGGTAATTGTGCCAACAGCAAAAAGAAAGGCACGGCCGCCAGTGTGCCCATTGTTCCAGGGATAAACGGGGATAATCCACTGCCAAAACCCGTCGCCAATAGATGCCACGGATTCTTTAATGAAATCAGAGAAAGAGGGTTGGTCATATCCTTAAACCTATACTGCTAGTTTGGTTTCAATCGTCATGCCTGCGAGTTACTCAATAGTAACAGGCTCTTGGCTAGAGCTTAGCTCAGATCATTTAAAGTGGTCGAAGCCACTTAAGTCCCAATCAAGTGGTTGATTGTTATCATGCAGCTCGAAGGTTCCATTTGGTCGGATTTGACCAATACATGTGACCTTACAGCCAGTATGAGATAAAGCGCTTTGTAACGAGCCTCGATTTTGCTCCGGCACGGTAAAACACAACTCGTATTCTTCGCCACTTGCTAAAGCATACTGCTGCGCGCTGATCTTATCATCTAAAAACTGGACTAATTCTGAAGAGATCGGTAGCTGAGAGACATCAATACTAACCCCAACCTGAGATCGCTGTAAAATGTGCTTAATATCAGAGATTAAACCATCTGAAATATCTATCGCCGACGAGGCTAAGCCAACAAGAGCTTGTCCAGCAAGCACACGCGGAGAACTAAGGTAATGAGCTCGCTCTAGTGCTTCCGCGCCGGCTCTACTGCGCAGAGAGTCATCTAGAATCACATCCAAGCCAGCTTTTGCATCGCCAAGGTTTCCCGTTACGTATACCCAATCCCCAGGCTTGGCGCCGGATCGCGTGAGCGCTTTGTCTTCAGGTACAAAACCTTGCACCGTCAGTGTCAGACACAATGGGCCTTTGGTGGTATCACCGCCTATTAACTGAATACCATAGTAATCAGCCAGTTCGAAAAATGCATCACAGAAAGGTGCAAGCCATTCTTCATCTGGCTCAGGCATCGTTAATGCAAAGCTCACCCACGCAGGCGTTGCGCCCATCGCCGCCAAATCACTGATGTTAGAAGCCAATGCTTTGTGTGCGACCCATGCTGGGTTCGCGTCGGCTAAGAAATGCGTTCCAGCTACCAATGTATCCGTGCTAATCGCAATCTGAACATTAGCTGGCGCTTTGACCAAAGCGCAATCATCACCAGCGGCTAGATGGACATCTTTACGTTGGCTCTGACGACCGACGAAGTATTTGTCTATCAGATTAAATTCACCAGACATAATTCACTTACTTTTTGATGTAAAAGCTTTTGATACAAAAAAGGTCAGCATGTGCTGACCTTTTCATTGAAGAAATCGTTATTTCTTACGAATGTGAGGTGCTGCTTTATCAAGTACACCATTCACAAACTTGTGGCTATCTTCTGCTGCGAAAACTTTTGCAAGTTCAATCGCTTCATTGATAACAACTTTGTAAGGAACATCTTCGCGACGAGTCATCTCGTACATAGCAAGGCGAAGAAGAGCAAGTTCCATCATATCTAAATCCTGCATAGGACGAGAGATGTATGGACGAATTTTGCTATCTAGCTCAGCGTGGCTAAGTACAACACCGCTTAATAGTTCACGGAAGTAAGCTACGTCTGTCTCTGGAGCAGCAAGCGCTGGCTCAGATGCATGAAGTTCTTCTTCATCGTATTTGTCGCCAGACAAAAACTGTTCTTCAATCTTGGCAACATTCTCTTTAGTAATTTGCCATGAGTAGATCGCCTGTAGAGCGAATTGACGTGCGTTACGACGTGCGGCTGGTTTCACACTGGCCCCCATTAGGAATCAATTTCAGATAGTACATTAATCATTTCAAGTGCGCTTAGTGCAGCCTCTGCACCTTTATTACCAGCCTTGGTTCCTGCGCGTTCAATCGCTTGATCGATCGTATCAACAGTCAAAACACCAAATGCTACTGGAATGCTGAATTCCATAGACACTTGTGCTAGACCTTTGTTCATTTCACTACAAACATAGTCAAAGTGAGGCGTTCCACCGCGAATAACAGACCCTAGAGAAACAATAGCGTCGAATTTGCCAGTTTTAGCAACACGCTGAGCTACTAGAGGTAGTTCTACGGCACCTGGACAACGCACAACCGTGATGTTGTCTTCGCTTACTTGTCCGTGACGCTTTAGTGTATCGATCGCACCAGAAAGTAGGCTTTCGTTAATAAAACTGTTGAAACGAGAAATAACGATAGCAATTTTTGCATTTGGCGCTGGGAAGCCACCCTCGATCACTTTCATAAGCTTTCCTTTAACTCTATTTATAAGTGAAATATGTTCATCAAGTGAGAATCGCCGGATTCTAGCACAAATTTGTGAGCAATATCTAATGGAAATTGGAGGCAAATCACCGGTTCCTAGCCATTGACGAGTTAAGCACGTCAAAGACTAGGAACTTATTGTTCGGTTGTTACTCGCAGACGTACTCAACAACGTTCAGACCAAAACCACCTAACGCGTGGTACTTTTTGTTGGTCGATGACAGAAGGCGCATATCATGTACACCGAGATCCGCAAGAATCTGTGAACCAACGCCAACACGGCGAGACGTGCCTTGTTTTTTAGCAAGCGTTGGGGCTTCACCTTTGTCTTGCGCTTCGAACATCTTCACGCGATGAATAAGTAGATCGGTCGATTCTTCATGGCCAAGAACAACCAGCACACCGCCTTCTTCACCAATGCGTTTCATTGCCTTATCTAGTGTCCAGCTGCGCTCTGCATTACGATCGCTACGTAGTAAGTCGGTAAAAACGTCTTGAAGATGAACGCGAACCAGTGGCGCTTTTTCTTTCAAATCGCCCTTGCACATTGCGTAGTGCACTTGATTATCAATGGTGTCTTTGTACGTAACTAACGTGAACTCGCCAAACTCTGTCGGTAACTTGCACTCTGCCACACGTTCAATCGTTGTCTCAGTGTTATTGCGGTACTCAATTAGGTCGGCAATAGTGCCCAATTTAATACCGTGCTTCTCTGCAAAGATCTCTAGATCTGGGCGACGAGCCATCGTGCCGTCGTCATTTAAGATCTCAACAATCACCGATGCTGGCTCTAAACCAGCAAGACGAGCCAAATCACAGCCAGCTTCAGTGTGACCTGCACGAGTCAGTACACCGCCGTCTTGAGCTGCGAGAGGGAAGATGTGACCAGGCTGCACTAAATCCGCAGCTTTAGCGTTTGGCGCGACTGCTGCTTGAACGGTACGTGCGCGATCTGCGGCTGAAATACCAGTCGTTACCCCTTCTGCTGCCTCAATCGAAACAGTAAAGTTGGTGGTGTATTGCGCATTATTGTCTTGCACCATTGGTGGCAGACCTAGACTTTCGCAACGATCTTTGGTCATGGTTAAACAAATCAGGCCACGGCCATAGGTTGCCATAAAGTTGATGGCTTCCGGCGTAATATGCTCGGCAGCCATGATCAAGTCACCTTCATTCTCGCGGTCTTCATCATCCATTAGGATGACCATTTTGCCTGCGCGAATATCATCAATAATTTCTTGTGGCGTACTGATTGGCATAGTCTGTTATCCCGTTATTCTAAATTTGTTATTGCGACAGCAATGAAAAATTACGTTGCAGTGAATGCTAGTTAGGTCAATAGTTTGAGCTTTGCATCAAGCAAGTCAATGAATCTCGCGGTGTTCTGTGAGTCTGCTCTTTATCGCATGCCTCACGCAGCCACTCCCAAGACTTATGCAAAACCGTTTTGCTGTAAAAAGTCCATCGTGATACGAGACTCAGCCTTATCTTCTTGTTGTCCTTGCAGTAAACGCTCCATATAACGCGCAAGTACATCAACTTCCAAGTTGACTTTGCGCCCCACTTGAAACTGGTCAATCGTAGTTTCTTCACTCGTATGAGGAACGATCGTCAGCTTAAAAGCATTTTTACGTAAGTCGTTGACGGTTAGGCTAATACCATCAACAGTAATCGAGCCTTTCTCTGCAACGTACTTGCTAATTTCCGCAGGCATTGCAACCCAAAATTCTATCGCACGGCCAACTGAATTGCGTTCGACAATTTCACCAACCCCATCGACATGGCCAGAAACGATATGTCCACCCAATCGCGTTGTTGGCAGCATGGCTTTTTCTAGATTCACCTTATCGCCTACTTGGTATTCAGAAAACCCAGTTTTCTTCAAGGTTTCTAATGACAGATCAGCACTGTAATAGTGGCTTCCGAAGTCAACTACCGTTAAGCAAACACCATTGGTCGCAATGCTATCGCCTAACTTAACGTCTGACATATCAAGCGTACCCGTTTCAACCGTGACGGTGATGTCTTCGCCCTTCGGCGTAATCGCAGCTAACTTGCCAACTGCTTCTACTATTCCTGTAAACATACTATTTCTTATCTAATTTCATTACGTTTTATGGTGGCGGTGATGCGAATGTCTACCCCAACCATACGAACGTCTGTAATGTTTAAATCTATGACGTCAGCCATAGCGCTTAACCCTAAAGCACCTATAAGCCCCCGACCATCGCTGCCCATGAGTTTTGGCGCAAGGTAAACAATGAGCTCATCTACAAGATTAGCCTTTATCATCGCACTCGCTAGCGTAGCTCCAGCTTCAACCCATAAGTGATTGATATGGTGCTCATCCGAGATACGTTTTAATGTCGTTGATAAGTCAATTTGGTCAGCGCTGTCCAATAGAGGGATACAGTCTCCATCAGAGCGAACAATAACTCGTTCTCCATCGGTATGGAACAGCTTGAGCGCATCAGTTAAATGGTTCTGACGGTCTAAGATTACACGTACTGGTTGACGAAGCTCTTCTTGTAAATAATGCGCTTGAACACTATTAGGTAAGTCATCCCAGCGCACATTGAGTGATGCATTATCATCAATCACCGTTTTGCTAGTAGAAAGAATGCCACCACTTATCGCTCGATAACGCTGCACATCTTGGCGGGCCGCTGGGGAGGTGATCCATTGGCTCTGACCATTACTGAGTGCGCTTTGCCCATCCAAACTGGCTGCCATTTTTAATTGAACAAACGGCATGCCTGTACGCATGTACTTTATAAAACCAGGGTTAAGGGCAAGGGCATCTTGCTCTAACAAGCCGATTTGTACTTCAATTCCGGCATCACGTAACATCTGGATGCCGCGACCTGCAACTTTCGGGTTTGGGTCTACCATGGCGCAAACCACACGTGCCACTTTGGCTTTAATCAGCCCTTCGGCACATGGCGGTGTACGGCCGTAATGAGAGCAAGGTTCTAGCGTCACATAAGCGGTTGCACCAACTGCTTTTTCACCCGCCATGCGCATCGCGTGCACTTCGGCATGCGGCTCACCAGCACGATGGTGATAGCCTTCACCGACAATTTCTTCATCACGAACGATGACACACCCTACATTTGGATTAGGGGCGGTGGTATAAATGCCACGTTTCGCTAACTTAATAGCTCGTGACATCATGGCGAAATCTAAATCAGAAAACGCTCTTTCAGGAGTGTGTTGAGTCATGAGCTACTCAGTCTTCTAGGCGGGCAATCTCTTCGCCAAACTCGCGAATATCTTCAAAGCTGCGGTAAACGGAAGCGAAACGAATGTAAGCCACCTTATCGAGCTCTTTGAGCTGGTCCATGACTAAATTACCAATCATTTCACTCGGAACCTCTCGCTCACCCGTCGCACGCAGTTGTGATTTGATCATACTGATCGCTAACTCTATAGAATCGGCACTCACTGGGCGTTTCTCTAAAGCGCGTTGAATACCGCCAACCATTTTATCTTCATCAAATGGTTCACGGTTGCCATTCGATTTGATTACTTTAGGCATCACTAACTCTGCGCTTTCAAACGTAGTGAAACGCTCGCTACACGCCAAGCACTGACGGCGACGTCGAACTTGATGGCCATCAGCCACTAAGCGGGAATCAATAACTTTGGTATCGTTCTCGGAACAAAAAGGACAATGCATATCACCTCCATATCTATACCAAAATAACCTCATGAGCAATCACGGAAACCACGCGTTCATGGTTATACGGACTCTATTAAAGCTATTTGGGTATAACGCTTTCAAACCGAAATAAAAGCTCATGTAGTGTAGCGGAATTGGTATGTTAGACAAAACAAAAAGGGGCGCAAAGGCCCCTTTTTCACTCAAGATCTCGTCGAATGTGTTAACTGCGTGCTAAGTAGTTCGCTTTACCAACCCACTTGTAGCTAGTTAGCTCTTCTAAGCCCATCGGACCGCGTGCATGTAGCTTTTGCGTAGATACTGCGACTTCTGCGCCAAGGCCAAATTGCGCACCGTCTGTAAAGCGCGTTGAAGCATTCACATAAACCGCCGCCGAACCGACAGAATTGATGAACAGTTCTGAGTTTTCCAAGCTATTGGTCATGATCGCATCTGAGTGGCTCGCGTTATGGACACGCATATGATCAATGGCATCTTTCACATCAGACACAACTTTTACACCAAGAGTGTAGCTCAACCATTCCGTATCAAAGTCACCCTCAACAGCATCGCGAATTTGTGTTGCTTGAGCCATCAGTGCTTTTGCCTTAGGCTCTGTCACGAAGGTCACTTTATCGTTCATGCGCTCTACGATCATTGGTAGGAGTTGCGCTGCAATTTTTTCATGCACGAGCAGCGTATCTAATGAGTTACACGCAGATGGACGTTGAACTTTAGAGTTCTCAACCACATTCAGGGATTTCTCTAGATCAGCGGATTCGTCGACAAAGATATGGCTGATACCAAAGCCACCAATAATCACCGGAATCGTGCTGTTTTCTTTACACATTTTGTGTAGGCCAGCACCACCGCGTGGAATGATCATGTCGACGTAATCGTCCAACTTAAGCAATTGAGAAACAAGCTCACGATCTGGTTTTTCAATGTACTGCACAGAAGCGGCAGGAAGGTTCGCCTTTGCGAGCGCAGACTGAATAACCTTCACTAATTCCATATTCGAGAAAAAGGTCTCTTTGCCACCACGTAAAATGCTTGCGTTGCCGGTTTTCAAGCACAACGCTGCGATATCAATGGTTACGTTTGGACGCGCTTCATAAATTACGCCCACGACACCAAGCGGCACGCGACGACGAGACAGTGACATCCCATTTTCCAGTACCTTACTGTCTATTTCGCTGCCTACAGGATCGTTCAGGCTAATGACGTTGCGAACATCATTCGCAATTGCAGTCAATCGTTCTTCGTTAAGCAAAAGGCGATCGAGCAGCGCATCGGTTAAACCCGCTTCACGGCCAAGTTCGATGTCTTTAGCGTTTGCCGCCAAAATAGCAGCAGAGTTTGCTTCTAGCTCATCAGCAATGATGGCTAATGCTTGGTTTTTTTGCGCAGTTGACGCTGTCGCTAATTCGAAAGCTGCATCTTTAGCAGCTTTACCCATATTCGTTAAATCCACTTTGCTTCCCTCTAATTCTATTCCTGAATGACGACCAAATCATCGCGGTGAATCACCTCAGAGCCATAATCATGACCCAAAATAGAGATGATATCTTTACTGTGCTTACCCGTAATTTTAGTTAGGTCATCACTTGAGTAGGCGCTGATGCCACGAGCCACCAACTTACCGTGAGCGTTTGTTACACGCGCTACTTCGCCTCGTGCGAAGTCACCACTAACTTTGATGACCCCTTTAGCAAGTAGGCTACTGCCCTTGCCGACCACAGCATTGACTGCACCATCATCAATAACGATGTCGCCCGATGCCGCAGGTCCCGCTAGAATCCAGCGTTTACGGTTCTCTAAGGCTTCAGCGCAAGGTAGGAAGCGCGTGCCCTGAGGTTCAGCACTTAAAGAGTCAAAGATAACATTCGGCGCACTACCAGCAGCAATAATAACCTCTATACCTGCGCGGCGAGCGATGTCTGCGGCTTGCAGCTTCGTTGCCATACCACCAGTACCCAATGTTGTACCGCTTCCACCTGCGATTTTACGCAGCGTATCGTCGATGGTTTTTACTTCCTTGATAAGCTCTGCGTTCGGATCTTTACGAGGGTCAGCAGTAAACAGACCTTTTTGGTCCGTTAAAAGCAAGAGCTTATCTGCACCACATAAAATGCCTACCAAAGCGGAAAGGTTGTCGTTATCGCCAACTTTAATCTCGCTAGTCGCAACGGCATCATTTTCGTTTACGATAGGAACAATATCGTTCGCAACGAGCGCATTAATAGTGTCACGCGCGTTAAGGAATCGCTCACGATCTTCTAAATCGGCACGGGTTAGTAGCATTTGGCCGATCTTGATACCATAAATACCAAACAAAGACTCCCATGTTTGAATCAAGCGACTCTGCCCCACCGCGGCAAGTAACTGCTTACTCGCCATCTCGTTGGGCAATGCGGGGTAACCAAGATGCTCACGGCCTGCTGCAATCGCACCAGACGAAACCATTACGATTGAATGGCCTTGTTTTTTAAGCTCAGCACACTGGCGTGCTAACTCAACCATGTGTGCACGGTCGAGTGCCAGAGTGCCGCCTGTCAGCACACTTGTACCCAGTTTCACAACGACAGTTTGTGGTTGTGAAACAACTGCATTTTGTTGATTCGTTGTCATGATGTCTTCTGAAGTGAAAAACAAATAAAGAGAGGATGTTTTAACAATCAAATAGGGAATTAACAAGAGAAAAGGTGCGTTTTCGCACCTTTTTGTTTGGTATTAAATGAAAACAACCAAATTAAGCGAAATCGAAAGACTCCGTGTGATATTCGACTTCTAATTTGAAGTGTTCTTCTAAAGTATCAACCAGCTTTTGATGGAATGTGCTCTGCGTGAGATACACTTCCTCTACCACTTTTTTGGGAAGGGCTTCAGATACCCATTGCCCTTCTTTGTTGTACTTGCCAATATGATATTTAGCAGTAAAGCCTCCCTCGATGGATTCCAAATCCATCCACCAGCCCCAAAATTCACGCTTCTCAGGCGATTTTTTGTCGTCTACACATACAGATAAACAATCAAAATAATAGCGCCCTTCTTGCGATTGTGGTTCGCGCAGGTAAGGCCCTATCGCCTTCAACTTTGACATCAAGCGAAAGTGAGTCGGGCCCTGAGTCGTCTCTGACATATGAATCTCCGTTTTCATAGTTAAAAGTAAACACCCAAGAATGATTATTATTTTTAATTATCATGAGCTTATTTTTTGCTCAGATATATCACTCTTAACTAATTTAGGAGAATTGTCACCCTAATAATTCATCTTCTAGCCACTTTATGGCTAAATCGAGGGATTGCTCATATCCTTTTGTAATTGTTTTGGAACTGATTTTTTTTGCTCTACCATACTGGCTAAATAGAGCAACAAGTTGATTATCACTGTGTGGCGACACTGGATCGCCTTCAAGACTCAAAGCCAAAATAGGCACTTTGGTTTTTCGACTGCTCAGGAAGCCCTGAACCTTCAATGACCACGCCATCATCTGACCAGCCATGCTATTAATATCAACCGCATTTTTCCCCAAACGGGAAGCCAAAAGATCTAAATACATCTTCGGCATTTTTTGTAACTTCTGAGGGGAAGTAAAAATATCATGTACGGGTGCGCCTAGAGCGACACAAGCTTTGATCTTTTCCTGCTCGACAAAAGAGAGTCTGATCATGGCATTACCACCAAAACGAAACCCAACTAACCCCACTTTGTGATGATCAACCCAAGGTAGCGAGTAAAGCTCATTCAATACCGCTTGATGTAGGCAACTTGAATTCTCGGTCAAGGGCCAATGAGAGCTATGCCCTACTGAAGGCATGTCTACGGTTAACATCGCAATATCTCGCGGTGCAAGACGATTACGGAACAAACGCCACATGTCGGTTTGTAGAGTATCCAAACCAGCGCTCACCATGACCACAGGCAACTGTTTATCCGTTCTTGGTAAATGGAGGTTCGCGATGATTTTGCGATTTTGGTAAGGCACTTCAATTTGCTTGATGGTGTACTTAGTTTTTTCTGCGCCGTCAGAATACGCTTTGTTTGCCAGTACTTGAGCCTGCGATGCCAAATTGTCATTTTTTAAATGTGGGTAGCCTGCAATACTAAAACACAAAGAAGCAGTGAAGAGTTCATCCGCTGCCTCTTCTCCTTGCATTTCATTTGCTCGCTTCTGATGATCCATACCAAGCTTGATCCACTCAAATGTCCAGTTACCACTGTGATAACCCATTACAGTGTCTAACCAATCATCATTGGTTCGCGAGTGAGAAGATGAAGCAATTTTAGACAGTACGCCTTCCATTTCGATCGGAGACAATCCTTGCCAAGCCCATTGCAAGCGACGCAAATGACGATACCAAGCACGATCACCTTGCGCTTCTCGTTCATCAAGTATTTTTTTACTGGTCGGCATGTACTGGGTAAGCGCGGAGGTTTCTTTTGCTTGCTTATGTTTCACGAACAAAGTTTCGGAAAGATTTTTACTGACGTCTTCAGACATAGGAAGAACCCTAGGCTATTAGCATGATTTAATATCATAATAAAAAAAATGCCCCTATAAAGGGGCATTTCTCAATATTCTTTAACCGCGCTTATTTTTGCTTGCGGTTTACTGGCTCAGCATACTGGATTGACATATCCCAAGGCTGCTCGATCCAAGTGTCTTGAGCAATATCTACAACGTAATCATCCAGCAGCTCTTTGCCTGATGGTTTCGCACACACAGCGATCATTTTCGCTTTTGGATACATCTCACGTAGTTTGCGCGCTGTATCACCACTGTCTACTAGGTCTTCAACGATTAGGTAACCTTCGCCATCACCTTCAGGTGCTTTTAGTACCGTCATGTCGCGCTGATGATCATGGTCGTAGCTTGAAATACAGATTGTATCAACGTAACGAATACCCAGTTCACGAGCCAAAATAGCGCCAGGAACCAAACCGCCGCGGCTTACCGCCCAAATTCCTTTCCATTGCTCAGCTGGCATTTGTTTTTCAGCCAGTTCACGGCAGTAAGTCTGCATTGCATCCCAAGTGATAATGAATTTTTTACTCATTGTAATAACCTAATAATTTGAAAATATGCATCCTCAAAATCTAGCGAAGTCACTCAAAAGCGGAATGCTCACTAACTTCTCCAAAATGTTTGGAGACGAGGATTTCAAGCTGCGCAAACGATTATTCTACCGAAACACACCGCTAATACCAACGGTGATATCAAAATTCTCTGCCTATTCCGCAGAAAAACCGTCTTCTGTGAACAACGTAAAAAAGAAAAAGCCAGCGTGAATAAATCCACACTGGCTTTTTGCTCGAGAAATTAACCGACGAGGTATTTAACGATGAAGATGGCTGACATCACCCATACACTCATCGACACTTCACGGCCCTTACCGCTGAATAACTTGATCGCCGCATATGCGATAAAGCCTAACGTGATACCTTCTGCAATCGAGAATGTTAGCGGCATAACTAAACAAGTCACAACAACTGGGGACGCTTCAGTTAGGTCACGCCAATCAATGCTTACTAGCCCAGACAGCATCAAGATCGCCACATAGAATAGCGCACCTGACGTTGCATAAGCAGGGATCATACCCGCAAGTGGTGAGAACAATAGAGCAAGTAGGAAGAGTACACCAACAACCACGGCTGTTAGACCAGTACGCCCACCCGCAGCCACACCAGAAACGCTTTCAATATAAGATGTCGTGTTAGAAGTACCAAGTAATGCACCTACTGACGTTGCTGTTGAGTCTGCAAGTAACGCTTTGTTTAAACGAGGGATGTTGCCATTCTCATCAGTTAGACCTGCTTTTTGAGAAACGCCAACGAGCGTACCTGCGGTGTCAAATAAATCGACAAATAGGAAAGCAAATACGACGGAAATCATGCCTACTTCAAACAAACCAGAGAAATCCAGTTGCATGAAAGTTGGCGCAATGCTTGGTGGCGTTGACATAATACCGCCCCACTGCACATCACCAAATAGAAGACCAAGCGCTGTAACGCCAAGAATAGCGATCATCACCGCACCTTTCACACCACGGTGAACCAATGCAATCGTAAGAAAGAAGCCAATCGCGGCCAATACAGATGGCAATGATGTGATCTCTCCCATAGAAACTAATGTCGCTGGGTTATCAACGACGATACCTGCATTTTTTAATGCGATAAACGCTAAGAAAAGACCAATACCAGCTGAAATACCTGTTCGTAGAGAATGCGGGATCGAGTTAATAATCCACTCACGGATCTTAAATACGCTTAAAAGAATAAACAGAAGGCCAGAAACAAATACAGCCGCTAACGCAACTTGCCACGTATAACCCATTCCCAATACAACAGAGTAAGTGAAAAATGCGTTCAGGCCCATTCCTGGTGCCTGTGCGATTGGGTAATTCGCAACAAATCCCATAATAAAACAGCCGATTGCGGCAGCAAGACAAGTCGCGACAAAAATGGCACCACGGTCCATACCGGTATCCGACAGGATCGCTGGGTTTACAAAAATAATGTAAGCCATAGTTAGGAAGGTCGTAACACCTGCAATGATCTCAGTACGCACATTTGTGCCATTTTCACTGAGTTTAAAAAGCCTCTCGAGCATGATCGAATCCTGTAAAGGTAAAAAAGTAAACGGTTGCGTAATCGATTGGCGGGAATTATAAAGTTATCAAATAGCAAATTCTAGATAGAATCTTCACTCTAATGCGTTTTTTTTCTTTGGATATGAAACACATTCTCTAACCTATCAAAGTAGGCAAAGGAATATATTCTTACAAAACAATAGGTAACCTAGATAACACAGTTCCCTAAAAGAGAATAAAAACTGAGCAATGTACTAAACTTTCAGATGAAAAAGGCCCATTTTTAACATGGTATCTAACAGATTTGATGGAAAAGTCGATAAAACCGAAGAATGGGGAATAGAAGAAGGCTTTGATGGCAATAAGTGAGTCAGGAAGAGAAAATAGAGATAAAAAAACGCCACCCAATGTGGGTGGCGGTGAATCATGTCAGCACTATCACTGAAAAAAAATTCCAATTTATAGGGGTGAACAAACTGTTCGAGTCACATGCGTTGACTTCACTTAGTAGCCAAAGCTTGTTGGGTATACAAAGTTACCGGTGTAAACAGACTTGCTATTCCAGAACATTGTACTTGGTAAACCTTTCATAACTATCACCTTTTAAATCAATTAAACATTCGTTGATTTCTCGGTTCCTTGGAGGCGATAAAACGGACTCATCCTTTGAGCATTTCATTCTTCTCTCAGAAGCTGGTTACAAATATACCACCAAGAAATTTAATTACAAGCATTTTAGTGATTGGAATCACAAAAAATACATAAATTGACCTTTATCAAAGTTTATATGTAATTAAATTACAATTTTATGAATTAAAAAATAAAGCCACTTTCAGAATGTATGATAGAGAACACATAGTGCTTGTTATTGTATTCACAAACTGTGACAGTTCTGAGAGAAATCCTTGTGATCGCGACTACTCGTACTCCTTATCTGGTGGTATGCTAACGGCAATTTGAAGGCCAAATCGTCTAGCATTTAATGCTACCTTGACAATATTTTTACGGTATATATTTGGCAAAGCACATCAAAAGGAGTCCTCCGTGTCTGAGTTCCATTCTGAGATCAGTACCTTATCACCTGCTCCACTTTGGCAGTTTTTCGATAAGATTTGTTCTATCCCTCATCCATCGAAACATGAAGAAGCATTAGCACAGTACATTATCAACTGGGCAACAGAGCAAGGCTTTGACGTTCGCCGTGATCCAACTGGTAACGTGTTCATCAAAAAGCCCGCGACACCAGGAATGGAAAATAAGAAGGCTGTTGTACTTCAAGCACACATCGACATGGTGCCGCAGAAAAACGAAGACACTGAACACGACTTCACCAAAGATCCAATCCAGCCTTACATCGATGGCGAATGGGTAACTGCGAAAGGCACGACGCTTGGTGCAGATAACGGTATTGGTATGGCTTCTTGCCTTGCTGTATTGGCATCTAAAGATATTAAGCACGGTCCACTCGAAGTTCTGCTGACGATTGATGAAGAAGCAGGCATGACTGGCGCATTTGGCCTTGAAGCTGGTTGGTTAGAGGGTGAGATTCTTCTAAATACAGACTCTGAGCAAGAAGGCGAAGTCTACATGGGTTGTGCAGGTGGCGTTGATGGCACCATGACTTTCGATATTTCTCGAGAATCAACGCCTGCAGGTTTTGTAACACGCCAACTGACGCTGAAAGGCCTAAAAGGTGGTCACTCAGGTTGTGACATTCACACAGGTCGCGGTAATGCCAACAAATTACTTGGTCGTTTCCTTGCCGGTCATGCTCAAGAGCTTGATTTACGTTTAGTCGAATTCCGTGGTGGTAGCTTACGTAATGCAATCCCTCGCGAAGCGTTTGTTACTGTCGCGCTTCCTGTCGAAAACCAAGACAAACTTGCTGAGCTGTTCAACCACTACACTGAGCTGCTTAAAACTGAATTGGGTAAAATCGAAACAGGTATCGTAACCTTTAATGAAGCGATCACGACTGACGCGCAAGTATTTTCAATCGCCGATCAGCAACGATTCATTGCGGCACTTAACGCTTGTCCAAACGGCGTAATCCGTATGAGTGATGAGGTGGAAGGCGTTGTTGAAACTTCTCTAAACGTTGGTGTGATCAGCACAGAAGAAAATAAAGTCACCGTGCTTTGCTTGATTCGTTCTCTCATTGACTCTGGCCGTAGCCAAGTGGAAAGCATGCTGCGCTCGATTACTGAGCTAGCAGGCGCACAAATTCAGTTCTCAGGCGCTTACCCTGGCTGGAAGCCAGATGCAGATTCCGAGATCATGGCAATTTTCCGTGATATGTATGAAGGCATTTACGGTCATAAGCCGAACATCATGGTCATCCATGCTGGTCTTGAGTGTGGCCTATTTAAAGAACCATACCCACACATGGATATGGTTTCTTTCGGTCCAACAATAAAATTCCCTCACTCTCCAGATGAGAAAGTGAAGATTGATACTGTTCAGTTGTACTGGGATCAGATGGTCGCGCTTTTAGAAGCGATTCCAGAGAAAGCATAATTCAATCACGAAAAACGACAAAGGGTGCCATACGGCACCCTTTTTTTGGTTTAGTTGAACCCAACTACACACGGTTTTGCGTGTAAGCGGCTAATTCATCCATTGAGGTTTGTGCAGCAACTTCACCATCAATGTAGTAAGTAACAAACTCACCATCGCGTACACCCATGAGTGTCGCCTTTTCACCGTTACTGTAAGTAATATCCATTTGAACAGTGTTCTCATCGATTTGCTGCATTCGCCCCTGCTCAATGACACGGTTATCCGCTAATGGTGCGATTGGTGCCGTCGTTAACGACTTATCTAACTGGTGATTGACATCAATGTAAGTATCTACCTTTGTATCGAAGATATGTGGCTTACCATTTAACGGGTTCTTACCCGTCCAAAATTCTAGAGAGTTAAACACGATATAATCCGCTGCGATCGCGACACCATAAACAGGCGCTAAAAGCATATTTAGGCCACCTCGAGCGTAACGGTTGTCAACAGCTTTCAAGTTAAACCCCATGACATAACCTGTCACGGCATTACTACCTACGCAACCTGAAAGTGAAACTGCTACCGCAGTCAATGCACCAATTTTAGCAATTGCCTTTTTCATCAAAACCTCTAGTTAGAAAGTGTGAAACCTCAAATTCGGCGCGGATATTATCGGATAAAAAGTAGGGTTAAAAGTCCGTTTTTTGTCCTCCATGAACAGTATTATTTTTAATACAGTCACATTTTTTAAGGCTATTATTGCGCTCTCTTCTCTATGGCTTGTTATGTATTAAACTGATAGAAAAGATCATATTGAAAACAAAAACTTCACACATACCAAAATTTCACGCATGACGATTAAAGTAATTTGTCGTGTCCTTAATGAGAATGATTAGTGCGATTTTGCAGCAATTGTTACATTGCTGATGACGCATTTGACAGAGATGGTTTATGGCCAGAAGTAAAAAAAGCAAAGTGTTTGAGCTCTTAGGACATCAAATACAACCAGGGCAACGATTAGAGATCGAATTTGAAGCAGCGAAGCTATATACACATTCGCCTTTATCTATTCCTGTGGAAATAATCCATGGGAAACAAGAAGGACCAGTTTTAATGGTGAATGCTGCTATCCATGGTGATGAGCTTAATGGCGTAGAAATCGTTCGTCAGATCATTAACCAACTGGATCCACAAAAACTGAAAGGCACTGTCATTGCAGTACCTATCGTTAACGTTTTTGGTTTCATCCATAAATCTCGTTACTTGCCCGACCGACGAGATCTCAACCGTTGCTTTCCTGGCAGTGAAAAAGGCGCACTTGCATCTCGTATGGCACACGGGTTCTTTAACAACATTGCCAAGCGTTGTGACTACATTTTGGATCTACACACAGGGGCCATTCATCGCACGAACTTGCCACAGATCCGCGCAAACTTAAGCAACCCAGAAACTCTGCGTATTGCTCAAGCATTTGCAACGCCAGTGATTGTTGATTCAGCATTGCGTGATGGCTCTTTACGCAGTGAAGCAGAAAAATGTGATATTCCAGTGCTCACCTACGAGGCTGGCGAAGCATTGCGCTTTGATCCACTTTCGATCAGCGCTGGTGTGTTCGGGGTTCGGCGCGTAATGCAAGCCATTGGTATGTTGCGAGCGAGCAGGAAAAAGCTGCCTGAGCCTATCATAGCGAAGTCCACCAGCTGGGTTCGCGCGTCAGGTAACGGCATTTTGCGTACTGTCGTTAATCTGGGAGACAAAGTAGAACAGGGTGAAACGCTCGCTTATATTAGCTCTCCTCTTGGTCATGATGAGATAGAACTAAAAGCCCCGAAGCGTGGTTTAGTTATCGGTCAACAAACATTACCATTGGTGAACGAAGGCGATGCAATTTTCCACCTTGCCTATTTTAACCAAGGTGATAATGCTTTAGAGCAAGCAGTCGAAAGCTATATTGAAGGCCTCACTGAATTCGATGCCGAGCCGCTGACCACCGGACAGATACCGTTAGAAACTCAGTAATTCCTACCAAGTAGGCGCCTGATTAGCTCAAAAGGAGCAACAGTGCTCGCACTATCTTGTTTAAAGCCAATAAGCTCAGCGTCCATGATGCTGGGCTTTTTGTTTTATGTACGCTAACGATACTTATCGTAGTTTCCACGAATGGATAAAAAACTTTACAATCCGTCGCAAAAACACATTTGATAATTAATCTCATTATCATTTATTAGTCGTAATAATGTTCTTATAATCCGAGCTTCATAAAAACACTATAAATCATCAATATGAAACGATTAAAAAGTCATCCACTCAAAGTAAATCTCATTTCACTGGCTTTGCTCTTCCCTCTTTATTCATATGCCGAGACAGCGCCAAATGAAGAGCTTGAAGTCATAGGCGTTCGTTATGCCAAACCTATTACCATTGCTGAGCCTGCGCAAACCACCATTAATTGGTCAGAGATTGAAGAGCAACAGTACTCTAATTTTGCCTCAATGATCGATGCCGTTCCCGGTGCATCAATAGATGGTGGCGGTCGTTCTGGTGGCGAACGTATTAACATTCGTGGTTTTGATGATCCAAGCGATATCGCCGTGTTTGTCGATGGCGCTCCAATTGGCTTTCAACAATACCGCTACGGTACCTTCTTTTTTGATCCGTTCTTAATTGGCGAAGCAGAAATTATCAAGGGCGCGCACGACTATCGAGCACTCAACGGGAAGTTTGGTGGCTCCATTCGCATTAAAACCAAAAGTGTCGATGATCTCCTGTACGGCGAAAGAAACTTTGGTGCTCGCATCTCAAGTGCATACAACACCAACGGCGATGAGAACGCCTACACGCTAACACTCTATGGTAAAAACGATACTGGTTTTTATTTTCTAGCGAATGGCTCGGTAAAAGATTCTGATGACATTAAAGTCGGAGGTGGTGAAACGCTGGATTACTCAGGTTATGAGCAAGAAAACATGCTCGTAAAGGTCGGTTATGAAAACAACGATCACGAGTTTGAAATTAGCCACACTCGCTACAAAGATGAAGGTCGTAAACCTTGGGCTAACCGCCGCGGAAAAATGCCTAACATCACCGAATACAATATCAAGAAATACGGCTCATTAGAAAAAGCCCAATACGCTTACACCGTCGATAACAAATACACGGACAACACCACGACCATCTCTTACCACTACATGCCGACTAACCCGTATATTGATTTCAATATCAAAATGGCACGTTCCGAAAACGATCGTCATTGGGTTCGCCCTGACGTAGCATTCGAGAAAATGTTCGTTTCTGTTGGCAGTTACGGTCATGAGTCATGGCTGAGTTACGAGCGTGATTACGTTGATGTGTTTAACCAAGCGCAATTCGGAGATCACACTCTAGTCACTGGGCTTCAATATCAAAAAACCGATAGAGACTCGTTAGTATTCAACGCATCATACGACAGTAATGAAGCGAAAAACTACGGTTGGTACACCCCTTACTACGAACCATCTGGCACGCAGTCAATTTATGCCGCTTACATTGCTGATCACTATCAAGCAGCAGACCGCCTAACAATCACACCTTCTCTGCGTTACGAATACATCAAGAGTGAAGGAAAAGGGAACGCAGCGCCGGATTATAATGATCCAGCTGCCGGACATAACTACGGTGAAACGACGCATAAAGGCTTTAGCCCACGTTTGGATATCGACTTTGATGCGAGCAATAATACGCGTTTAAACGCCTCCTACGCCTACGCTTTAAAAGCACCAACCGTTGATAACATCTACTCAGTGCAATATGCGCGAGCTACCGCTACGGCTACTGCTTTGAATCTGGACGTGTCTCGTATCCATGCTTATCAAGCAAGCGTTATCAACTTAACGGAAGGGCTGGTGAACTCTCGCGATAACCTCGCAACAGAGTTAACTATGTTCTATAACGATGTTAGCGACACAGTTGATATACGAACGGGCGAAAACCTCGACAAAAATACTACTGAGTTACAAAGCTGGAATACAAACCTAGATGGCTTTAAAAACTATGGCTTTGAGCTAATTTCACAATACCGGATTGAAGATTTCTACAGTAATTTCTCAGCAAGTTACATTCGCGGCAAAAACAAAGGTAGCCTATCTGACTCTACAGGTTCAGATGATGATCATCCTGATGTACCGCCATTAAACATTAATCTGGGTTTAGGTTACGAATGGATTCCTGGTTTACGTACGGGCTGGGAAGTCCGTTGGTATGATGCGCAAACCAAAACCAAGGCAAGCGGTAATAATTTAAAAGTGAAATCGCCAAGTGAGCAATACACGCTACAAAACGCTTACGTGGTTTGGGAAATACAACAAGTCGAAGGCTTGAGCGTTGGCGCGGTTGTGAAAAACTTAACCGATCGTTACTACGAAGCATACCTATCTAATGGCGTGCCTTCGCCTGGTCGCGAAGTCAAACTGCACCTCACTTATCAATACTAACCATACCTAAAAGATGCAGGGCAGACATTAACTGCCCTGTTATATCGTATCCAATGGCCATAATTGCACGCCGTTTTATTTATCAGTATTATCATTTCCTTTTGCTTGCATACACATTATGAACAATCTAAAAACACGGCTTCTTCTGATTTGCTTCTTCCCTGTAGGTAGCCTAGCGCAAGCTTCTGAGAACATTGCAGACTACTTACAAGAACAAAGCAAGCACCAAGTTTCAGAAGATTTTTACGCACAGCCAACAGCAAATAACCTGAATCTAGATGCAAAAACTAACTCTTTAACTTGGCACGAAGATGGTAAGCCGGATCACTGTCGTTACGCCAAGCAGCCCAAAGACGTCGCAACACATTTCGACTACGGTGAAGCAAACGATCTATCTGACGGCTTACAACACTTTGATTTACCGGAAAGACATTCTGCAAAGGTCAAATCGACACATCGCACTTATGCTAATAACCCTCACCTTCTTCCTGGCAATAAACAATTTGCAGCCCCTGAAGACGGCACGTTTAGCTTGTCCGTATCGTCGGATTGTTTTTAGCCGATATAAATAAAAAATGCCCTGAGACAAAACTCAGGGCATTTTCACTATTTGTTTGATGGGTAACGTCACCATCTCACCGATTTAAACTTATTCTTCGTCAGTGTCTACTTCGGTTTCACGTGCTTTGCGGGCTTCTTCTTTACGAACTTTTGCCGCTAGTTGTTCTGCTTCGCGCTCTTGACGTTGCGCTGCTTTACGCTCGTTACGAACCACTTGGTTTTGGATAAATCCAGCCAGTTCTTGTTCAGCCCAAGCTTGTGCTTTCTCTTCGCTGTCAAAGCCTGTTTCACGCTTTGATACTACAGTCTTACGAGATGTCACTTGGCGAGTGATTTCTGCGCTCCAGCCGTTACGTTTTTCAGTGACGCGGATAGCAAATTTTGGATTCTTAGACATTTCTTTCATTTCCTAAGGGATTTAGGGATCAATCAGGGATTCGGTCAACTTGATAACTCCATCTAAGCTGAGCTGTTTAACACCATCCCTTGGTAAGCGCGGTATTAGAGCATAAAAGTAATCTAAACGCTGCAAGTTTTTTACGCTAGATAATAGATGACAAAGAAGAGGCAGAACAAAGCAACGTTTCGCCAAGTCACTAGAAAGAGCGACGAAGAAAAAAGAGTGATAAGAAAAAAGAAAGCGTTGGTCTCTCAACCAACGCTTTACTTAAGCTAGATTAACTTTTGGTTAATTAACCAATATTCTTACGGGCATTTTGGAACATACGCATCCAAGCGCCATTTTCACCCCAACCTTCCGGAGCCCAAGAATTTGCAACTGTGCGGAATACGCGCTCTGGGTGAGGCATCATGATAGTTACGCGACCGTCTGCTGTTGTTAAACCAGTAATCGCGTTTGGCGAACCATTCGGGTTGTTCGGGTATTGTTGTGTTGGGTTACCGAGGTTATCCACGTAACGAATCGCAACCGTACCTGATGCTTCAATCGCTGCTAGGTGCTCTGCATCACGTACTTCTACACGCCCTTCACCGTGGGAAACCGCGATTGGCATGCGCGAACCAGCCATTCCGTCGAAGAATACAGAGTCAGATTTCTGAACTTCAACTAGACTAAAGCGCGCTTCAAAACGCTCAGATTCGTTGCGCACAAAACGTGGCCACAAGTCTGCACCTGGGATCAGCTCTTTCAGGTTTGATAGCATCTGGCAACCGTTACATACACCTAAAGAGAACGTCTCTTCACGGTTGAAGAAGGCTTGGAATTGTTCACGAGCTTGTGCGTTAAACAGGATAGACTTAGCCCAACCTTCACCCGCACCTAATACGTCGCCGTAAGAGAAGCCACCACAAGCTACTAGGCCATGGTATTCATCCAGTACCGCTTGGCCTGTTAGGATATCGCTCATATGGATGTCGGTTGCTTCAAAACCAGCTCGGTCAAACGCTGCTGCCATTTCGACGTGGGAGTTAACGCCCTGCTCACGTAGAATTGCCATCTTAGGTTTAGCACCTTTCGCAATGTACGGTGCTGCAACGTCTTCATTTACGTCGAAGCTGAGCTTAACGTTTAGACCCGGGTCAGAGTTGTCTTTCTTAGCTTCGTGCTCTTGGTCTGCACACGCTGGGTTATCACGTAGGCTTTGCATCTTATGCGTTGTTTCAGCCCAGATAACGCGTAGTTCGGTACGTGAACGTTCAAGCACAACTGCATCACCAGAAGTGATAACAAAGTCGTCTGAAGCTTCAACAGAACCAATCACATGTGAGCATGCCTCTAAGCCGTTTGCCGCCAGAGTAGATAGAACTGAATCTAGATCATCATTCTTAACTTGAACAACCGCACCTAGCTCTTCGTTAAATAGAACGGCCAGCGCATCGTCACCCAGCTCTGCGATGTTCGCTTTTACGCCACAGTGACCCGCGAATGCCATCTCAGCCAGTGTAACAAACAGACCGCCGTCGCCTTTATCGTGGTAAGCCACTAGCTTGTCATCACGTACTAACGCTTGCATTGCATCAAAGAAGCCTTTTAGCTGCTCTGCATTATCTACGTCAGCAGGTTTGTCACCCAGCTGTTTGTATACTTGTGCCAATGCTGTCGCACCTAAGCGGTTTTTGCCGTTACCCAAGTCAACAAGAACTAGAGAAGTATTTCCTTTGTCAGTGCGTAGTTGTGGAGTCACGGTCTTACGTACGTCTTCCACACGACCAAATGCCGTGATAACTAGCGACAGTGGAGATGTGACTTCTTTGCTCTCGCCGTTTTCTTCCCACTTGGTTTTCATCGACATAGAGTCTTTACCAACTGGGATAGTCAAACCTAAAGCAGGACACAGTTCTTCACCCACCGCTTTCACTGCTTCGTAAAGACCCGCATCTTCACCTGGGTGACCCGCTGGAGACATCCAGTTCGCAGACAGTTTAATGTGTTTAATATCACCGATGTCTGTTGCCGCAATGTTCGTTAGTGACTCACCAACTGCTAGGCGAGCCGATGCACCAAAGTCTAGTAATGCCACTGGCGTGCGCTCACCCATCGACATTGCTTCGCCATGGTAAGTGTCGTAGCTTGCCGCTGTTACTGCGCAGTTTGCTACTGGTACCTGCCAAGGACCAACCATTTGATCACGAGCAACCAGACCCGTTACTGTTCGGTCACCGATAGTAATTAGGAATGTTTTTTCTGCAACAGCAGGAAGACGAAGTACGCGATCCACCGCTTCATTAAGCTCAATACCATCACGAACAATGGCAGGGCTTTCCACTTTTAGTGTGGTTGCGTCGCGGTGCATCTTCGGTGGCTTACCAAGCAGGATATCCATTGGCATATCGATCGGCGTATTGTCGAAGTGAGAATCTTCTAGCGTTAGATGACGCTCTTCTGTCGCTACACCCACCACTGCATACGGTGCGCGTTCACGCTTACAGATTGCGTCGAATGCTTCCATGTTTTCTGGCGCTACCGCTAGAACGTAACGTTCCTGTGATTCGTTACACCAGATTTCCAGTGGGCTCATGCCCGGCTCATCGTTTGGTACATCGCGTAATTGGAACTTACCGCCACGCTCACCGTCGTCGACAAGTTCAGGCAATGCGTTAGAGATACCGCCTGCACCCACATCGTGGATAAATGCGATTGGGTTGTCGTCGCCTAACTGCCAACAACGGTCGATCACTTCCTGACAGCGACGTTCCATCTCTGGGTTTTCACGCTGTACTGAAGCGAAGTCCAGATCTTCTGCTGACTGACCAGATGCCATTGAGGACGCCGCGCCACCACCAAGACCGATGTTCATTGCCGGACCACCAAGTACGATTAGGCTCGCACCCACTGGAATCTCTTTCTTCTGTACGTGTTCATCTCGGATGTTACCCATACCACCAGCAATCATGATTGGTTTGTGGTAACCACGAATTTCTTCACCCGCATGAGAAGTGACTTTTTCTTCGTAAGTACGGAAGTAACCCAATAGATTTGGACGACCAAATTCGTTGTTGAATGCCGCGCCTCCTAGAGGACCTTCAAGCATGATGTCTAACGCATTTACAATACGACCCGGCTTACCGAAGTCGGTTTCCCATGGCTGTTCAAAACCAGGAATACGTAAGTTAGAGGTTGTAAAACCAACCAGACCCGCTTTTGGCTTACCGCCGATACCCGTCGCGCCTTCGTCACGGATTTCACCGCCTGAGCCAGTCGATGCGCCCGGCCACGGAGAGATTGCCGTTGGGTGGTTGTGCGTTTCTACCTTCATCAAGATGTGCGTATCTTCATGGTGGTACGTGTATTGACGGGATTTAGGGTCAGGGAAGAAACGCCCCGCTTTAGAACCTGTCATAACGGCTGCGTTGTCTTTGTATGCAGACAGCACATAGTCAGGTGTCGTTTCAAAAGTGTTTTTGATCATTTTGAACAAAGACTTAGGTTGATCTACCCCGTCGATAGTCCAATCTGCGTTAAAAATTTTGTGGCGACAATGCTCTGAGTTCGCCTGAGCAAACATCATCAATTCAATGTCGTTTGGGTTACGCCCAAGCTTAGTAAAGTTCTCTACCAAGTAATCAATTTCATCTTCTGCGAGTGCCAAGCCAAGGGAAACGTTTGCCTCTTCAAGCGCAAGACGACCGCCAGCTAAGATATCAACATGTGCGACAGGCTTAGGCTCTGCAACAGTAAATAATGCTGATGCGGCTTCAAATGCTGTGAATACTGTTTCCATCATGCGGTCGTGAATTAACGCTTTAACAGCGTCAGCTTGAGCTTCTGATAGAACAACTGAAGATTCGACATAATAAGCCGTACCACGCTCTAGACGTTTCACTTTATCCAGACCACAGTTAACAGCGATATCGGTAGATTTAGAAGACCAAGGCGAGATAGTGCCAGGACGAGGCGTGACAAGAAGTAGAAGACCTTCAGGCTCATGCTCTTCGATGGTTGGGCCGTAAGTTAGTAACTTTTCAAGTTTTTCTAACTCTTGGTCATCAAGGTCTGACTTTAGATCGGCAAAGTGCATAAACTCGGCATAAATACCAGTTACAGGCAGATCTTGTTCACGACAAAGTTCCAGTAGTTTATTAACACGAAACTCAGAAAGAGCTGGGGAGCCACGCAAAATTCTCATGTGCTTAGGTCTCTTATGCAATTGATTAAGGTGATATTGGAATAAATTCAGACACTTAAAATAAGCCCTGTCGAACCTATGCCGATTCCACCTCGTCATTGCGAGCGCATTATATAGTAATTGTTTTTGTGATGTAACACCAAAAGCAACCGTTTGCGTCATTTTTTTTGTCAAATTTGAATTACAACTAAAATGTCGATAAAACACACAATGTCACGTTATAAGTGTGTGATTCACTTTGCCCCATGAGCTCGCTTTGATATAAAGGCAAATAGAAATTTTCCAAGATGTACCTATTAATGCAAATAAGTCACTTCAACCGGCTCAAGCGCAGTGCTCTAATTTTAGTTTCTGTTCTTTTGCTCTCTGCTTGCCAGATTGAGTCGGAGCCCAAAAGTGAATTTGAAAAAATTCAAGAACGTGGTGTGCTTCGTGTTGGCACGCTAAACAATCAGCTTTCCTACTACATAGGACCCGATGGTCCCGCAGGGTTGGATTACGAATTGGCGCGTCAGTTTGCGGAGCAGCTCGGCGTCAAACTCGAGATTAAACCAGCCTTTCGCCAGGCTGAGCTTTTTCCTGCTCTTAAGAAAGGAGATATCGATATCATCGCTACGGGTTTAAATCAAACGTCACAAGCAGTCAAACGATTTAGACCAGGCCCTGCCTATTATTATGTAAGCCAACAAGTGGTATATAAAAAAGGGCAACTTCGACCACGTGATATCGAACAACTCATTGAATACCAAGCCTCGAAAGACGACGAGTCCGACGAAGATACAAATGCAGGAGCGCAAACATTAAAGATCGTTGAACAATCGCAATATGTTCCGACCCTAACAGCGTTAAAGAAGCAGTATCCAGAACTTCAGTTTGAAATTGTTGGTGATGCTGACACGAGAGACTTACTCAAATACGTATCGACGGGTGAGTTACGTTTTACTGTGACTGATTCGGTGGAACTTTCCCTAGCTCAACGCCTTTACCCCGATCTTGCGCTCGCATTTGAACTTACAGAAGATCAACCAGTGTCTTGGTTTACTCGACGTTCTGAAGACGAAAGTTTGTATGCGATGCTGATAGAGTTTTTCGGTAACATCAAACAATCAGGAGAACTGTCCACCCTCGAAGAAAAGTACATTGGTCATATTGAGGCATTTGATTACGTTGATACTCGCGCATTCATTCGAGCTCTGGATGACAAATTGCCTAAATGGGCACCTTTATTCCAAAAATACAGCGAAGAGTTCGACTGGCGCTTAATTGCAGCATTGGCGTATCAAGAATCACACTGGAAGCCAACAGCAAAATCGCCAACGGGTGTTAGGGGGATGATGATGCTGACTCTGCCAACAGCGAAAAGCGTCGGGGTAACAAACCGTTTAGACCCTGAGCAATCTGTTCGTGGTGGTGTCGAGTACTTACGTCGTATTGTAAGTCGCGTGCCTGATAGCATTAACGAGCATGAAAAAATATGGTTTGCGTTAGCTTCATACAATATTGGTTACGGCCACATGATGGACGCACGACGACTCACCAAAGCACAAGGTGGCGATCCGAACGCTTGGGCCGATGTAAAAGACAGGCTGCCTTTACTTCGTCAGAAGCGCTATTACAGCCAAACTCGCTATGGGTACGCCAGAGGCGATGAAGCGCGTAATTACGTAGAAAATATTCGACGTTACTACCAATCCATCATTGGTCATGTCAGCCAACAGCCAGCGATTGATGAGAATAGCGATGACTTGCAAGTGATTCCGCCGCTCAACCCCGACATTTTGATATCGGGCGCAGTAGAGACCGTCGTAGAACAAGTCTCTGGCGCTTCTGACGTCACGGTTGAAGAAGACACCGAACAAGAAAGCATTGAAGAATAAACCCGCGGTAAACTAAAAAATGACGAGCCTATGAAGCTCGTCATTTTTGTTGAGTCCTAACGAAAACTTATCTAGAATCCAATATTCTGAGTGACACCAACCACACTCAACCATTCCTTTGGTTGGTCGCCTTTTCTTCATCGTTAGTAAAACTGATTGCTTTGTAACCACATGGTTTAGCTCACTTGATGAAGCGGCGCCTTCGGCTACACTCTGCCGAAATAACGTCACTCCTATTATTAAGCATCGTATTGAAATTGTTTGCTGGCTCTGTGCAATGCAGAAGTCAAATGAAGAACGTTTAAACCATACAATGTTTAGTGCGATTATCGAGCCTATTGCCAAGCATCGATGAGCCGCGCTTTACTGGTATAAGTCTTGTCTGCAGGAGGTTTTGAATATGAGAAGACGTAGAGTGCAGTCAAAGCGTTTAAATAACACAGTAGCTGCTATCCGACGTAAACGTAAACTGACATGTATGAAAAAGAAAGTAAGTTCACGTAATCGTGTTTTTGTACATTTAGTCAATCACTAGTGCGTCCAAGCAAACATCTACCACGTTGTAGGTGTTTGCTAGCCCTCACTACTCCCACTACCTTGCTCGCTCTCTCGATTTTCTAATGCTTTTTGTGCTTGCTTCTTCGCTTTAATTTCCTTTCGGCGACGCTTAAAAAACGCTTGTAGCTGAGTGCGGCACTCATCTTCTAGCAGCCCCTTTTCAACTAAGGCGTAATGGTAAGCGGCTTGGCTTTCAAACAAATTAAGCACTGTTCCTGCAGCTCCAGCTTTTAAATCTGGCGCTCCAAAAACAACCCGCTTAACGCGGCTATGCAATAAGGCTCCGGCACACATTGGGCATGGCTCAAGTGTTACATATAACGTCGTATCCAGAAGGCGGTAATTTTCTAGCTTTTGGCCTGCTTTACGCAGTGTTTGGATCTCAGCATGTGCGGTAGCGTCATTAGTACCAATAGAGCGATTCCACCCCTCAGCGATAATTTCACCATCTTTGACAAGCACTGCGCCGACAGGTACTTCCCCCTCAGCTTCTGCTTGTTCGGCAAGCACCATCGCTCTGCGCATAAACAATTCATCTTGAGGGGTAAACGGATGGTTAGACAAAGGAGGCTCCAAAGAAACAAAAATGATTGAAGTCGGGAATTTTATCACCAACTTCGGTTTCACTACAGCGACACATCACGGGACAAAGTTTGCAACTCCAAAAAACTAGTTACAAGACCTATCGATGTTCGTTGTGCGAGAACAAAAAAAGCGCAGATCGAAGACCTGCGCTTTTCGGCTGCCAATTAGTGGCTTTCACACCCTACACGTTTTTACATTGTGTAAGTGTAAGGAGCTTGAATGCCTAGTGGGATACCTACCATCCAATAAGCAACTAGGAAGATAGACCAACCGATCAGCATTGCGATCGAGAATGGCATCATTAGTGACGCAAGCGTACCGATACCAGCCGACTTCACATAACGCTGACAGTAAACCACTACAAGAGGGAAAAATACCATTAGAGGCGAAATGATGTTCGATACAGAGTCACCCACACGGTAAGCCGCTTGAGACAGCTCAGGCGAGATACCAACCGCCATTAGCATTGGCACTAAGATTGGACCAATTAAAGCCCATTTTGCCGATGCCGAACCAATAAGTAGGTTTACAGACGCGGTTAGAAGTATCATACCGATGATGGTCACTTCACCTGGTAGGTTCATCGCTTTTAAGCCTTCTGCGCCATACAACGCTAGCATCGTACCGATGTTTGACTGAGCAAATGCAGATAGGAACTGAGCACAGAAGAACGACATAACAATGTATGCGCCCATGGTTGACATAGTATCAGCCATCGCTTTGATAATGTCGTTGCTGGTCTTGAACGTTCCAGACACTTTACCGTAAACGTAACCAGGAATGATAAACAGAATAAAGATCAACGGCACGATAGACTTCATTATCGGTGCTGAGAAGGCAGTAATTTCACCTTCAGGCGAGCGAAGTGCTGATGTTTCTGGAATTAACGCTGCAACAAGTAAAGCAATACCCGCCATCATTGCCCAACCTGCATAACGGAAAGCTTTTGATTCCAGTTCAGTAAATGAACCTAGGTTTGGCGCGGTTTCCGCATCATCATCAATTGGCATTTTTGATAAACGAGGCTCGATGATTTTCTCTGTCACGTACCAACCAATCCCCACAATAATGATAGAGGATAGGCCAGTGAAGAAGATGTTCGCTAATGGGTTAACCACATATTCAGGATCAAGAACCTGCGCCGCAGTTTGCGTAAAGCCAGCCAATAGCGGATCGATACCTGAAGGGATAAAGTTTGCAGAGAAGCCACCAGATACACCTGCAAATGCTGCCGCAATACCTGCTAAAGGGTGACGACCTGCCGCATGGAAGATAATACCGCCAAGAGGAATAACCAGAACATAGCCTGCATCTGCCGCAGTATGCGATACAATGGCAACCAAAATAAGCATTGGAGTAAGAAGCTTAGCTGGCGTGAAGTTCAGCATCTTCTTAAGACCCGTCGTAATAAAGCCCGAAGAATCTGCAACACCCACACCTAGCATTGCGACAAGTACGATACCCAGTGGCGCAAAGCCAGTAAACGTCGTCACCATGTTAGCAAGGAAACTTGCTAGCGCTTCGCCCGTAAGTAAGTTGGTGATAGTAAGAGCTTCGCCCGTTCGAGGGTTTGGAAGATCGAATGATACATTCGACAAAAGTGCTGACGCCGCCCAAGTAATGATCAATGCCCAGAAGAACAAAATCGCAGGATCAGGGATTTTGTTACCTGTCCTCTCGATAAAGTTTAAAAAGCGCTCCATCCCGCTCGGCTTCGATGATGGTGCTTTATTTACAGCTTGGTTACTCATGGTAACTCCATAGTGAATGATGTTGGTGCCAAGGCCTATTTGAATAATTATAACGACCTACTATCCAACGAGTATTCTAGTAAACACTAATGGAGAAAGCACAAGGTTCTAGATTTTTTTTCATAATTGGAGACATATTTTGCAAAAACACCACTTCAATTAAACATAATAAAAACAGTAGCACATCAACTCAATTAACAGTTCAAAAACCATTTATTAACCGTGAAAAATCCGGTATCAAACAGAAATTACACCCGCATTTGTCTCAGCCCATGTATGCAATTGAACTTAGTTTTCGAATTCACTGTACTGTGAAATCATAGTTTTCAGCTGAACGGATTGCGTCTGCCCCATTCTATCTTCCCAACTTGTTGTGATGATGATCGTCTTTAGTGAACCTGATACAGTAGCAGGTGGCACATCCCACTCCACCGTGTACGCTCCAGTGGCGGAAGATCCTGTCACGATAGAGGCAAAACTGGCAGTAGAAATCGTAGAAAGCGCATCCGAAGCACCACGCGTTCGGAACCATTCAAGCTGGTTCTCTGTTAGACGCAGTGCTTCAATACTTTTTATGGCATATTCGGATTCGCGTTCTAGATATACGTTTAGCTTAGTTAAACCTAGAGCCCCAACACCGATAAGCAGAAAAGAAATTAGAACTTCAAGAAGGTTAAAACCTTTTTGTTTAGAGATCATTCCAGGAGCCCTTCTTCCAGCGGAAATTAATAATCGGATCAACGACCTCATCGATGTTATCTCGGTTGTAAGCAAAATTTAGAGAGTTAACAAAATAAGCACTGTAACCTGGACTATCTAAGACTTGTCCCCCCGAAAAACTAAATGAGCCACGCTGCAGGTAAACGACTTTATCTAGAGCAAGCGTGGGAAAGTTAGCCGCATCCCCAAAATGATCTTTGGCCTCGAACAAGTTCCAATGTGTATCTAAATCTGTAAGTGAATTAGTCGTAAGTTGATAGAGCATACCAGGGAATGTCATTGAACCATGTACAGCAAAAATACCATCTTGAACCACAAGTAATATTGGAGCTTCTCCAGTAGCGGCAAAAGCTTCATTAAGATAATCAATGCCTCCTTTGATTATTATCCCATCAGAATCATTCTCATACTCTCCAGAGCTATTCTTTTTAGAGGAAGTAAACTCACAGGACCCCGTAACCCAAATATGAGTTTTCCCTGCTGAAATTTGCTCCCCAACTTTCTTTCCACAATCAGTAACGACTTGGTTAGTTGAGTCGTCGTAATCAATCGTAGTAAACCCCCAGCCTGATTTCACCGAGTTCCAGTCACTGCGTTGCTCTCTAAAAATGTCGTAAAATGGCTCTAGGTCTGCATCTTGAATAAAGTCCTCTCCGTAATCTGAGTCAGAAGAGGTCACACTCATATGTTCCGATTTACAATCTATATTGTTGTGAACAAAATCAGCATAAGGAGCAGAACCATGTATAACCCCTTGGTTTGTCGCTCCAGCACGTGAGTGAAATGCATTCTTATAGCGAATAGCAACACACTCCCACCCACTTCCTACAAATTCGCCAGGATCTGGTGTTGAAAATGCGGAGCTACCATTAACGTATAAATCTGTACTACTTTTTAGTGCTCCGGACGCTCTTCCTCTTGAAAGGACAAGTTGTTTTTCAACGGTCCGGCTGGAGTTTGGAGCTGGTTTGCTTAACAGCTTGTTGTCGGGTTCCAATGCTAATTGATGTAAACCTAAAGGTGTTTCACATCGGCTTGAAATTAGTGAAGTTGCAGAAGAAATATCACCGGTACTTTGAACTAAAGAATAGAAACACTCCAATCCCCCTTCTGCAAGCCAATGTTCTTGTCGTGCTTCAATTTGATTGTTGGCACGCTTGATCTGATAAAAAAGAGACTTGTAGCTACCAAGCGACATCATTAATGCCGCAACTAGCAATACACCCACAACTAATAACGCAGCTGCACCTTGTTGTTTCTTCATTACTGCCAGTTCCTTTGCATCGCAGTAAACGACTGCTGCGTGCGAATATCTGTCACGTCTTTCAATTCGGTTCCCAATGTAATGGTCACCAGTGCACTTTTTGCATCAGTGCTTTCTAGCAAATCACTAGTCAGGTCAAATCGATTAACGTGAATAACTTTTTTATCAAAGAGAGTGTTACATGAGCCTGTGCCTGCAAGGTTGACCACGTCATTAACATCCCATATCGTTATTTGCTTTTTTTCACACACAAATAGCGACTCTGGCGTATTAACTCGTTGCTCATAAGCCACGTTTTTATATAAAGGAGCAGAGCCAGAAACACCTATGTAATAGGCGTAAGCAATTAGCCCTCTATCAACATCATCAAGAGTGTAAATTGTGTTCGCTGAGCCCGATATTTTTATAGAATGACCATTGTTACCGTCAAAACCAGCACGCTGAATGTCGCTCTTGAGCATCTGCACGACACTTTCAGAATTCTGTAACAACATTAACTCTTTCGAACGCTCCATTATCACTCGTTGACCACTCACATAGATTGACCCCACTGTCGCAAGAGAAATAAGCCCAAGCACAGATGCGATCATAAACTCAATAAGGCTCGCCCCTTTTTGTTTAAACATAGCCATCCTTAAGAGCAAGTTGAATAACCGTAATATTCTGTGCCGCTGTTATCACTACATACTCTTACGCGGGCTGATAAAGTATGAGAAATGAGTTTTAAGGCTTTTGATGATTCACCAACAGGATGAAACTTCAAGTTTCCTGATGATGGTCGACCATGGACATCGTCGAAGCTGATTTGATCGGAAGCATAGCTCGGGGTAACGACAATACCGTAATACGGCTTACCTGATAAAGAGAACAACACAGTCCCAGCTCCCTCAGCTCCGTTATCTGTCAAATCAATACGCCAGTTTCCGTCACTGGATGAGCTCCCAGACATGATGATGTGTGCCCAAAGTCTTTCACGCCGTAATACTGCTTCAGACTTGCCTTCAATAACAAAGCCATGCAATTCATTAGCTAAGCGCTGCATTTTGTTGGTTTCAAAGACATTCTTGAAAGATGGTGCAGCTGTAGCCAATAAAGCACTCAGTACAGCAACAGTAATAAGAAGCTCCAACAACGTAAACCCGCGAGGCATTTCCCAAATTCCTATGTAAACGGCAAAAGGGCCGTAATTCATCTTGCACAGATGCTATCACCTGCCAAAAATAGGCGGAAAAGTGAAAAGGAAACTACTCGTGATGATTCGAATTTCTCGTTGTAACGGCTACAAAAAAGGATTGAGAGGGATGACATTGATCGAATTACTGGTAGCTGTAGTGATTGTCGGGATCATTGCTGCGATCGCCTACCCTTCTTACACTAATCATGTAATCAAGTCTCATAGGACGGTTGCCTTGAGCGATCTTAGTCGAATTCAGCTAGAGCTAGAGACATCTTATGATGGTGGGTACGACTGGAGTCATATTCTCTCTGGAGGCACATGCACTCTATGTGACTCAGACACAAATAGATTTTCTTTCGATATTGCGAGCTCTGCAAGTACGGCCTATACCATTACAGCAACAGCAAAATCGTCTCTGGGACAAGACGACGACGAGTGCTTGACTGGTTCTAAAACGATTACTTTAACGTCAACAAATGTCGAAGAACCAAGTGATTGCTGGAATTAGGAAGAACACCGAGATGCAAAAAGGCCTGCATTTTAGCAGGCCTTTGTATGTGTGCTTTTCGCTAACGTCTTAGCTGGTTAAATCATCAAAGAACTTTTTCACACCGTTGAAAAAGCCTTCTGATTTAGGCTTGTGCTTTGTCGCCGCTTCACCACCACAAGACTCTTCAAACTCTTTGAGCAGTTCTTTTTGGCGTGAGCTTAGATTTACTGGTGTTTCGACAACCAACTTCACAATAAGATCACCAACACCGCCACCGCGAACGCCTTTCACACCTTTACCACGCATACGGAACATACGACCTGTTTGCGTTTCTGAAGGCACTTTTAGGCTTACGCGACCATCTAGGGTTGGTACTTCAACTTCACCACCTAGAGCTGCCATCGCAAAGCTTACTGGCACTTCACAGTATAGGTTGTTGCCATCACGCTCGAAGATATGGTGCTCTTTCACGTGCACTTGTACATACAAGTCGCCAGCAGGCGCCCCCATTTCTCCCGCTTCACCTTCGCCAGATAGGCGAATACGATCGCCAGTATCAACACCTGCCGGGATCTTAACGTTAAGTGTTTTTGTTTTCTGCTTACGACCTTGACCATGACACTCATTACAAGGGTCTTTAATGATTTTACCTTTGCCGTGACAGGTAGGACAGGTTTGTTGCACTGCGAAGAAGCCCTGGCGCATCTGTACTTGACCATGACCATGACAGGTACCACATGTTTCAGCAGATGAACCTTTCTTCGCGCCACTACCATCACAGGTATCACAGTGTACTAGTGTCGGTACTTCGATCTCCTTCGTTACACCACGAACCGCTTCTTCTAGCGTCAATTCCATGTTGTAACGTAGGTCAGCACCTCGCTGGGCACGGTGGCCACCACCGCCACGACGACCACCACCAAAGATGTCACCGAATACATCGCCAAAGATGTCGCCGAAATCAGCACCGCCGCCGCCAAAGCCGCCGCCACCGAAACCACCGCCGCCTTGTTCAAAAGCAGCATGACCGTATTGGTCGTACGCCGCTTTCTTTTGAGGGTCGGTCAGAACTTCGTACGCTTCTTTTACTTCTTTAAACTTGTCCGCCGCAGAATCATCACCCTGGTTTCGGTCTGGGTGGAATTTCATCGCTAGACGCTTATACGCCTTTTTGATATCGCGCTCTGAGGCATCACGGCTTACGCCTAACACTTCGTAAAAATCACGTTTTGACATGTTCTTCGTCACCAGTTAATTACTACAAACGGCATCGATTCACCGCTTGGTGTTTGTATCGTTCTAGGTAAGTGCACTTGTCTGCAACATACTTAACTAGAAAGACAGCGTTTACAAACAGACGGGCGTAAGAGTTGCCCCAAACGCCCGCACACGAAGTCTTATCGACCCCAGATGGCTATGCAACCATCTGGTTAAGAAATATTATTTCTTGTCGTCTTTAACTTCTTCGAACTCAGCATCTACAACGTCGTCTTCTTTAGACTGTGCACCTGCGTCAGCACCTTGTGCTTGCTGCGCTTGAGCTTGTTGTTGAGCGATTTCCATCAGCTTTTGAGAAGCAGTCATTAGTGCTTGAACTTTAGCATCGATAGCTTCTTTGTCTTCGCCTTTACGTGCTGTTTCTAGCTCAGAAATTGCTGCTTCAATCTTCTCTTTCTCTTCTGCAGGTAGCGCTTCACCAGCTTCTTCTACTTGCTTACGAGTACCGTGAATCATTTGGTCAGCTTGGTTACGTGCAGTTGCTAGCTCTTCGAACTTCTTGTCCGCTTCTTTGTTAGCTTCTGCTTCTTGAACCATTTTCTCGATGTCTTCATCGCTTAGACCGCCAGAAGCTTGGATAGTGATCTTCTGCTCTTTACCAGTCTGCTTGTCTTTCGCAGATACGTGTAGGATACCGTCCGCATCAAGGTCAAACGTAACCTCGATTTGTGGCATACCACGTGGTGCAGGCTGGATGCCTTCTAGGTTAAATTGGCCTAGAGACTTGTTGTACATCGCTTGCTTACGCTCACCTTGTAGAACGTGGATAGTTACCGCGCTCTGGTTGTCTTCCGCTGTAGAGAAAACTTGGTTCGCTTTAGTTGGGATAGTTGTGTTCTTCTCAACTAACTTAGTCATCACGCCACCCATTGTCTCGATACCTAGAGACAGTGGAGTTACGTCTAGTAGTAGTACGTCTTTAACGTCACCAGCAAGTACACCACCTTGAACTGCAGCACCCATTGCTACTGCTTCGTCAGGGTTTACGTCACGGCGCGCTTCTTTACCAAAGAACTCAGCAACTTTCGCTTGAACCATTGGCATACGAGTCTGACCACCAACTAGGATTACGTCAGTGATGTCGTTTACTGATAGGTCAGCGTCAGCTAGAGCTACTTTTAATGGCTCAAGAGAGCGTTGTACTAGGTCTTCAACTAGAGATTCTAGTTTTGCACGAGTCACTTTAATGTTCATGTGCTTAGGACCAGTTGCATCTGCAGTAACGTAAGGTAGGTTTACGTCTGTTTGAGAAGTAGAAGAAAGCTCGATTTTCGCTTTCTCTGCTGCTTCTTTAACACGCTGCATTGCTAGTGGGTCGTTCTTAAGGTTGATGCCTTGCTCTTTGTTGAACTCATCAACCAAGTAGTTGATTAGACGGTTATCAAAGTCTTCACCACCTAGGTGAGTATCACCGTTAGTTGCTAGAACTTCGAATGTTTTCTCGCCTTCAACTTCATCAATTTCGATGATTGAAATATCGAATGTACCACCACCAAGGTCGTATACCGCGATAGTGCGATCGCCGCCCTTCTTATCAAGACCGTAAGCTAGCGCAGCTGCTGTTGGTTCGTTGATGATACGTTTAACTTCTAGACCTGCGATACGGCCAGCATCTTTTGTCGCTTGACGCTGAGCATCGTTAAAGTAAGCAGGTACTGTGATAACTGCGCCAGTTACTTCCTCACCAAGGAAGTCTTCAGCAGTTTTCTTCATTTTCTTAAGAACTTCAGCAGAAACCTGAGGAGCTGCCATTTTTTGGCCTTTCGCTTCTACCCAAGCATCACCGTTGTCAGCCTTAACGATTTTGTAAGGCATGATTTCGATGTCACGCTGAACTTCTTCGTCTTCAAAACGACGACCGATTAGACGCTTAATTGCAAATAGCGTGTTTTCTGGGTTAGTTACTGCTTGACGTTTCGCTGGTTGACCTACTAGCGTCTCACCGTCAGTGTAAGCAATAACCGATGCAGTAGTACGTTCGCCCTCTGCGTTTTCAATTACACGTGGTTTGTCGCCGTCTAATACAGCAACACATGAGTTAGTAGTACCTAAGTCAATACCAATGATTTTACCCATCTGGCTATCTCCGAATAAATTCTATTTTCGTTTGGTTATAACCCCAATGTGGGGGGAGGAGAATCGGGTTTCAACCCTTGCTCACAAACAAAAATAATCAATGTTTGCTTCTCTATGCCACATAGATAAGGGCGGCAAAATGCTTTTCAAGGGCAGAATTAAAAAAAAGCGTCTTTTTTCGAAATTTATGTGTTTCTTTCTGATTAGTTGGGAACTCGTCACACTGCTGTAGCGCAACAAAACGTCATTTCCCAGATAAATTTATTTATGTCCGACTCTTCCTAAATAAAAAACGAGCTCATAAGAGCTCGCTTCAATATTAGGGTTAAAATAAATGATTCAAGGTATTAGGCGTTCGCTTGAGCAGGCTCAGCATCAACACCTTCTTCTTTACCTATCTCACCTTCTGTTTTTGCAACAATGGTGTTCACTGCCGTGTCGCCGACAACGTTAGATGATGTACAGAACATATCATTAATACGGTCGACCGCTGCAATGATTGCCAAACCTTCAGGTGGTAAACCTAGTTGGTGAAGCAAAACGCCTACCATTACCACGCCGCCCCCAGGAACGCCGCCAGCACCAATAGATAACAGAAGAATAGTTAAGCCAAGTGTGAAGATGTCTGCGGTGTTAATTGGCTGGCCAAAAGCGTTCGCAACAAACATCGTTGCTAGAGCAATATAGATAGACACACCAGACATATTCATCGTTGCGCCCAGTGGTACACCGAAGCCAGCAACCGATTTAGAGACCTGAAGCTTTTCTGTCAGTGTGCGCATCGTTACCGGGATAGTCGCGTTTGAGCTCGCGGTAGATAGAGAGAAAAGAATCTGCTCACGAGTTGCACGTAGGAAAGTCTTTGGAGAAGTTCCTGTCGCAATACTCACTGCCATTGGGTAGAAGAAGAAGATCCAAAACACCAACATCGCAACCACCAAAGCCACGTAACCGGCAACGGACATTAATGTATTGGCGTTTAGCGTTGCACCTAGTTGAATCATTAGTGCGAACACACCATATGGTGCAAGACTCATCACTAATCCAACCAATTTCATCATGATTTCATTTGCCATTTTGAATGTGCGAATAGCTGGGCCACCACGAGAATCCAAAGCTTGAATTGCAAGCCCCGTCAAAATTGCCATAAAGATGATTTGCAGCATGTCGCCGCTAGCAAACGCTTGTACAGGATTGCTAGGAACAATGTTAACAACTAAAGAGAAAATGTCCGGCGTCTCTGTCGTTGTCAGCTGTACAGCCTCAGATACCGTTCCTGCTAGATTAGCGCCCGCTCCTGGCTGGAAGATCAAGCCGACAGTCAAAGCCGCCGTAATCGCAATGATGGTGTTAAGAATGTAAAGGGTAAAAGTTTTTCCACCAAGACGACCAAATGCACTGATGTCTTTCAAGTCAACAATGCCGCATACGATTGAAACGTAAACTAAAGGAACAACAAGCAATTTGATCAGTGAGACGAACATGCCGCCAACACCTTCTGCTGCTCCAAGTAGGTATGTATCAAAAATCGCAATACCGCTAAATAAGTACTGAATTGCTGTCCCCAGCACAAGGCCGGCAAACAAGCCTATAAAAATCTTACTAGAAAGCGATTTATCCATTATAAATCTCCGATATGTTGTGTTTACTATTTACATTTTTGTAGTTATATATGCTTACTTTTAAAGCATTAGTCGCAAATCATACACACCGAAGTTACAAAATAAAGTGATAATTTACATTTTTGTTAACGAAATTGTTTTAGAAAAAATGACTATATTTACATTCCTATGCAGAACAAACATTCACACAGCGAATGATTACAATCACTTATAGCCCTTTCCGTTAATAAACACGCAGCGAGATGAGAGAAAATCTCCTATAGGAAAATAATTAACCAATAGGAAAAAATATGAAGGGGATCAAATTTTCATTTATCGATATACAACTAAGTTCGATGCAGTCATTTATGTTTAAAACAAAAAAGCGCCCATCAAAAATGATGGGCGCTTTTATATTAAAAAAACAGGGAGTTAAAGTTACTTAGCAACCATTACCATTGCCGGACGAATCACACGACCGTTTAGTTCGTAACCTTTTTGCATAACAAACATAACAGTGTTTGATTCATGATCAGGGCTCTCCTGAATCGACATCGCTTGATGGAACTCTGGATTGAATGCTTCACCTTCAGGGTTGATTGCTTTCAAGCCAAATTTCGCGACAACGTCTACAAACGTTTTATGTGTTAGTTCAACGCCTTCTAGGAACGGCTTCACAGTTTCATTCTCTGTATCTGCCGCTTGAATTGCACGCTCTAGGTTATCAATAACAGGAAGCAGCTCTTCTGCAAACTTGTTCAACGCAAACTTACGTGCTTTATCGATCTCTTGCTCAGTGCGACGACGCATGTTTTCTACTTCAGCTTTAGAACGCAACACCGCATCTTGTTGCTCTTTTACTTTTGCCTCGCTAGACAATAGTGCCGCTTCTAGTTGAGCAATCTTAGCGTCTGTCTCATCACCAAGCTCTTCAAGCTCAGCTTCAACTTCTTGTGCTTCAGCTTCTACTTTTTCAGCCTCTTCGATGATTTGATCAAGCTCTTCTTCTGTAACTTTGTTTTCTTCGTTGCTCATGATATCTCCAGAATTCAACATAATGCCCTTAAAGCCATGCGCGTTTTTGCGGGCTTTAACCACATAAAAATTCGCATATTTAGGTGACTTGCCATTATTATGGGGATGAAGATTCCTGATTCAAGCCTCTTTAATGCGGAAATGCTATGAAAAATCCATGTAACGTGATCGCGATTATCGGAAAACCAAGAGATCAACAAGCAATTCAAACTCATAAAGAGTTGTACCAATGGTTGACTTCTGAGGGCTATAAAGTATTCATTGACGATCGCCTTGCCGCAATACTGGATGATATCCCACAGAGTCAGTTTGCTAGCTTAGTTGAACTAGGAAAAAATGCCGATCTAGCCATTGTGGTTGGTGGCGATGGCAACATGTTAGGTGCGGCAAGAATTTTATCCCGATTTGATGTGCCAGTTATAGGCGTGAACCGTGGAAATTTGGGCTTCTTAACTGACTTGAACCCAGACGACTTCCAAGCGTCTCTGCAAGCGGTACTCGACGGTGAGTATATTGAAGAGGAACGTTTTCTTTTAGAGGCGGAAGTACACCGCCACGGACAAATAAAGAGCCATAACGCTGCGCTAAACGAAGCCGTACTTCACCCAGGGCAAATTGCCCATATGATTGAATTTGAAGTGTACATAGATGAAAGCTTCGCCTTCTCTTTACGGGCCGACGGTTTGATTGTCTCCACTCCGACTGGCTCGACGGCATATTCACTTTCTGGCGGCGGCCCAATTCTTTCTCCTAGCTTGAATGCCATTTCACTCGTGCCAATGTTCCCTCATACATTGTCGAGTCGACCTTTGGTGGTTGATGGAAAACGTCGAATTAAATTGGTGGTATCACCAGAAAACCGTGGAACACAAGAAGTTAGCTGTGATGGACAAGTCTCACTTCCAGTTACCCCTGGCGACGAAATTCACATCTATCAAAGTCCAAATGTACTAAAGCTCATCCATCCAAAAGACTACAGCTACTATCACGTCTTACGGAATAAGCTTGGCTGGTCTAGTAAATTGTTCTAACACTTGTTACTCAGGGTAATAACTTCAATAAAAAAGCCAGCAGCTCAATTGCTACTGGCTTTTGGCTTTCTTAGACAAGAAATAGACACAAAGTAGTGAGGCGACACGATATTTGTCATCATTAAAGAGAAGCTTATAAATTTTGATCCTGTGGGCAAACTTTACACAAAAGATAGAAAAGCAAATTCAATGATCTATGTCCGGTGATATTCTCACCATGAATAGAGTATTAACTCTATTTCATACAATCAATAAAGGACATATTATGAAGAAAACCATCATTCTGTCTGTTCTCAGTACATTAGCACTTATTGGCTGCCAATCAGAGGAAACGCAAGTCAACAGTGTATCCAACGCAAAAGCGGAAGATATCACTAAGACGAAGCGTGCCCTAGCTCAACAATTGAGTGAGAATTATGCTGCCATTGAACCCATGCTGAGAAGAGATATTACTCCGCAACAGACTAACGTGTCTGTATCAGCATTTGTTAAGCAAAACCCTAACTCAGAGTTCAGCCGCCAGCTTGTACAAGCTGACACTCAAATTCGTAGCTGGAAAGGTATTTCTGAATACTCTGATCAGTTGTTAGAAGTTCGCTTGGCAAATGAAGCCATGATAACAGCATGGCAAAGTGGCGAGGTCGAGCCATTATTTGCATTTGAACCAAGTGGTGATGATGAGAATTGGCAATACATCGAAGCATTTGATGTTTATGGCAACATCCATCAACTCGATGTTTACCAGCTCCCTGAGGTACCTGTACTTGTCGTTGATAACAATAGCTCTGCAGAGCTAAAAGCAGGCTTGCAAGCTATGCAAGCTGAGATGAAAAAACTCGGTCAACCAGCTTTAGTTCAACCATATATTGCTGATGAACAACGCCAAAATACACCGCTATTGTCAAGTAGCGCAGTGGGCGAAGCGGCTCCAATTCAAACCACGCAGTTGAAAAAGATCCGTCTAGCCGATGACAAAGAACCTTGGATCTCTGGCAAGGCAGAAATCTACGCTATCGTAACGGGCGTCAATCCAAGTCGTGATGAACCTACTCTCGATTTGGTGGAGCTTCCATACTTAGACTACGATAACCAAGATTACTATCCAAATCAGATCATTATTCACTGGTCTCGTTACCGCTGGGGTGCGGCAGACATTGTGCTCATGGAGCAAGATGACGGCACAGACTATAAACAATTGGCAAAACTCCTTGTTCAAGTTGCCGAAGAAGTATTGAAAGCGATTCCAGATCCAGAAGTTCAGGCTTACGCGATTATTCCGCAAATCACGAACAAGATCATCGACACTATCCCCGATGGTGTACTCACGAATGATGATGACTTCGTCGACGTTTACTACACTCTAATGCAAGATACTTCATACGTAGATCACCCAGGTGCAGGTGTGAATGCAGTCGTCACACTAGAACCACTAACGATTAACCCAACTCGTCCGTAACCTGTTCAATTTTAATGAGTCGTTGTAATCACATCGGCTCATTTTTCCCACTTCATCACAAAAAAACAGCCTACAAAGAAAATTTTCCCTACCTGACTTTACTGTATAAAGAAACAGTATATACTGTTCTCTTATACAGTATTGTTCAGTTATACAGGTAAATAAAATGCTGGCTCATCTAAGTGTTAATAATTTTGCGATTGTTAAGTCTTTACAACTCGAGCTTTCTAAGGGCATGACCACCATTACAGGTGAAACAGGCGCGGGTAAATCCATTGCTATCGATGCTTTAGGGCTCTGCTTAGGCGGACGAGCCGATGCCGGCATGGTGCGACAAGGTGAAGAGAAAACCGAAGTTAGCGCCGCTTTTTTATTGGACAACAACTTACATGCAACACGTTGGTTAGAAGATAACGATCTGCTAGATGGCAGTGAGTGTATTTTGCGTCGTATTATCACAAAAGAAGGCCGCTCAAGAGCCTTCATTAATGGCAGCCCTGTTCCACTATCACAACTCAAATCTCTAGGGCAGCTACTTATCAATATCCATGGGCAGCACGCTCATCATCAATTGATGAAAAGTGAGCACCAAATGGCCATGCTCGACCAATATGCTGGGCATTTAAACCTACTAAAAAGCACACGAAGTGCTTACCAGCATTGGCGTCAGGCGGATAATAACCTCAAGCAGCTAAAAGAAAATAGCCAGCAAAACCAGGCGCAAAAACAGTTGCTTGAATACCAAATCAAAGAACTGAATGAGTTATCGCTAGGTGAAGAAGAATTTGCAGAGCTCGAGCAAGAGCATAAACGACTATCCAACAGTGGTGAACTCGCCACTACCTGTCAGCAAGCCATCGAACTTATTTACGAAGGTGAAGAAGTCAATGCGCTTGGTATTTTGCAATCGGCCAATCACTCCCTAATTCAATTAGCCGAATTAGATGAAAAGCTATCTGAGCTACCTAACATGCTGTCAGAAGCGATGATTCAACTTGAAGAAACGAAGAATGAATTACGCAGCTACTTAGATGGCATCGATGTTGATCCAGCTCGTATGGCTTATGTAGAAGAACGTTTTTCTAAAGTGATGTCTGTAGCTCGTAAACACCACGTAATGCCAGAAGAACTCTACCAGCATCATCAAGATCTTCTGGCCCAAGTAGAAGCGTTAGATTGCTCCGATGAACGTTTAGATGAACTTGCTCAAGAAGTAGAACACAAGTACCAAAGCTTTCTAACACAAGCAGAAAAACTGCACAAATCACGCAGCCGTTACGCAAAAGAACTGAACAAACTGATCACACAAAGCATGCACGAATTGAGCATGGAGAAAGCAGTATTCAGTATCGAAGTTAGCAATGACAACACGCACCCATCGCCGCTTGGCATGGACAGCGTGTGCTTCTTAGTATCGACCAACCCGGGACAACCATTGCAACCTATAGCAAAAGTTGCGTCAGGCGGTGAGCTATCACGTATCTCTCTAGCTATCCAAGTGATCACCGCTCAGAAAGTAGATACACCAAGTTTAATCTTCGATGAAGTGGACGTAGGTATTAGTGGCCCAACAGCTGCCGTAGTGGGCAAAATGCTACGCAAGCTTGGCGAATCTACTCAAGTATTGTGTGTCACTCACCTCCCTCAAGTTGCCGGATGCGGCCATCAACAAATGTTTGTTGCTAAGCAAACCAAAGCAGGCCAAACCGAAACCCAAATGCACGCATTAGATGAACAACAACGTGTGGCAGAATTAGCTCGCTTACTTGGTGGTAGTCAAATAACCGACTCAACGTTGGCAAACGCAAAAGAACTGCTTATCGCCGCTTAATAAATCGACAAGGGATGAGATATGGATATCAGAGCAATACACAAAACCAACTGCTTAGATCTCATCCCTATTTTTATTGAGTTAGAACATTACTACTTCAAAGAAAAAGCTTCATCAAAACACGATCTGGTCCATTATCTAAAGAGCCAAGTCTTCTCTGAACATTCTGGTGTTAATATCATTGCGGTTTACGATAATGATGACGTCGTAGGCTTTGCATCTTATACCGTCATGTTCCCTGCCCCAAAACTCTCAGGGCAGATGTACTTAAAAGATCTGTTCGTATCTTCGAAGGTTCGAGGAAAAGGGGTTGGTCTCAAGTTAATGAAGTATCTGGCATCTTTGGCGATCAAGTGTGGATGCCAAAGGTTGGACTGGACAGCTGAAAGTAGTAACCCTACCGCAGGTCAGTTTTACCGCTCAATTGGTGCAACACTAATTCATGAAAAAGAGTATTATCGTTTTTCAGGTGATGCATTACGCGAATTCGCCAAAACCGACTAACGAGTCACTAGGCTTGGCTCACCGCTGAAAGCGTCCATCACCCTATCTCCGATTGAAATGTGCTCTTCGTCACCTAACTAATACGTCATGTGGTGACATTTACCGCCTAATATCGGTGAATAAATGCAACTCAACTCAAAATTCGTTGTCAGATTGTCTACCATACGACGCATAGCTTTTTACATCTGCGTCGAGCTTGTTTATTATCAGCGCAGTATTTTAAAGGTTACTAAGAAATTATTATGCAATTAAAGAAGTGGTTAGTTGCCGTACCATTAGCAATGACATTGCTGACAGGATGTTCGGTATTGGAAAGACTGGTTTATCGTATTGATATCAACCAAGGCAACTATGTAGAACAAAGTGCGGTTGATAAATTAAAGTTTGGGATGACTAAAGCACAGGTTCGCTTCGTATTAGGGTCGCCAATGCTTATTGAAAACGGCTATCCAAACACTTGGTATTACATCTATCATCATACTCCTGGCCATGGCGAACCAGTACAGAAAGATCTGATTGTAAACTTTAATGACCAAGGCACACTCGCAGACATCAGTGGTGACTTTCCAAAAAGTGACGCATTTTACGAGCAAATTCAGTAAACTGACTTTTGCAAAAAAACCTCCCGTTTGGGAGGTTTTTTATTATATAGAAATCACGTTAGTCAAACTTTGAGTAACTCACATGAGCTATTGGGTTTATATTAATCCTGCTTATTTTTACGTACAGAACTAGGCTTGCCACCGGTGACTGGGTCTGCACTTCCCTCGGCTTTAGCCTGCTCCGCCCTTTTACGGCGAATCTCTTTCGGATCGGCGAGTAACGGACGATAAATCTCTATTCGGTCTCGATCTCGAACGGTCGCATCCAACTTCACGTTACGACTAAACACACCCACTTTGTTCTTGGACAAATCAATTTCAGGGTACAACTCCAATACACCGGATTGTCGAATGATCTCTTCTACCGTTGCGTGATTATTTACCACTAAGTTAAATACACGCTGTTCATGAGGAAGAGCATAGACAACCTCAACGTGAATCATATCTGACTCAATACTCATAACACTCGTAGACCTGTTTTGCGCGTTTAGTAAATGCATTTACCATATTACTAGTAAGCTCGTTAAAAATCTTACCGAAGGCCATCTCAATCATTTTACTTGAGAATTCAAACTCAAGCTTTAGTTCAACCTTGCAAGCTTGCTCATCTAGCGCGGTAAAAATCCAACCACCACGCAACGTCTTAAACGGGCCATCCACCAAGTTCATCATAATTGCCTGACCGGGGATCAACTCATTTGAAGTCGTAAACGTTTTGCTGATTCCAGCCTTCGCCACATCGACAGAAGCCACCATACCATTCCCCGAAGACTCAATGATTCTAGAGCCCGAGCAACCAGGCAGAAATTCAGGGTATTTAGCAACATCATTAACCAGATTGAACATCTGTTCGGCGCTAAAAGACACAAGCGCAGAACGGCTGACTTGCTTCATACATACTCCTATCGATACATGTACAGATTTAAAGCTACTCGCCAATTTTACTTTTATTCCACGATTGCGCAAATAAAAGGATTTCCTATCCGATATCCAACCCGTATAATGACGCTATTATGGCAAAGAAAAAAACGAAACAAAAAGCGGGTAGCAATACTATCGCGCTGAATAAAAAAGCTCGCCACGAGTATTTCATCGATGATGAAATCGAAGCTGGCTTGGAGCTCCAAGGTTGGGAAGTGAAAGCCCTTCGCCAAGGTAAAGCCAATATTTCTGAAAGTTACGTATTTATGCGTGACGGTGAAGCCTTTGTGAGTGGCATGACAATCACTCCTTTAAATCAGGCATCGACACACGTTGTGGCGAATCCTACACGTGTGCGTAAACTACTAATGAGTCGTCGTGAGCTGGATAATCTATTCGGACGTGTAAACCGTGAAGGTATGACATTAACGGCCCTCTCACTGTACTGGTCTCGCTCTTGGGTGAAACTAAAAATTGGCGTAGCAAAAGGTAAAAAGCTGCACGATAAACGTACGGATCTAAAAGAAAAAGACTGGGCAAGAGAAAAAGCACGCGTAATGAAGAGCGCGCTGCGTTAATCTTGACCACTTAAACGCATAGTACTGGACAGCCAATGCTTTTCTGTTACTATGCGAATATTACCTGGGGCTGATTTAGGATTCGACGGGAATTCAGAAGTCTGAGGTGCATGCCGAGGTGCGGTAGGCCTCGTTAACAAACCGCAAAAAAATAGTCGCAAACGACGAAAACTACGCACTAGCAGCTTAATAACCTGCTAAGAGCTCTCTCGCCCTAGCTTCCGCACGTAAGACGGGGATCAACGAGGGATCAAACCCAAACGCGCTAGCCCGGATTCTCCCGCCTGAGAGATGAACGGCGAATTTTAATTCAGGCTAGTCATTCATTAGCGTGTCGGTTCGCAGGTGGGTGGCGAAATTAAAGATCGACTAAGCATGTAGTACCAATGATGAACGGTTTTCGGACGCGGGTTCAACTCCCGCCAGCTCCACCAAACGTTTGGAAAAGGCCACCTTCGGGTGGCCTTTTTTGTATCAACTAAAATAGTCTCTTTTTTCAAACATTCATGCTTTCTGAAATCTTACTACATGGATTACCGCATACCTTTGGCCCATGTAGGTTTACAAACTCGTTGAGTATTAATCAGTAAACAAGAAGTTCATAAGTACTAATCAAAAAGGCAGAAAGCATGGTACTAAAAGCCCTGCAACTTAAAAGTCTTCTGCTTACCTATCCTTTCTAAGAGATAACTAGATCTAAGTCTAAAGTCTATACTCATCTCCCTCGATGAATTGATTGATGTATTCATTGTTAGTCCCTACTCGCTTGTTTCATTACAACTCTATAGATGTAATGACTACAAACAGTAGTTACAAAAAATAATGTAACTCTAATCACAAAGTTAACCTTAGATATTGAACAGAAACACAACATATATAGATTTTTAAATTTCAAAATGAAAATATTGTTGTGAAAAATTAAGTTGCTGGAATTATTACAGTCATATTAGTGAGCATTGTAATGAATTTTGAAGAAAGTAAATTGAATGACGAACACGTTAATCAATACACACCGAAAATCAATGGTGTGTTAACAAAGAAAGGAAAACCACTTAGTAGCCTGAAGGTTAGCCTTAGTATTGGTTTAAGCATGTCAGGGAAATCAATAGACTTATCAACATTCACAGACAGTACTGGTCGCTTTGAGTTTTCTCCAGTCTATGAAAATAAAGACGTCATAAGCACTCCTCTCATTGATCGCTATGTAACTATTGTTTTAGTCGCAGAACTCAGCAATGATGAAAGTACTATTATTTGGGAAGGAAGCTTTGATGGTTATAAAATAGAGGATTACGTAAAAAATAACATGGCTAACCTTGCTTGTGACACTGAGAACCCTCTTAAGTACTTTGCTTTTTCAATTGATGATGAAGAAAACGATGACTACTACGTGAACAGCCAATGTAACTTATTTGGTTATATAGACTCTGACTTGTATGGAAATTAAATAATGCACTCATGATGCAACTCCAGTTCCTATGTCTCCTCTTTGGCCATTTACTCACGGTGGTATTGAGTATCGGCTAGATGGAAGTTCTGGCATCTACTTCTGTGCTCATGGACTAGGAAAAAAATCTGTTCCGGGTTATGTCAATACCGCTACAAGTAATGAGTGGTCGGCACTACAACCCAAATCTCAAGCTTACCTAGAACGCAACGTATTTCTTGACTTCAACAATAGATATAATGCTCGGATGACTGATGGTTGGGTAAGTAAAATAGTCTCTTCAATTTTGACCTTACTAAGAATTTCAGGTCTGGGTCATATAATACAACAAATAGCAACTGTAGGCCTTACTGCTTGGGATCAACTAGCTAAAGCTATGGCGTACATCTCAAAACTAAAAAACGAGTATACAGAACACGTTCGCGGTATTTTAGGTCACATGAATGTAATGTCAGGTAGCGCAGCGATCGACCTATCGAGTATTACTTATAGAGTGATAAAACTTTGTTTTTCGAGACTAGTAAGAAGGTTAGATAGTCATGTTAGAAATGCTCTAAATATAGTAGAGTGACAGTAAAAGGCGGCTTTGTTGCGTAATTCGATGGAACTAAATCAAGAAACTACGATCTGAGCGGCTACGCCCATCAATCGTCGTAGCC
>NZ_JAWOWL010000017.1:0-104140 GCF_033340395.1 Vibrio sp. 1159 | reverse complement strand
GGCGCTGGACTAAACAAAGGCCCCCTTTTAGGGGGCTCACACAAAGCCACCTTCTTTAGAAGGTGGTAATTTACTTTCTTTAAAATAAAGTATGGTCTCCCTCCTTTTAAAGTGGTAAGTGTTGAATAATTCAACAGTGGTTAGGTAAATGAATAAAATAACTAAACTCGCTTTGACTTTGTCCGTATTGACATCTGTTGTTGGGTGTCAACTGGTCTCAAATACGCCGATGCAATCGACAGCAACGAACGAAATAATTGAAAAAGCAAAGGCAGAGTTTGATGGACAACGTTTTTATAAGTTGAATGAATATGATGAAGAAATCAACGTTTCAGATGACGGGGTCATTACCTTCAAGTCTTACTTACCACGCAGCGGCGGCTATGAATGGGTACCAATTGTGATACGCGATACTAGTTTTCGTGTTTCTTGCGATTATTTCAGTGAATATGTTGAAGCTGGAATGGTTGTTCAGGTTCAGTTTGTAGGTAAACGCGGGCGCATTGAAAATTACGACAAGCAACGTTGTGAAGAGTTTGGCGAGCCAACATGGCAATAAGATCTATGGATAATTAAAGCGCCGACAGGCGCTTTTTATTTACGTTTGAGTTAACCGTTAGAAAAGATGTAGACCAATCTTCGGAAGATTAGGCAAGCAATGCGTAGTATCTGGTCACAAGTTGGTATGAACTTGCCTTTTAGAAAACGCTAATAAAATCGCTAAACAGCTACATGCTAATAGAACGACACCTAAGTTTTGTGCTGTTCCAGCCATCGCTAATCCTGTCCCGATCATGATGTAGTACATGAGCCCAAATAAAGCGCCTGCGCTACCTACCTGTTGTTTATAATCAACGAGTGCGTCACTGAGTATATTGGGTATCGCAATCCCATAAGACATGACGACTAACACCATTGGAGCAACAAACCAGATTGATTGGCTCAGAATCAACACACCGACTGATCCCAAACTAAGCAATACTGCTGAGAGCCAAAGTAGTTGGCTTTTTCGAACATTTTTAGACACTAGGGATTTGTTTAAATAACTCCCAAGCAGAGTGCCTAACCCCAGTACCATGCCACTGTATCCAAATTGTTCGGAGTTATACCCAAGTGCTGAGAAAGTAAATGCGCCAAGCTGGTAATAAGAAAATAGAGCAATGTTATACAAAGCAACCAGTAATCCTGAGCGCCAAATTCGCGCGTCTCTTACCATTTTCCAGCTAAGTTGATGCAACCGTACTGGTGTCTGTTCCTTCTGTGTTTCAGGAAGCTTAATAACGTTATAAGCGAACAATACTAACGCGATTAAAAACAAGGCAAAAAATACATAACGGTATCCACCAAGCGCTGTAAGCTGCCCGCCTAATAGCATGCCAACTACCGGGCTGATTGATATACCCATCCCCATTAAGCTGAAGACTTTACTCAGTTCTTGACCGTCAAACGCGTCACGAAGCATGGTCTGTGTGACAACGGATCCTACCGCGATACCAAATGCGCTTAGGGCTCGCGCGGCCATGACAACAGCAAAGCTTTCGGTTTGAGTTGCGAGTAAAGATGCGCAACCATAGATAAAGAGCCCAATAAGCATGGTGGGCCTTCTTCCCAGTTTATCTGCGAGAACTCCCCAAACTACAACGCCAATGGCAAAAGCTAGGAAGTAAATCGACAATGTTTGGGCTGCTTGTGCGTGGTTTACATCAAATGATAGAGCGATTGAGCTCAACGCTGGGCTATAGATGGTTTCTACAATTTGCGGAAACATCAACATAACCAGCATGAGCCATAAAGAGGGCTTAGTATTCATATTGTTACCCATCGTTAATGAAGTTGGCGGGCAGTATAAATGAGGCTATGATTGATCTAATAACAACATAAAAACAAAATACATCAATATTCGGACAAAATGGCGCTTATTAACGAAAAAACACAATTTGATGCAGACAAGATTACTAATTATGTAGTGGGAATTGCTGCGGATATTGGCAAGCACGACTCAGGTATGCATATGCACAAGAAAGGGCAGTTATTGTACGCACCTCAAGGTTGTATGAGTTTTGCTCTGGAAGACTCGATTTGTATTTTGCCACCGACAAAGGCGGTTTGGATCCCACCTAATACGCCGCATCGTGCACTAATGACGAATGTGGTGGCGTATCGATCTTTGTATTTTGATTGTGAGGAGTTTGCCTGTCCGAGTAAGATCGCGATGATAGAAGTGAATAATTTACTCCAAGCTCTTATTGATAAAATGTCATTTTGGGAGTGGGATAAGCCTAGCAGCGAGATGGTAAATACGACGGCGCTTTTTTGGGAGGAGTTTTATGCTGCGAAACGTTATTCGTTTCAGTTGCCTTTGCCATCGCATCGGCGCTTAACAACGTTTCGTCGAGAGTTGGTTGAACCTTCATTTCTAGCTCCTTCGCTTACTACTCTTGCAAGCAAAGTTGGGGCAAGCACCAAGACGGTAACACGATTATTTAAGTCGGAAACGGGTATGAATTATCAAGATTGGCGGCAACAGTGGAGGCTTTTAAAAGCAGTTGAATTGTTATCAACGGGCATGCCAGTCAGCGCAGTTGCCGATTGGCTGGAGTTTTCGTCAGACAGTGCATTTATTGCATTTTTCAAAAAGCAAACTGGACAAACACCTCTGACGTTTATGAAAACCAAGCCTTAAGAGTCAAAATGCTCACACTCTTTCTAGAACAACCCCCAGGTTCACAGGCTCAGCCTATAAAGCATACATAGACAGGTACCAACGTGCAGGTTACTTGTCTTTACTCTGCAGTTTGCGAAAGTATTGCGTGGTAAAATCAACAAAGGCTCGGATGCGTTTTGGTTGATGTCGGTCGTGATGATAAAGGAGTGAAAATTCCACACTCGGAATGCTCCAATTGGTAAACACTTCTTTTAGCTTGCCTGTCTGGAGTTCTTGTTGACAATAAAGTGCTGGCACACGGATGATGCCATTTCCCGCCAAGGCTGCTTTTATCATTACTCTGCCACTCTTACATCGTAACTGTCCACGTATCTGGTGTTCCGTTGACTGCTTTGTATTCGTGTTCTCAAATGCCCACCGTGTCACACTACCTGTCAAACAAACGTGTTTTTCTAAGTCCTTTGGATGCGAAGGATAGCCATATGTTTCTAAATAGTTTGGGCTTGCGTATGTCCCCATTTCCACATCGATCAGTTTGCGAGCGATAAAGTTGGAGTCGTCTAACTTTCCCATTCGAAAAGCGATATCGAATTCATCCGCGATTAAATCGACACGATGGCTACTAAAATCTAAGTTAATGCTCACTTGTGGGTGTTGGATTAGAAACTGAGCAACGATATCTGCGACAACGTCTTCTCCTAAATAGCCCCCCACACAGTTGATACGAATGTCACCTCTTAAGTCTTCTACATCATCAACCACTGCCATAACAGCTTGATCAATATTGTGAAGGGCAGTTTCACACTGTTTATACAGAACCTTGCCTGCTTCGGTGAGGTTCAGTGTTCGAGTGGTCCTTTGTAGCAAAGTGACACCAATCTGTTGCTCCAGATTTGTTATTTGACGTGAAACGTGTGAGCGAGAAACGCCAAGTTGCTCTGCTGCTTTCGTGAAGTTTCCTAGTTGAGCGATTAGGACGAAAGAGCGAATATCCGCAAGGTTGATGTGTGTTTGCATGATGACTTCTTCATAATTCAAAAAAGTATTGTTGCAGTATAACAACAGTGTTTCAACTAGGTCGGTATATATCAACAAACAAAGTTTTCTTAAACTTACCGCCACTGATGTAAACCGTTCGATTAAGGATTCAAAATGAAAAAGTTAATTGTTATTACAGGCGCTAGTTCAGGCATTGGTGAAGCGATTGCACGTCACTTCAGTGAACAGGGCCATGCTCTTCTTTTGTTAGCAAGACGTGTAGAACGTTTGGAAGCATTAAACTTACCAAATACGCTTTGTGAAAAGGTAGATGTGACCGACAAAGCTTCTTTTGAGGCTGCAATTGAGAAAGCTGAAGCGTTGTATGGTCCGGTAGATGCACTTGTAAATAACGCAGGCGTTATGCTTCTAGGTCAGATAGATACTCAGGAAGCATCGGAGTGGAAGCGCATGTTTGATGTGAACGTAATTGGTTTGCTCAATGGCATGCAGTCCGTCCTAGCACCTATGAAAGCACGTAACAGTGGTACGATCATTAACATCAGCTCTATCGCGGGCAAGAAAACATTCCCTGATCATGCTGCTTATTGCGGTACCAAATTTGCGGTTCATGCTATTTCTGAAAACGTACGTGAAGAAGTTGCGTCATCGAATGTTCGCGTTACGACGATTGCACCTGGTGCAGTGGAAACGGAATTACTTTCACATACAACGTCTCAAGATATTAAAGATGGTTATGACGCTTGGAAGGTGGATATGGGCGGCGTGTTGGCCGCAGATGACATCGCACGCGCAGTGCTGTTTGCTTATCAGCAACCGCAAGGTGTATGTGTTCGTGAAATTGCTTTGGCACCGACAAAACAACAACCTTAACATTGAGTTACGGCGATTTTAGGTCACTAAAGCCGTAAAACTTTGCATATCGATTCGTGATTGAGATGGCATCTTTAAACTAAGTTGCGTGAAAATTTAGGCCATCTATTTAAATCCGGACAATAAGTGTGTTATTGCTTATACCCAAGTTACTTAAGGTGAGAAAAAACTTTGAGTAATTTGGGTTTTTATTTGGTCTTAACTTTAGGTAGCGGAATTTATTTAGGTCGAAGGCGATAGTTGTGAAGAAAGGAGAGTGTGACGTAAAACAAAATGAAGCAATATCCGTCTCTTAATGAGAATTGATTTCATCAACGTCACAAGCCGTTACAATTATCCGTTAGGTATTATACTTTGTGGGTGGTTAATATTTAACCAAACAAGGAGGTGTGTATGAAACGATTCGCAAACATACTTTTTGCAACACAAGGATTGCCAGGCCATAGTGACGCCCTCGAACAAGCGATGAGGATTGCATCTAGCAACAAAGTGCCTGTCTCAGGGCTAATAGCGTGTCCTGATTTCCCAACAGACATGATCCAGTATCAGCAAAGTTATGAGCAATCGCTGCAAGACTCCCTCAAACAAAGTATTCACGAATATAGACAGAAGCTGGGACTCTCTGAAGAGGATCTCGCATTTCCTCTTACTGTGAAAAGCAGTGAAAAGCCCGCTGTCTGTATTATTCAAGCAGCATTAGCTGATAACAAAGATCTCATCATCAAAGAAGCTGAACCGCTCGGTGAAGGTGCTGAGGGTTTCAAAGCTATTGATATGACTCTGTTACGAAAATGCCCTTGTCCGCTTTGGTTGCACCGACCAATTGATAAGCCAAGAGATAAGCGACGTGTTGCTGTGGCTATCGACCCATTAACGGCAAGCGATGAACAGCACTCATTAGCCGTGCGTTTACTCGAATTATCGCGTTCGATTGCCGACACCTGCGATAGTCGTTTACACGTGATTTCTTGCTGGGAGTATTACTTAGAAAACTACCTAAATGGTAACGCTTGGATTCAAGTCGATGATGCTGAGTTGAAACATGAACTCGACAAAGCAAAAGCCGATCATAAACAAGCTCTGCAACAGCTGTTGGAGGAGTCTGGGATTACAGGTGAAATTGTGATTCACCACCTGCATGGAAAACCCGACGAAAAGATTCCAGATTACGTAGAGAGTATTGAGGTAGACGTGCTGGTAATGGGAACCTTAGCGAGAACTGGTATATCTGGCTATGTCATTGGTAATACGGCTGAAAATATTTTGCAATCGATTAACTGTAGTTTGGTCGCTCTTAAGCCCGATGGTTTTGTCTCACCGATTCAGTAATTGGGGTGTAACAAAGTTGGGTTTAAGTGATGTTTTAGGTAAAGGAGGGAGATGGATCTCTAGAACATGGAATTATCAATGTATCAATAAGTTATCAGAGGAGAGTGACATGAAAAACCTATGCCCGAAATGCCACACAGAAATGATAGAACGTTCGAATGTTTATGTTTGTCCGAGAAATGATATCGGTGACTGCACCTACGATGCATTCGAGTTAGCTGATGACGATAATCCATATACATTCAGCCAAGAACACGTAAGTAGTGACCTACGTTCTTATGCCGTAGCAGACAGCAAATAGCGGTTTGTATCGGCGTTCCTCTAAGTAGCACTCAGTGATTACTGTTTGCTACTTTTCCCTTGGTTTCATGATCGTTTTTGAAGCGCTTGGGCTAAAACAATACAGTGGAGTTTGTCATTTGCGCCGAATAGGGCGTACCTTCTTATAATAACGAATGGGCTGCGATGTTGAATAACATAACGGGTAAAGAAAACCTGCCGAAAAACCTAGATAATCAGTTGGTCTTACTGATTTTCCCTGCGCTGCCAGTTTTAATCTTCTCTTTTCTCTTCTACATCTATACTCCTGCAGGCGTGAGCTGGAATGCGGAATGGATACCAAGCCTCGATATCAACCTTAGCTTTAGACTAGATGGCCTTTCATTTCTTTTTGCGGGACTGATCAGTGGGATTGGCGCACTGATTCAAATCTACGCTTTGGCTTATTTACGAGAAAGTGATAGCCGGTTTTCCTTTCATTTGTATCTAACCCTATTCATGCTTGCCATGCTAGGGATTGTGATGAGCGATAACATTCTGTTGTTATTTGTTTTCTGGGAACTCACCACCATCACTTCTTATTTACTGATCGGGTTTAATCACGAAAATAAAACGTCTCGGAAAAACGCCTTGCAGTCGCTGATTGTTACTGGTGCTGGTGGACTAGCGTTGCTAGCTGGTCTTATCTTGCTGGGAGCAATGGCAGGGAGTTATGAGCTAAATACCATTATCGAGCAGGCAGACACTATTGCGCAGCATGAATGGTTTATCCCATCTCTAGTACTCATACTACTCGGTGCATTTACTAAATCTGCGCAATTCCCGTTTCATTTTTGGCTACCTAACGCGATGGCAGCTCCCACTCCGGTCAGTGCGTATTTACACTCGGCAACAATGGTAAAGGCAGGCATTTACCTATTAGCACGTTTATCGCCAGTTTATGCCCACAGCGAGATCTGGTTTTATGCTTTAGTCATCACTGGGAGTATCACGGCCATTTGGTGCACATTTGTCGCATTAAAACAAACTGACTTGAAGCTGATGCTAGCCTACAGCACGAATGTTGCTTTGGGTAAATTAACATTATTACTAGGTATGGGCACAGATTTGGCCGTTAGTGCAGTATTGATGTTTATTCTCGCTCACTCTTTCTATAAAGCTGCGCTGTTTATGGTGGTGGGTAATATCGACAAAGCGACAGGAACACGAGATATTGATCAATTGTACGGCCTGAAGTCAGTTCTCGTCATCAGCATGGTTGCGGGGAGTTTGGCTGCATTGTCTAAAGCGGGGTTCCCGCCGTTGTTAGGCTTTTTGAGCAAAGAATACATGTACAAGTCCGCAGTAGAGCTCAATAACTGGATCGCCTTTGTACTTTTAATCGTGAATATACTGATGGTCGCGCTAACCATTATGCTTATTGCGAGACCATTCTTTGCTCGCCGTGATCTCGTGCCGATTGAAACTAAGCCAGTTGAGACAAAAAAAGCCATGTGGATCTCGCCTTTGCTCTTGGCAGTTGGCAGCCTCCTAGTTCCGTTATTCGGTTTGAATTGGTTAGATCGCAATATTATTTTTCCGGGCTCTACTGACATTCTGCCCACAGCAACTCTTAAAGAGACATCACTATGGCATGGCGTGAATGTACCGTTAGTGTTAAGCGTTATTACGCTAGCGTTGGGGTATGTGGTGTACCGTGTTTATCCTACTGTGTCTGCATTTTTTCAGCGGCTACATCTATTCGTCCCCAAAGCGGAGAATATTTTTGAACGACTATTAGATGGCATGATGACAGTGGCGAAGTGGCAAACGGCGCGGTTACAGCAAAAGAAATTGAGTCGCTATGTCCTATTATTTTTCACGGTACTTGCCGTTGCGTTACTGAGTCAGGTAGCGCTTATTCCTCTGCCTTTGGTTGGCGAACTTTCAAGTGTCACTTTCTATGAGATTGGTATTGCCTTATTGTTGATTGGTGCTGCGCTCGTATGTACGTTGTCCCACGCAAGACTTCTTGCGATTTCTGCGCTTGGTATGATTGGCTTCATGACCACGCTTGTTTTTATGATTTATAGCGCCCCGGACGTTGCGAAGACTTTACTGTTAGTGGAAACATTAATGGTGGTCTTTCTTGCATTGTTAATGCGTCATATGCCACGTCTAACCACCGTGCCTAAGCATTCAATAAAACGTAAAGTAGCGAATATTTGCATAGCAGGTGTGATAGGTGTTTCGGTTACTTTACTTTTGTTAGGAATCACGTCTCAGCCGATGGACTCTTCGGTGTCAGATTTCTTTGCAGAAAACAGTGTCCCGGGTGGACATGGGCGAAACATTGTTAACGTTATTCTGGTCGACTTTCGCGCATTTGATACATTGGGAGAAGTTGTTGTCGTTGTTATTGCAGGGATTGCTGCAGTGAGTTTGCTTAAGACAAGAGCGAAAAAGCAAAATCGTATCCAATCATTAATTTTTGCAACCACGGCACACATTGTTTCGGCACTCATGCTCGTATTTTCAGTGTATCTGTTGTTACGTGGTCATAACGAACCGGGTGGTGGCTTTATTGGTGCGTTGATTGCCGTTATTGGTTTATCACTTCTCATGTTCGCGGAATCACCGAAATACGTTCGTTCTAGGTTGTATTTCAAACCGTTTCTCATTGCGTTATCTGGCATCGCATTGAGCTTAGTTTCTGGTGCTTTGAGCTTTGCGTTTGATAAACCGTTTTTGACCGGACTGTGGTGGAAAGACGTGATACCACTAGGGACGCCATTGGTTTTTGATGTTGGTGTTTACCTTGCCGTTATAGGTGGCGTGATGGGTATGCTGCTTCGTATTAATGAGGAGCTAGAGTGATGGAAATAGTCTGGAGTGTTGTCGTTGGAGTATTTGTCGCAGCAGGTGTTTATTTAATGCTTGAAAAGCATATCTTGCGCCTTTTGTTCGGCATCATGTTACTCAGTAGTGCGGTTAACCTTGCTATTTTTACCGCTGGAAGGCTGACGCCCGGAGAGCCGCCATTGATTGGCGATAATGCTCTTTTACCACCAGATAGCGCGGCAAATCCTTTACCTCAAGCGCTTATCTTAACTGCGATAGTCATCGGTTTTGGACTACTTATTTTTGCTTTAATGCTGTTCTATCGAGCTTATAAAGACACTGGAACTGCAAACGTCGATGAAATGCAACGTTCTGAGGAGGGTCAATGAGTTCGATTTTGCTTACGTTACCGGTTGTTCTCTCGCTGAGTACGGCGTTGACTATCTTCTTCGTCCGTCGCTCAACAAAAAGTGTTGAGTGGTTGAGCGGTGTAAGTGCGATTTCGACCCTTTTCGTTGCGGGCTTTCTCACAGAAAACATCATAAGTAATGGTATTCAAGCCGTTGCTTTTGGTCAGTGGAGTGCGCCATTTGGTATCGTGTTTGTCGCAGATTACCTCAGCGTTGCTATGGTGATGATAACGGCGGTGATTGGTGCGATATGTGTTTTCTACGCGATGGCGGACCTTCACCGAAAGCCCTCCTATAGCAATTACCATGCGCTAATGCACGTGTTGCTTGCTGGCGTTTATGGCGCTTTCCTGACTGGAGATATTTTTAATCTGTATGTTTGGTTTGAGGTCATGCTCATTTCATCATTTGGTTTAATGGTGTTAGATGCAACGAAAACTCAAGTTGATGGTGCAGTAAAGTACGTGATGTTGAACCTGATTTCGACGCTGGTATTTTTGCTTGCTATCGGTTTATTGTATGGCGCAACGGGCACCTTGAACTTGGCCGATCTCTACACCAAAGTAGGGGAAAATGAATTGAGCATCAACATGATGCTGTCCGCGCTATTTTTGTTTGCCTTTTCTATTAAAGCGGCACTCTTTCCTTTATTTGCTTGGTTGCCAGCTTCTTATCACACGTTACCAAGCGGTGTGGTGGCACTGTTTGCCGCGTTGCTTACTAAAGTCGGTGTATACGCGTTGATAAGAGTCTTTACCTTGGTATTTCCGCTCGCCGAGAGTGGTTGGCAACCGACGTTAATTTGGGTCGCAGGGCTAACCATGTTAACGGGCGTTTTAGGAGCGGCTAGCCAATTCGACATTAAGAAAATTCTTTCTTTTCATATTATTAGCCAAATAGGCTATATGCTCATGGGGTTGGCTATTTACACTCCCTTAGCTTTAGCCGGTGCCATTTTCTACATTGTTCATCACATCATTGTAAAAGCGAATTTGTTCTTAATAGGTGGATTCATCGAGCGCAAATATGGCTCTAGTCAACTTGAACATTTGGGTGGGGTATACAAAGCTATGCCTTGGTTGGCGTTCTTGTTTCTTGTCCCTGCGTTTTCTCTGGCCGGTTTTCCACCGCTATCGGGTTTCTGGGGAAAGCTATTGGTCATCAAGTCGAGCATACAGGCTGAATATTACTGGTTAGCAGGTACCGCGTTATTGGTGGGGTTGCTTACCGTCTACTCGATGACGAAAATTTGGAGTGAGGCATTTTGGAAAAAGCCATTTAGAGAGAAGCCAGAACAGACTCTGCAGGCCAAAGTACATTGGTTGTACTGCGTTCCAATTATTGTATTGACAACGTTGACGCTAATCATTGGCTTAGTGGCGGAGCCTCTTTATCAATTTTCCGTTCAAGCTGCAGAACAACTGTTAAATCCGACTGAATACATCAGAGTGGTGTTAGGAGGAAATACATGATCTATCTATTCCTCAATTTTTTCTTAGCGTTAGCGTGGATGATGCTTAATGGCAGCTATTCGAGTCTGAATTTTGTTGTCGGATTTACGGTCGGTTTTTTTGCTTTAAGGTTGAGTCAACCATTTGGATTGAAAACGAGCTATTTTCAACGTTTTGCATCTGCATTGAAGTTATTGATGTACTTCGCTTATGAAATGGTTATATCGGTTGCGAAAGTGGTGTGGGACGTCGTGACACCTACTCATTTGAGCCAGCCTGATATCGTTTATGTCCCTCTGGAGGTCGATTCTGATCTAGAAATCACATTACTGGCGAACATGGTTTCTTTAACACCGGGCACGCTTAGTTTGGATGTTACGGCTGATAAAAAGTATCTTATCGTTCATGCCATGTTTGCACCTGAACATGAAGAGGTTATTCGCGGAATTAAAGATGGGTTAGAGCATCGAATTTTGGAGGTGACGCGTGGATAGTTGGCTGCAAATAACGGTCACTTTTGCCTATTCTGGGCTACTACTCAGCTTTGTTATGGCTTTTGCTCGTTTAATTCTAGGACCAACGCTAGCTGATCGAGTTGTGGCGTTAGATCTGATTTCATTTATCACTATCGGATTTATTACGGTTTACACCTTAGACAGCGGTGAGGACGCTCTGTTAGACATCGCCATTACATTAGGTTTGGTCGCATTTCTCGGCACGATCGCATTTGCACGTTTGATCGTTAAAAGAAAGGAGAAAGAATAATGGACGTGTTGATTGGACTATTTTTATGCTTAGGAACATTGTTGACCTTGGTTGCAAGTCTAGGTGTCCTGAGGCTTCCTGATTTGTATACCCGAATGCATGCAGCGACCAAAGCTGGAACTGTCGGAGTGAGCTGCTTGTTATTAGCGGTCGCTTTCTCACTCCCTGAAGTTACCGTGATCTCTCGGGTTATCGGTACGATGTTGTTTATCGTTCTCACTGCGCCAGTCGCCTCCCACCTGCTCGGCAGAGCAATGCGAGAGGTCGGATATAAGATTTGGCGCAATGATTAACCATTAGCGTCGAATAGTACTACGCCCTAGTTGAAATAAACTCGAAGCTGTATTGATGAAGTCGGAAGTAATTGACGGTATATTCAAATGCACGACCATCTTCTAGGTAACCAGTGGACTCAACTTTTAGAATAGGGGAAGCTTCTGTTTCATTCAGGTATGAGGCCGTCTCTGCATCTAACAAATACGGTTTGACAGACTGACAGCTTTTCGCAATTTTCAATCTTTTGCTATTTTCAATGTACTCATATTTAGAACCATTCATTATGGCTATGCTCAAGTCTGGAAATAACATTGCTGGCATATGAGTGACTTCGTAAATTTCAGGCTCATCATTAATACATCTGAGTCTATGTATTTCATATGTATCATCATTGGGCGAGAGATTTAACTGCTTAGCAACCTGCTCATTCGGCTTTTTAAGTTCGAACTTTATGACTTGAGAGCTAGGCGTTTTCCCCTGTTTACTGACTTCCTCGATAAAACCCAGCAAATGTAAGGCATCATGTTGGGTTTTTAGATCGTTTACATAAGTTCCACTACCTCTTGTCCGACTAATTAAATTATTGTCGACCAGAATTTGTAAGCTTTTTCTGATGGTTACGCGGCTTACGGAAAACTCTTCTTGCAAATCACTCTCTTTTGGAAGCATCGATTTAGGTTGTAGTTCCCCATCTTTGATCTTTTTTTCTAATCGTTCCGCAATGTCTATGTATTTGGGTTTCATAATACCTCGCTAAGTCTTGGATCATGATAGCAAGAATGTGATCTGAGATGTAGTTAATACTTTTCCTTAGGATCTTTGTGTGATTTTTATCTCGTATCTTTGTGCTTACACTTTAAATGTATCATAAAAGTATTAATACTTATTTTATACATTTTCAGGATAAACATTTGAGGTAGCGAAATGAAACGTCAAAAATTAACGATTGTTGGTGCTGGCAGTACATACACACTTGGTATGATGAACAGCCTTATTGCCGAAAAAGATAACTTTCCACTCGCAAAAGTCGTGTTTTACGACATAGATGAGAAACGCCAAGAATCGAATGCATTAGCTACTGAAATTCTATTGCGAGAACACTATCCAGAAGTTGAAGAGTTTGTTTATACAACGGATAAATCTGTCGCATTCGCAGATTCGGACTTTTTCTTTATCCAGATCCGCACTGGTGGGTTGGCCATGCGCGAGCGCGATGAACAAATCCCGCTATCCAACTCTTGTGTTGGGCAAGAGACATGTGGCGCGGGAGGAATGGCATATGGACTTCGCTCTATCGGCGACATGATCCAGCTAGTGAATGAGATCCGACAAACGTGTCCAGATGCGTGGATTCTTAATTACACCAACCCGGCGGCAATTGTCGCTGAAGCTTTAAATCGTGAATTTCCGCATGATAAGCGAATTCTAAATATCTGTGATATGCCAGCAGCGATTATGGTCAGCTATGCGCAATTGTTAGGATGTGAAATTTGGGACTTCGTTCCTGAATATTTTGGGCTTAATCACTATGGCTGGTTTACCAAAATTCGTAACAAACAGGGTGAAGACTTAACGGACAAAATTAAAAATATCATCCTAAAAGAAGGGATCAGTGCGGTTGATGCGGAAATAGCGGATGACCCATCGTGGCAAGCCACATTCAAAAACATGAGAACAATGCTTGCTGATAATCCAGAGTTTTTGCCGAATACGTATCTTCAATACTATTTGTACCCTGAAAAAATGGTGGCGAAAGAGGATATCAATAATACTCGCGCAAGGCAGGTAATTAACGGCCGTGAGAAACGAGTGTTCGAATTGAACGCAAGAATAATTGAAGCGGGCACCACGAAGCACGAAACACTGCATGCCGATATCCATGGTCGATACATGGTGAGAGTCGCGGCTTCGCTAGCCTACAATTTGAGCGATGTATATCTCGTCATCGTACCGAATAATGGTGCTATTACAAATTTACAAAATGACGCCATGGTAGAAGTTCCAGCTGCGCTAACTAGTGATGGACCGAAAGCTTTTACTGTAGGAAAAATCCCAACCTTCCAAAAAGCCATGATTGAGAGCCAACTTGGTTACGAGAAATTAGTCGTGGATGCTTGGTACGAAGGAAGTCAGCAAAAGCTGATTAATGCACTCACACTTAACCGTACCGTGGTTAATGTGCCAAAAGCTAAAGAAATAACAAAACAATTACTAGAAGAAAATAAAGCCTACCTTCCTCAATTTTTTCAATAACAACTGGACGTTCGGGGCCTACTTGTAGGCTCCGTGAATGAAACAAGAGGTTTATATGAAAGACATTATTCAAAGGTTCGGGGCCGCGATGTTTGTACCCGTTCTATTATTTCCAGCAGCGGGCATGTTATTGGGTTTCTCTGTTGTGCTGTTAAATCAAGAAGTGTTCCCTTGGGCACTAGAGGGGAGTGCTTGGGTTAAAGTCTCGACGATCATTTTACAGGCATCTCTCGCTGTATTTAAAAATATGGCACTTATTTTTGCCGTTGGGTTACCTATCGCTTTAGCTAAAAAAGCATCTGGTCGCGCTGTACTTGCAACACTTGTTTCCTACATTACGTATAACTACGTTATTGGTGGAATCCTTCAATTTTGGGGGCCAGAACTGGGCGTTAACTATACGGAAGGTGAGCGAGGTTTGACTGAAGTTGGTGGCATTCTAACGCTTGATACCAACTTGCTAGGTGCCATTTTAATTGCAAGTCTCTCTGTTTGGGTTCACAACCGATTCTTTGATAAAAAGCTACCGGATTGGGCGGCTGTATTTGGCGGAACGCCATTGGTTGTGATCATTAGTTTCCCCATTATGGTCGTGATGGCAATTCTAACTTGTTTGACTTGGCCAAGTATTCAGCATGGTATTAACAATCTGCAATCATTTTTGGTTTCTGCTGGATCGTTAGGGGTATGGCTATTTACGTTTTTAGAGCGAATCATGATACCAACGGGATTGCATCATTTCGTATATGGTCCCGTTTTTTATGGGCCAGTTGCAGTCGATGGCGGGACGGTTGCCTATTGGATTCAAAATATACAGACATTCGCCCAGAGCTCGGAAAGTTTAACGACACAATTTCCTCAGGGTGGTTTGATGTTGACGGGAATGGGTAAAGTGTTTGGTTGTACGGGTATCGCACTAGCACTCTATTCAGTTGCGAAAAAAGAAAATAAAAAGATGGTGATGGGGTTAGTGCTCGGAGCCGCAATCACAGCAATTCTTACAGGGATCACCGAACCAATAGAGTTTACATTCTTATTTATCGCACCTGCGCTGTTTGCTTTGCATGCGTTGTTATCTGCGACAATGGCAACGATCGCCTTTATGTTTGGTGTTTCCGGTAACTTTCAGACTGGCTTGATAGACTTCATTTTCCAAAACTGGTTGCCTTTGGCTGGTAACCATGCAGGAACATACGTGATTCAGATTATTATTGGTCTCATGTTTACTGGTGTTTACTTTGTTACGTTTCGCGCGCTTATTTTAAAATACAACATACTTACTCCGGGACGTGAAGGTGCAGATAGTAAGTTGTATTCCAAAGCTGACTACAAAGAAGCGAAAGAGGTCCATAACAGTAGCGCAAGTCCGTCACAAGCTAGTGCCTTTATTGAAGGTTTGGGTGGAAAAGAAAACATTGACTTGTTAACTAATTGCGCGACGCGTCTGCGTGTTAAAGTTAAAGATGTCTCTCTAGTAAAGGAGAACGCATTTTTCACACAGCACGGAGCGGTGAATATTGTTAGAAATCAAGAGAGCCTTCAAATCATCGTTGGTTTAACGGTGCCACAAGTTCGCGAAGATATGAGCCAACTGATAAAAGCTTAACCCCCAAACTAATGCTCCAGCTCATATGGCTCAAAGGTGAGATAGAATTATCTCACCTTTTTTGTGTACATGAAGCATATTTCGCTCAGTTTCCACGAAAGTGGGGAGGAGTTATCGAGCGAGCTAAAATATAGTTAGGTTATACCCGTCTGTATTGTGGGAAGACTTGTTGGGTCTCTAAGTGACGGTGGCGCCTTCTATGTTGAAAAGCGTTTTAATTTCTTCCAGCACTTCTGGGTTAGCAATAGCACCAATGTTTTTTACAGCTTGTCCGTTTACCAATTGTTTCACTGCTAGCTCAACCAATTTGCCTGAGCGCGTTTTAGGAATATCACTGATAGCAAAAATTTGTCGTGGGACATGGCGTGGTGAACATTTTGTTTTCAATGTTTGGCGAATTGAATCGGTGAGTTGTTGGGTTAACTCGACGTTGTGAGCGAGTTTTACTAGTAACCAGATTTCTTCAGACTGCTGGTTTAACTTGCCGACAGCGATGGAGTCTTCAACCTCGGGTAGCACGTTCACTTGTTGGTAGATTTCAGCGGTACCGATTCGTACGCCGCCTGGATTTAAGGTTGCGTCACTACGGCCATAAAAAATAAAGCCGCCATGTTCGGTTTGCATCACATCGTCGCCATGGTGCCAGATATCGGTAAACTTGCTCCAATAAGCGTTGTGATAACGTTCGCCGTTGTCGTTCCAGAAGCCAATAGGGAAGTTAGGTAGCGAGTTATTGCAAGTCAGTTCGCCGCGTTTTTGCGTAATAGTATGTCCACCATCCTCTAGAACACGTGCGTCGATTCCCAGCCCTGCGCCTTGGCATTCACCTTTGTAAACTGGTGAAATAGGGTTTCCAAGTACAAAGCATCCGCAAATATCCGTGCCGCCAGCGATAGAAGCGAGATGCAAGTCCTGCTTGATGTGCTGATAGACATAATTAAATTGTTCTGGGTAAAGCACCGAACCAGTTGAGCACAGAGTTTTGAGTGACTTCAGGTTATGTTCTAGTTTTGGAGAGCAGTTCGCCTGCTCCAGTGCCTCTAAGTATTTCGCTGAAGTACCAAACAGCGACACGTTATGTTCTTCAGCTAATCGCCATAAGACGGAGTGATCAGGGTAAACCGGACTACCGTCGTAAATCACTAAGGCTGCACCACTCGCAAGAGCGGAAACATGCCAGTTCCACATCATCCAACCACATGTTGTGTAGTAAAAAACCTTGTCTTGCGATTTGATGTCGCAATGCAGTTGATGTTCTTTGAGGTGATTGAGCAAGGTACCGCCTGCGGAATGGACAATACACTTAGGTTGACCTGTTGTACCAGAAGAATACAAAATGAATAACGGGTCATTAAACAGTACTGATTGATATTGAATTGATTGTGGAGAAAAGTCGTGAGTAATATCGGACCAAGAAACAAACTCAGAAGTGCTAGCACTTTCAGCGTTTTGTAAATATTCGATTTGGCATACGCTAATAGTAGTCTCTTCGGAGGCACTGCTTAACTTACTACTAAGAGTGGTGTTCTTGTCCGTCATATCGAAAGCTTTGCCTCCGAACTGGTAGCCATCACAGCAAAAAAGAACTTTCGGCTTGACCTGACCAAAACGCTCTACGACACTATCGATACCAAAATCAGGAGAGGTTGAAGTCCAAATGGCACCAAGACTGGTGGTGGCCAGCATGGCAATAACGGTTTCAGGAAGGTAGGGCAAATAACCCGCAACGACATCGCCTTTACCGACACCACAATTGAGTAGCCATTGTTGAATGGCGGAAACTTGTTCAAGCAACTGTTTACCGGTGAGTTGTCGGTGTTCACCGCTTTCATTGCTAAAAACAATAAACTCACGCTCTGGTGCTTGTTCAGCCTGAGATAGGAGGTTCTCTGCGTAGTTCAGCGTGGCGTCAGCAAACCATACTGTGTCTCTATTTACATGGTGATGACTAGAACCTGTTTGTGTCCATTTGGGACTGCCAAGGCTCTTGATTTGCGAACCCATATCTCCGATTACGTTGCAAAACTGCCAAGTATGTCGCCAAAATTCATCATTGTGCTCAATGGACCAATGGTGTAGAGACGGGTAATTGTTGATTACGGCACCTTCGGCTTTGTCTTTATTAACCTTTTCAATGAACCGTAATAAGTTGCTATTGCTGACGCGCTCAGCAGATGGTGACCAAATAGGTGTAGAATTTGGCATAGGTCCCTCTAATTTCAATTCTTTTGAATATGACCAAAACAAAATAAAGGGGCGAACATAGCAGTGTTCGCCCCTTATCTGATCGTTTAAAGTTGTTCGGCAAGCTGAGGTAGTACCTCAAATAAATCACCAACCAATCCATAGTCGGCAACTTCAAAGATAGGAGATTCTGGATCTTTGTTGATCGCGACAATCACTTTGGATTCCTTCATTCCTGCAAGATGCTGGATGGCACCGGAAATCCCAACCGCTATATAAAGCTTAGGTGCAACGATTTTACCGGTTTGACCCACTTGTAAGTCGTTGGCAACAAACCCGGCATCAACCGCCGCGCGAGAAGCGCCAATGGCAGCACCTAGTTTATCGGCCACTTGTTCGATCAACGCGAAGTTCTCTTTGCTACCGACCCCGCGTCCACCTGACACAACCACCTCTGCCGCGCTTAATTCAGGACGTTCTGACACGGTTTTATCGACAGAAACCAATTCAACCATTGGAGCTGAGATAGTGACCTGCTGATGCTTAATATCAGCTTGGTTGCGACAAGTAACCGGCTCAAACGCAGACGCGCGCACGGTGATGACGCGAACCTTGTCGCTGGTGGTCACTTTGGCAAATGCGTTTCCTGCGTAAATAGGGCGGATAAAAGTGTTTTCATCGATAACTTGGACAATATCGGAAATTTGCCCAACGCCGAACTTCGCTGCTACTCGAGGTGCAAGGTCTTTCCCTTTTGATGATGAGCTAGCCCAGATTGCGTCAAAACCTTCAGCAATACTCACTACAATAGGTGCGATACTCTCGGCAAATTGATGCTTAAGTTGCTCATCATCGACACAAATTACGTTTGATATACCATCAACGCGACAAGCTTGCTGAGCGACTTCTTCACACTGGTGGCCCACTACGATCAAAACATTGTCTTGGCTGACTTGTTTTGCTGCATTAACCACTTTGAGTGTGTCCGCATGCAATTGGTTATTGTCATGCTCTGCTATGATTAAGTTCTTCATGAAATCACCTTCGCTTCGTTACGCAGCTTATCGAGAAGCTCTGAGACAGATTCAACCTTGATGCCACCTTTTCTTTGCGCTGGCGGTGTGATTTCTTGAATGGTTTGGCTAAATACCACTTCAACACCCAGACTGTCAGGTGTGATGGTATCTAACGGCTTGCGCTTAGCTTTCATGATATTAGGCAAAGAGGCAAAACGCGGTTCATTCAGGCGTAAGTCAGTACTGATCACCGCAGGTAAGTTCATCGCGACCGTCATCAAGCCGCCGTCCACTTCTCTCACGACCTGAACTTTTTGATCTTCAATCTTCACGTCGGAAGCGAAAGTTGCTTGAGGCCAGTCAAGTAGGGCGGCCAGCATCTGAGCCACTTGGTTGTTGTCCGTATCAATGGATTGTTTACCCGTAATCACAAGCTGTGCTTGTTCTTGCTCAACTAGAGCTTTGAGCAGCTTAGCAACAACTAATGGCTCTATTTTGTCTTCAGTATCGACATGAATAGCGCGATCGGCGCCTAATGCAAGCGCGGTACGTAGTTGCTCCTGACACTGGCTACCGCCAGCACTGACAACGATGACTTCATCTGCAATACCTTGCTCCTTTAGTCGTACGGCTTCTTCAACGGCTATTTCGCAAAATGGATTAATCGTCATCTTGACGTTATTGGTTTCAACATCGCTATGGTCCGCTTTCACGCGAACTTTAACGTAGGGATCAATGACCCTTTTGATTGGCACTAGTATTTTCACGTTAGATTCCTTTTACAGTGAAGACTATGTGTTTACAGTGAAGACGATGTGATGACGTCTTTAAAATGATGTTAATTTACCTTTACGTTTGCGTCAACTTTAAATATATTGTTGATTAACAAGTTGGCAACATGCAAAGAAAAAGGAATGCAATCATGGAAAGAGACTGCATGGAATTTGATGTTCTGATTGTAGGCGCTGGTCCCGCAGGTTTGTCTGCGGCATGCCGAATCAAACAATTAGCAGCAGAAAAAAAACAAGACCTCTCTGTTTGCGTGGTAGAAAAAGGTTCTGAAGTTGGAGCGCATATTTTATCGGGTGCGGTGTTTGAAACGCGGAGTTTGGATGAGCTTTTTCCCGACTGGGAAGAGAAAGGCGCTCCGCTCAATACCAAAGTAAACCAAGATAAAACCTACTATCTAGGCAATGACATCAATGGTCATGAACTGCCTTCTTGGGCGGTGCCTAATACGTTACATAACAAAGGTAATTACATCATAAGTTTGGGCAGTCTATGCCGATGGATGGCGTTGCAGGCTGAGAACTTGGGGGTGGAGGTCTACCCAGGTTTTACCGCCAGTCAAGCGATCATCGATGAAGATAGTCGTGTTTGTGGCGTGATCACGGGCGATATGGGATTAGATAAAAATGGTGAACAAAAAGAAAATTTCGAACCTGGTATTGAACTGCGAGCGAAGTTTACTTTATTTGCTGAAGGCGCACGGGGGCATATTGGTAAGCAGTTGATTAACCGATTTAATCTTGCTGAAGAGAAAACGCCTCAACACTACGCTATCGGTTTTAAAGAGCTGTGGGAAATCCCATCAGAGCAGCATCAGCAAGGTTTAGTAGTGCACGGATTAGGTTGGCCGTTATCAAATGAAGCTACAGGTGGCAGTTATCTCTACCATTTAGAGGGAAACCAAGTTGCCGTCGGGTTGATTGTTGACTTGAATTATAAGAATCCGCACTTGAGTCCATTTGATGAGTTTCAACGTTTTAAACACCACCCGTTGATTGAGCAATACCTCAAAAATGGGAAGCGTATTAGCTATGGCGCGAGAGCGATTACCAAGGGCGGCTTTCATTCGCTTCCCACGCAGCAGTTTGCTGGTGGCTTGTTAATTGGCTGTGATGCAGGAACACTTAACGGCGCTAAAATCAAAGGCACACACACCGCAATAAAATCTGGAATGCTTGCCGCTGAAGCAGTATGTGAAGCCCTTGAGAGTCAGTCAGTTACTGCTGATTATCAAAAGCATTTCAAACAGTCTTGGCTGTATGAAGAGCTTTATCAAGCACGTAACTTCTCAAGTGGAATCCACCGCTTTGGATCGTGGCTGGGCGGTGGTTTAGCGCTGCTGGAACATAACGTGTTAAAAGGTAAAGCTAAGTGGCATATCCGCTGTGATAAGCCTGATCATCAGTCTCTGTTATTGGCGGAAAACAGCAATGAAATTGTCTATCCGAAGCCTGATGGCGTGTTAAGTTTCGATCGCCTCTCTTCCGTTTATCTATCCAATATCTTCCATGAGGAAGATCAACCATGCCACTTACGACTGGAGAACCAGCGGATCCCTATTGAGCAGAACCTTGAATTATATGCAGAGCCAGCACAGCGCTATTGTCCGGCTGGCGTGTATGAAATCGTACAGGGGGAGCAGCAGCCAGAGCTGCAAATAAATGCGGCCAACTGTATCCACTGTAAGACGTGCGACATCAAAGATCCAAGTCAAAATATTACCTGGACTCCGCCAGAAGGTGGTGGTGGTCCTAACTATCCAAATATGTAAGCGTTTGAGAATAATTTTTATTAACAATTTATTTACTTAAAGTTTGCGTTAGTTCAAATCTTTCTCGATGAACTCGATTGCAACTTAATCTTTCAGGCACTATTCTGATTTTAAATTGACGTTTACGTAAACTGAATACAAAGTTGATGCATAGGTGTAAAAGCGGTTACCAGTATCAAAGTTAGGTTTGATCAAATAGTGCTCAATGGAACGCACTTAAATAACGAAAGGGAGATCAACTATGGTATCGGAATCGCCTCTGTTGCAGGTAAACGATATTTCATTGGCTTTTGGTGGGGTGAAAGCTTTAACTGACGTGAGCTTCCATGTGAATGAAAAGGAAATTTTTTCAATCATTGGTCCAAACGGTGCAGGTAAAACCTCAATGCTCAATTGCATCTCTGGTCGATACACACCAAACAAAGGCTCTGTAATCTTCGCTGGAGATGACGTAACTAAACGTACACCAAGCCAACGAGCTGAGTTAGGGCTGGGAAGAACCTTCCAAAACTTAGCGCTCTTTTCTCATATGTCGGTACTGGACAACATCATGGTTGGCCGACACCACCTACTGAAAAATAACTTCGTCACGGGGCCACTCTATTGGTTCTCCAATGCGCAGAAAGAAGAGATGGCGCACCGCAAATATGTGGAAGACGTGATCGATTTTCTAGAAATCCAGCACATCCGAAAAGCGACTGCAGGCACGCTATCTTACGGCTTACGTAAGCGTGTAGAGCTTGCTCGTGCCATTGCCTTAAAACCTAAGTTACTGCTGCTTGATGAACCAATGGCAGGTATGAACTTGGAAGAAAAGGAAGACATGGCACGTTACATCATGGATCTGAATGAAGAATTAGATATCACGATCATCATGATTGAGCACGACATGGGCGTGGTCATGGACATCTCTAATCGCGTTTTGGTTTTGGATTTCGGTAAACACATTGCTACGGGTGAGCCTGAAGAAGTGATGGCCAACCCACATGTGAAACAAGCGTACTTAGGCGAAGAGTTACCGACATTAGAGGAGAGTGCATAATGGCACAGCAACATAATGATTGGGCAGATATAACCCGCTTAGATACCTTTCCAAAAGTGTTGCAACACAATGCCAAGAACTGGCCCGAACAAGTCGCAATGCGTGAAAAGGAGTTTGGTATATGGCGAGAGTTCACTTGGAAAGATTATGAAAACCGCGTCAAGTGGATGGCACTGGCACTACGAGATTTGGGTATTGGTGAGCAAGATGTCGTTGGTTTGCTAGGTGATAACCGCCCGGAATGGGTATGGGGCGAGTTAGCGGCACATGCGATCAAAGGTTTCTCGCTGGGCATCTATCAAGATTCTATGCACGAAGAGGTGGCGTACCTTATCAACTATGCCAAAGCAAAAGTCGTGATTGCCGAAGATGAAGAGCAATGCGACAAGCTGCTTGAGCTTGGTGATGAAATTCCTAGCGTTGAATACATTATTTACTGCGATCCTCGTGGAATGCGTAAATACGATGATCCAAGATTGATTGATGTTGAACAGGTCTACAAAAAAGGTCAGCTGATTGATAAAGCGGACCCAGACAAATATCTCAATATGGTTGTTGAAACCAAAGGCAGCGATCTTTCAATTCTTTGTACAACGTCGGGTACGACTTCTAAACCAAAATTGGCTCAGCTACACAGTGGCACGTTCTTGGATCACTGTGCGGCTTACTTGCGTGCAGACCCTCGTTCCCCAGGCGACAACTACGTTTCTGTTCTGCCTTTGCCTTGGATTATGGAGCAGGTTTACGTGGTTGGTCAGGCGTTGATTTCTCGTCAAATCGTTAACTTTGTGGAAGAACAAGAAACCATGATGTCCGACTTGCGTGAAATCGGTCCAAACTTTGTGCTGTTAGCGCCGCGAGTGTGGGAAAACATTGTGGCAGACGTGTCTGCACGAATGATGGATTCGACACCGTTTAAGCAAAAGATGTACAAACTGGGCATGAGCTTAGCCAACAAAGCGTTAGAGCAGGGCAAACGTTCTAAACTCGCCGAATGGATTCTTTTGCGTGCTTTGCGAGACCGTTTAGGCTTTTCGAACCTAACATCTGCTGCAACGGGCGGCGCGGCGATGGGGCCTGACACTTTCCGTTACTTGCAAGCGATCGGTGTACCACTCAAGCAGCTTTACGGTCAAACCGAAATGTGTGGTGCGTACACCGTCCACCAAGCCGATGACGTGGACTATGATTCGGTTGGCGTTGCGTTTGATAATGCAGAAGTGAAAGTCATCAACCCAGACAGCAATGGCGTTGGTGAAATCATCGCGAAAAGTACAGGCATGTTTACTGGCTACTTAAACAACCAAGCAGCATATGATGAAGATGTTCAAGATGGTTGGATGCACACAGGCGATGCGGGCTATTTTAAAGATTCCGGTCACTTGGTGGTGATTGATCGTCTGAAAGATATGTCGGAAACCAGCCACGGCGACCGCTACTCTCCGCAGTTCATTGAAAACAAACTCAAGTTCTCGCCGTTTATTGCAGAAGCCGTGGTGGTAGGTAAAGGTCGACCTTGGCTGTCTGCCATCATCTGTATTCGCTATGCGATCGTCGCGAAGTGGGCAGAGCAACGCGGCTTGGCATTTACCAACTACACCAACTTATCTGCTCAACCAGAAGTGTACCAAGCGATTCGTGAAGAAGTTCAAAAAGTGAACGAATCCCTACCGGATGCACAGAAGATCAGCAAATTCATTCTACTTTACAAAGAGCTGGATGCCGACGATGGCGAGTTAACTCGTACGCGTAAAGTGCGTCGTGGTGTGGTTGCAGAGAAATACGGAGACATCATCGAAACCATCTACAGCGACGATCCAAAAGTCGATGTCGATACAGTGATCACTTATCAAGATGGCACTAAAACACGCATTCAAACGTCGCTAGTTATTGAAACGCTTATTGAGCATGAGCCAACACTAGTGGATAGCGAACAACGGAGGATCGCATAGTGAATACGGATTTATTACTGCAACTCGTCATTAATGGCGTGATCGTTGGCATGTTGTATGGCGTTGTCGCCATGTGCTTTGTATTGATTTACAAATCGACCCAGGTGGTCAATTTTGCTCAGGGTGAGTTCTTGTTGATTGGCGCGTGGGTATGTTGGGCGGCATTGGTGCACCTACAGTTACCGTTCTTTATTGGCTTTTTACTCACGCTCGCGTTCATGATGATTTTTGGTATCGCCGTGCAAACCATTGTGCTCAGACCGTTGATTGGTGAACCGATTATTTCTGTGATCATGGTGACCATCGGTCTATCGATGTTTTTCCAAGCGCTGATGAAGTGGATATTTGGCGTCTCTGCTGTGTCGTACCCGCAAGTGTTTGAAACCAACGTGGTGAATATCGGAGGTTTGAATGTTGAGTTTGCTTACATTCTGAGTTTGATCTTCTCAATGCTCATCATGGGCGCGTTTTACTGGTTCTTCAAATTCAGCAAAATGGGTCTGGCAATGCGCGCAACGGCATTTAACCAGCAAGTAGCCCAGAGTCTTGGCATTTCCATCAAGAAAGTGTTCGCCATCAGTTGGGCCATTTCGGCAATGGTATCTGCAACAGCAGGGATTGTTATCGGTATCGTTAACGGCGTATCTGACGCGCTATCCATTATTGGTATCAAAGTTTTCCCAGCCGTTATTTTAGGTGGCTTAGATTCGGTAGTCGGCGCAATTGTCGGTGGTATCACCATCGGGGTGCTAGAAAACTTGGCTGAGTTTTTTGATAGCCAATACCTGCAAGTGGGTAACCTGTACAACATCGCACCATTCTATGTGCTGTTAATCATTCTTGCCTTCAAGCCATATGGCCTGTTTGGTACCAAAGATATTGAGCGTATTTAAGGAGAAATAACATGGCTCAACTTAGCATGCGCCCATGTGGGGATTTTCGAACCACATACAAAAGCGATACGCCAATTTTTGAAACCAAAACCATCAGAAGCCTTGCGATTGCTGGTGTCATCGCCATGCTGGCAGCACCGCTGGTCTTGGATATTTACTTCCTAAACCTGTTTATTCAGATTGCATACCTCGGTATCGCGGCATTGGGCTTAAACATTCTGGTTGGTTTTACCGGACAAATCTCGCTAGGTCACGGTGCGTTCTTTGGCTTTGGCGCCTTTGCATCGGCTTGGTTAAATAACCAGTTTAACATTCCAGTCGTGTTTGCGATTCCGCTCGCGGGTTACTTAACCATGATTGTGGGGATGCTGTTTGGTCTGCCAGCGGCTCGAATTAAAGGTTTATACCTAGCTATCGCAACGTTGGCGGCGCAGTTTATTCTAGAGGACTTCTTTGCTCGCGCAGATTGGTTCAGTGGCGGCTCATACGGTGCTAGCGCGAACCCAATTAATTTGTTTGGCTTTGAGTTTACGACTGACGAAAGCTTTTTCTATATCGCTCTGTTTGCGCTGATCTTCATGTATATGTGGGCATCAAACTTAATCCGTTCTCGTGACGGTCGCGCGTTTGTCTCAGTACGAGATCACTATCTGTCAGCAGAGATCATGGGCATCAACCTAACTAAGTATCGTCTGCTCTCATTTGGAGTGTGTGCATTCTATGCTGGCATCGGGGGCGCACTCTACGGACATTATCTAGGGTTTGTATCAGCAGAAGGCTTCACCATCATGATGTCTATCCAGTTCTTGGCAATGATCATCATTGGTGGCTTAGGCTCAGTCAAAGGTACGCTGATGGGGACGATATTTATCGTACTGCTGCCTGAAGTTTTAGAGTTTGGCGTAACGGGGCTTTCAGCGTTTGGTGATACCACCGCTTTCACTGATGGTCTGGCTTACTTCAAAGAAATGGCGATTGGTTTAGTCATCATGCTGTTCCTCATTTTCGAACCTCAAGGATTATCGCATCGCTGGCAACAGATTCGAGCATATTGGAAACACTATCCGTTCTCATATTAACGTGGAATTAAGTGGAATATACCTCAATAACAAGGACAACGAGTTATGAACAAAGGACATTTAGCGACAACGTTGGTGCTGTCATCTGCACTGTTTACTACCACAACTTGGGCAAAAGATTCTGTGTTTGTCGGGCAATTAGTCGACTTTTCTGGACCAACTGCCTATGTGAGCAAGCCTTATGGTTCTGGCGTGCGAGACGCATTGCGTTGGATTAACCAAAACGGTGGCATTAACGGTACCGAGCTCGAATTTGAAACAGTAGACATGGCGTACAAAGTACCAGTGGCGATTTCTAACTATAAACGTTGGGTGGCGCGTAAAGACATGGTTGCGCTGCAAGGTTGGGGTACGGCGGATACCGAAGCACTTATTTCGTTTGTCACCAAAGACAAAGTGCCGGTGTTCTCTGCTTCTTACTCTGGTCACTTAACTGACCCAACTGGCAAAAACCCAAAAACCGCGAAACCAGCGCCTTATAATTTCTTTTATGGTGCGTCGTACTCAGATGCGTGCCGTGCGCTAGTTAAGTGGGCGAAAGAAGATTGGGAATCTAAGGGCAATCAAGGTGCGCCGAAATTTACGCACATTGGCGATAACCATCCATTCCCGAATGCGCCAAAAGAAGCGTGTGCAGAGTACGCTAAAGAGCTTGGTTTTGATGTGCAAAACCCAGTCGTTGTGTCACTAAAACCAGGGGACTTCAAAGCGCAATGTTTGTCGCTGAAAGAGTCAGGCACCAACTATGGTTACATTGCTAATATCGGTAGCTCGGTTATCTCACTAGTGAAGTCTTGTAACACGGTTGGGACAGAGTTCCAGTACATGGCAAACATTTGGGGCGGCGACAAGCCAGTGCTTGAAGCAGCAGGCGATGGCCTTAAAGATTACGTTTTCCCGGGTATGACGGCGTTTTGGGGAGATGATAATGAGGGCATGAAGCTGGTTCGTGAGATTTCTAAGCAGTCTGAATCAGAGCCGGGCGAATTCAGAACTCACCATTACATTCGCGGTATTTGTTCTGCGTTCTATATGAAAGAAGCAATGGAGTGGGCGAAAGACAACGGTGGTATCACAGGTGAAAACATCAAGAAGGGCATGTATGTCCATGACAACTGGGTACCACAAGGCTTAGAAGGTGTTTGTGTCCCTGCGAACTGGAAACCGGAAGATCACCGAGGCACAACAACCGTGAACGTCTTTATGGGCAACAACGATGGCGGCGCAGTTGATATTAAGAAAGTATCTCAGGTGACATTGTCACGTCGTGACGATTGGCTAGGTTACTAATCTACGACTTATTAATAACAAAGCTTACTGAAAATAAGGATGGGTGAGAGAACACTCTCACCCTAGCAAGGAGTAGCTTGATGGCTGAATTAGCAACGAATATCGAACCGGCAGAAATACTGCTTTCAGTGAACAACATTGAAGTCGTCTACGACGAAGTAATACTAGTACTTCGCGGTGTGAGTTTAGAAGTTCCAAAAGGGCAGATTGTGACCTTACTGGGCGCCAACGGTGCGGGTAAATCCACAACGTTGAAAGCCATTTCTGGTTTATTGAAAACCGAAGATGGTGAAGTGACGCGCGGCGAAATCAACTTCATGGGCGAGCGTATAGACAACAAAAGCCCGGAAGAGATCGTCCGTTCGGGCATCTTCCAAGTTATGGAAGGGCGCCGAATTGTTGAAGATATGACGGTAATAGAAAATCTTCGCTTAGGCGCTTATACACGCACTGACAACGAAGTTGAACAAGACATCGAAATGGTGTTTGACTATTTCCCGCGACTCAAAGAGCGCACTGGCCTGGCGGGCTATTTGTCTGGCGGTGAGCAACAAATGTTAGCGATTGGCCGAGCGTTAATGGCTCGACCGAAGATGATTTTGTTGGACGAACCGTCTATGGGGCTTTCTCCGCTGCTAGTTAAAGAAGTATTCAGCATTATTAACAAGATCAACAAAGAGCAAGGCATTACCATGCTTTTGGTTGAACAGAATGCCAACTTCGCTCTTCAAGCGGCCGATTACGGTTACATCATGGAATCAGGCAAAATCGTACTAGATGGCAGCAAGCACGAATTGCTAAACAATGAAGACGTAAAAGAATTCTACCTTGGCGGCGGCGATGAAGATCGCAAGAGCTTTAAGAATCTGAAATCTTACAAACGTCGTAAGCGTTGGTTGTAAGGAGCAAGGATGAACGAACTATTTGATGCGAAAGAATCGTTGTCTCTACAGGCGCGAGAAGAGTCGCTGTTTCAACGTTTGCCAGCACTGATTGAGAATTCGAAAGCCAATAGCGAACATTACGCAGCGCATTTTTCTGAGTTAGATCCTACATTGGCAAACAATCGTGAAGGGCTTGCTCAGTTCCCGATTACACGTAAGTTCAATGTACCTAATCAGCAGCAACTTAAACCGCCGTTTGGTGGCTTAAATAGCGTTGCCATTGGTCAAATGGCGCGCGTATTCCAATCTCCTGGGCCGTTGTATGAGGCTCAAACGGATGAGGCCGATTTCTGGCGTATGGGGCGCGCGTTTCACGCTGCTGGGTTCTGTGCGGGTGATTTAGTGCATAACACGCTCTCTTACCATTTCTCTCCTGGCGGATTTATTATGGATGGTGGCGCAAGGGCTTGTGGCTGTGCGGTATTTCCGGCTGGAGTAGGCAATACCGAAGCGCAAATAGAGGCAATTAAACAGCTTCAACCTAATGGTTACACTGGCACACCTTCGTATTTGCTGACGTTGCTACAAAAGTACCAAGAGAAATACAATGAGCTGCCTAGCTTTGAGAAAGCTCTGGTCTCTGGTGAAGCGGTTACAGCAGACATGGAACAGATGTTTGAGGAAAAAGGCATTGCAGTCTTTCAAGCCTACGCAAGTGCAGAGCTTGGTTTGATTGCTTATCAAGTGTCTGGTGAACAAGGATTAGTGATTGCCGAAGATATTATTGTTGAAATCGTTGATCCTGATGGTGTTCCTGTACAACCGGGAGAAGTCGGTGAAGTCGTTGTAACCTCGCTTGATGAGAAGTTCCCGCTGATTCGCTACGCAACGGGAGATTTATCGGCATATCTAGAGACAAGTTCTGATTCTTCACGCACGAATGCACGAATTAAGGGCTGGATGGGACGAGCAGACTCCGCGGTGAAAGTAAAAGGGCTGTTTGTTTATCCGCATCAGATCCAAGAAGTCTGTCGTCGCCACGATATTAAAGGCTCCTTGAAAATTGAGCGCGATGGCTTCAACGATGCCATTACTTTCTGTTGTCATGATGTGCATGTATCAGCAGAGGACATTCAAGCAACACTCCAGTCTGTCACTAAACTGAAAGGCAATGTCCAGTTTGTACCGAACCAAGCGGAGCAGCCGTTAATCAATGATCTTCGCAGTTAACTCATTGGTGGCATAAGTGCAGTAGAAAGTGGTTGTCATAAAAAACTAACAACGTCAGACAAAAGGCTAGAAAAGGGATATCACATTGCGCTGCGTATCCCTTTATTTTTTACTACCGCAATCAGGGAGCGGGTAAATGAAACAGGCACCAATGATTAACACACAATTCTGGGATGATTTGTTTATCCGAGGCACTATGCCTTGGGATGCCCAATCGACACCTCAAGAACTCAAGGATTATCTCGACAATTCACTTCATGTAGGCCAGTCAGTGTTTATTCCTGGGTGTGGTGCCGCTTATGAACTGAGCACTTTTATTCAATATGGGCATGACGTGATCGCGATGGATTACAGCCAAGAAGCGGTAAAAATGGCGCAATCAACGTTAGGTAACTACAAAGATAAAGTCGTATTGGGTGATGTATTTAATGCCGATTTTTCTCACTCGTTTGATGTCATTTACGAGCGGGCCTTTCTCGCAGCACTACCGAGAGATATGTGGTCAGAATACTTTTCGATGGTGGATAAATTATTGCCAAGCGGAGGTTTTCTAATTGGTTTTTTCGTCATTGATGATAATTACCTATCACGCTTCCCTCCATTTTGTTTGCGAAGTGGGGAGTTGGCAGCTTTTCTAGAGCCCACGTTTGAACTTGTGAAGTCCTCAGTGGTGGCAAACAGTGTTGAGGTTTTTAAAGGCAGAGAGCAATGGATGGTGTGGCAGAAGTGTTAGTCGCTTTTAATCTTTTTGAAGAAGTATTCGCGGAAACTTTCTGGTTCTTTGTGAATCGCTGATATATAAGTCTTCACTCTATGCCTGATGGAATGCTCACATAGTTTGTCGGTTTGTGTGAAAAATTAATTTCTCGTTGCTGGTTTTAAGTTGTTGAGATATCTCTAACAGCGGTTGAGTGGTTGAGTTTATTGCTGGCACGGGTTATGTGCTCAGAGCGTAAAGCGACAGATCAGCATCGATCCGAAAGGTAGTAGAACGTCTCTTACTGATCTGTCTATTTCATGCTTATACTATTTTAGGTTGACCATCTGATGCGGTGGCACCGCCGTCTACAGGTAGGTTTGCGCCATTAATGAAAGATGCGTCATCACTTGCCAAGAAAGTCACGACAGACGCAATTTCTTCAGGTTCGGCTGCTCGGCCAAGCGCAATGCGCTCATTGAATTTATCGCGGATGTCCTGCGGCCAGCCGTTCGTCATGTTGGTTTTTACTAAGCTTGGGCATACGGCGTTAATTCTTACCCCATCCGCACCATGGTCCAATGCCATCGCTCGGGTAAGGTTCACCACTGCGCCTTTACTCGCGCAATAGAATGCGGCACCCCAGTCACCACCCAAACCGGAAACGGACGCGGTATTTACCATACAACCTTTCGTTTTTAAGAGTTCAGGTAACGCAAACTTCGCGCAATAAACGACGCCGTCAATGTTTACACCAGAGATCTTCTTCCAGTCTTCCACACTACCTTCAATCACGGTACCAGGGACATGTACGCCTGCATTGTTTACTAAAATATCCAGTTTACCGAAACGGGTAACAACATCAGAAATCAGTGCTGCGACTTTGTCTGGATCAGAAACATCAATGGAATGTGCCGACACACGCTGTTTATCAAAGCCCTCAACGGCGTTTGCCAATTGCTCTTCATTCCAATCGGCAAGAGCGACGTTTGCGCCTTCTTCATACAAACGTTTTGCGATGGCCAAACCAATGCCATTGGCAGAGCCAGTCACGAGTGCGACTTTATTTTTTAATCCTCTCATGCGATTTCTCCTTCGAAACTTACAAAAACGGGATCTTGATTTTTCTCTGTGCGCGGCAACATCAGTTTGTCGTTGTCGCTGTAATCTACGGGGATAGCCACCACTGCTGGTCCTTCAACATCCATGGCTTTATTCAATGTCGGTAGCAATTCGTGTTGACTAGTCACTGCGAAGCCTTTCGCGCCAAATGATTCGGCGTACGCCTTGAAATCAATTGGTCCAAATTTCACACCAGAGCAGCGCTGATATTTGTTGATCTCTTGCATTTCTACCATGTTGTAGGCGTTATCAACCCACACAATATGGACGATATTGCAGTTCAGTCTAACCGCGGTTTCTAACTCCATGCTCGATTGCATAAAACCGCCGTCTCCTGATATCGATACCACTTTGCTACCAGGTTTTAGTAGGCTGGCACCAATGGCCCATGGCAGTGCAACGCCCATCGTTTGTTGGCCGTTAGACACCAGCATTTGGCGAGCTCGAAAACAGCTTAAGTAACGAGCGATCCAGATGTGGAAGCTCCCCATATCAAGGCATAGCGTGGTATCTGGTGTGATGATAGATTGCATGGCTTTAATTAGCGCCAGTGGATGAAACCCTTGCTTGTGATAGACATTGGGATAGGTCTTGATCACTTGCCGTTGCAGTGCTACCTCTTCCAGTACTGAAAGTGCCGTTGGGGAAAGGCGAGCATATTCAGAGATATAGCTGCCCATCTTGTCTAATGACTGCGCAATGTTTCCGACGATTTCAACACAAGGTTGATAATTAAGTTGGTATTCTGCCGGTTCAATATCGAGGTGAATCACTGGGTTGCGGTGGCTGTTCCAAAGCTCAGGGTCATACTCTATTGGGCTAAAGCCGATGGTGAGAATTAAATCGGCATCACGCAGTAAAACATCGCCGGGTTGGTTGTTAAATAAACCGACACGCCCAGCAAAGTGATGATAGTAATTGATATCTACCGTGCCGGCGGCCTGGTAAGTGCCGACAACGGGTAGCTGCGTATTTTGAAGAAATCGGGCGATAGCAGCAGCGTTTTGACTGCGGCTCGCGTGAAGGCCAAGTAAAACCACACAGCGCTTTGCTTTACTGATTCGACTGACCGCATCTTCGATTGCTGCGATGTCAGCGCAACCAGGCTGTGTGTAAGGCGAGGGGACAATAATGTCCGTTTGGGTTTGCTCGGATAAAACATCTTGGGGGAGACTCAAAAAGCAAGCCCCAGGACGACCTGACTCTGCGATACGAAATGCGTTCGCCATGATCTCGCTTGCGGCGTCCACATGCTGCACTTCAGCACTGAACTTAGTTATAGAGCGAAAAATACTGACGGTATCCATGCTCTGGTGTGTTTGTTTTTGCTGGTCAGTTCGTTTCACCGCACCACCGATAGCAATCAGCGGATCGCCTTCGGAGTTTGCTGTTGCCACCCCCGTAACTAGATTTCCACAGCCAGGGCCTGACGTAACCATGGTGACGCCTGCTTTGCCGGTTAGTCTTCCCATAACGCCCGCCATAAATGCGCCGTTAGCTTCGTGGCGTACCGGAATCATTTGGATGTTAGTGTCTTCAATCGCATCGAACAGTCGATCGATTTTTGCACCGGGAATACCGAAAATGTACTTAATGCCGAGAGACTCTAGCTGTTGAGCGATCAACTGAGCTCCATTTTTATTTGAAGGTTTGGATTGCATTTGTTGTCCTTATTATTTGCCTGACTTTGTTACTTTTCCGCCTTTTCTATGGCGGTATTTATATCTTCCGGAGCCAAATTGGCGTTGAGGAAGTCTGTCGATACCGGGGTATCAATCACTAGCCGCGAGACTTTGCCAATCTGGAGGAACCCTGACGAAATGCTGTAATCCTGGATATGACCACCTCCTTGGCGGTCATCGGTAATAAAGTGTTCGTGATAGCCGGGCACATTAATGCCAGTCGTGTATTTAGGACTGCGAAAGCCGGCGACCACGCCTTGCTTATGCGTGAAGCGGAATGTTGGTTGTTCTTTGACCACTTCAAGCATTGGCCGATAAGGGCGTGTTTGTTTAGGTACGGTACGAGTACGAACTGAATCGAAAACGCCATCAATGCGCACTGCGCAAAATAGGTTATCGCTTGGAACCATGTCGTCTATGAGGTTATGGACTTCATGACGTGACATGCGCGATGTCAGTGGCAGCTCGATATCAGGTTTAAAAAAAGTCATGACAGCAAAGGGCGTTTTTTGCGCCAGGTCTGCCGGGTTTGCGGAGCCATCCGACTTGAGTTGAAAAACTTCCTTATCAAAAGCAATCAACTCACCATCCAATTCATTGAACGTACCTAAACCAAAATCCCCATGTTTCAGCAGTTCTTCTATGGTTGTTGAACCTTCGTAAACTCCAGCGATCAAAGCACTCATTAACGAAGTCTGATAAATCTCACCATCTCCGGTAACGTGATGGTATTCAGAAAATTCTTTCGCTACTTCAAGCGAACAAGCACATAGAGGGTTATAAAATCCACGCATGAGTAAGACCAGTTATGCAATGAAGAGTATATTTAGATTGACTTCTACACGGTGCTAAATCCAATATAAAAAAGATTTATTTTGATATGGAAAATATATGGAATTTCGCTACCTGAAGTATTTTGTCTCGGTCGCCGAGACTCGTCACTTTACCCGAGCAGCTGAACAGTTAGGGATTGCGCAACCTCCTTTGAGTCAACAAATCAAAAAGCTAGAGCACGAGCTTGGCGTGGACTTATTTAAGCGCTTGTCTAGAGGAGTAGAGCTGACCCGTGCAGGGCAAGTCTTTTATACGGATGCGGTAAATATTCTTGCTGATGTGGAACGCGCTAAAGCAAAAGCTCGTCAGATTGCTCGTGGTGAAAATACGCAGGTTAAAATTGGGTTCGCGACGTCAACATCAACCTGCATTAAGGTATTGGAGAGGATTGGGCGTATTCAAGAGAATGGGGTTCATTTACAGACGGCGGAACTATCAATGCCAGAGCTTGCCACTCAGTTAAAAAGCAAACAACTTGATCTCGCAATCATGCGGCTACCCTGTTACGCCAGTGAGCCTTTTGAGCACAAGGTGTTGTTTAACGACCCGTTTGTCGCAGTGATTCCGGCGGGCCACGAACTGGCAAAATATCCCTGTATCCAGATGAAACAGTTGAGAGGCCATAAAATTTTACTGTTTCCACGAGAGACTGGACCCGCATTGTTTGATGGCATGAGCACACTTTTTGCCGACGCAGGAGTAAGGCTCGAACCACAGTTCGCAGCACCGCAACTTCGTACGACGATTGCCATGGCGCAGGCCGGGTTAGGTATTGCTCTCGTTCCGCGCTCACTGGCTGAACATCTCGATGATTCCGCGACAGTCGCTGAGATTGATGATATCCCTCTCATTAGTCGTGTTGTTGTTGCTTGGGAAGCATCTAATCTCAATAAACAAGCGCTAAAAGTAGCCATGCACATCGGTCATGTTGAGGCTTAAAGATGAGTCATCGAATTGGCTCTGATAGCCACAGGCAAATGTGATACTCTCACTCGTTATATGCAAAGCTATGCTTTGGTTGAATAGACAAATCTTACTCAACGAATAGAACTTACTGAGGATGTACCAATGATATACGCTGCGGTCTTTGATATGGACGGGTTGCTGATTGATTCAGAACCTTTGTGGAAGGAAGCGGAAAAGCAGGTGTTTTCATCAGTTGGTGTCCAAGTGACCGAAGTGCTGTCAAAGCAGACTGCAACGATGACGACAGGTGAAGTAACAAGGTTTTGGTATGAACGTAATCCTTGGCAAGAAAAGAGCCTAGAGGAAGTAGAGAATGCTGTTGTGGATAAAGTGGAGGCATTAATAATTGAAAAAGGATGCGAATTAGAGGGTGTTACAGAAACACTCAAATTGCTTAAGGAAAAAGGGTTTAAGATAGGGTTGTCTACTAATTCACCTTATCAACTCATTCCCATCATTTTGAACAAACTCGGTATTGCCAGTTACTTTGACGCGATATCATCGTCAGACGATGTAGAGCAGGGTAAGCCAGAGCCAAATGTCTACCTTTTAACAATCAATAAACTAGGTGTAGATTCAAGTAACTGTATTGCCTTTGAAGACTCTTATTCGGGTATGCTTGCGGCAACACGAGCAAACATAAAAACAGTCGTGATACCTCAACCTGATAAGTTCTACCAAGAGTTTAATGAAGCCAGCCTAAAGCTGCAAAAGCTATCAGAGTTTAATGAAAGCCATTTGGCGAGTTTAATGGACTTGAATTTGAAAGCAACAATTGCACCAACACCGCATGAAAGTTTTTTAGAAGAAGGACTTGATTGTGAATAGTCGGTCGCTGAAAAAATACCTACTGCCAATGTTCTTATTGGTTTTACCTATAGAATCATTCGCAAAAGATACGACTATGTTGGACGAGCTCAATAATCGATTTGTTACATTTGAAAGGCGATTTGATGATTGTATCAACTCTTCTTCTCAAAATGATGTGAGTGAAAACATTGTCGATAAGATTCAAGCGCTTAATATTGATTTTGAAATTTCGGTTGGCTATTTATACAAACAATCACTTTATTTATGCTCTGATAATGAATTCAGTGATTTAGCAAGAATTATCATGATAATTGAAACCTCCGATAATGATGGATTGCAATTATCAAAGGCAAAAGCTAGTCAAATTAGAAAGCTACTTTTTAGCAAAGTGGATTTACGTTTAGAGTCGAAGTTTCAAAGTTTACCGCAAGATAAAAAGGAAGCATTACTGAGCATTGCGAAAAAGCTTGAACCTTTTGATCTCGTAAGCATGCATGAACGACTTCAGGCAATGTAGACTTATGAAAGAATGTTTTGAGTAGATTCTTAACGCTTGGCTTTTTCATTAAGATTGAGTATTAGGTTCAACGCCTCTAGCTCTTACACAAGATCTAGAGGCATCCATTTTTTATTGACTTAAAAATGCCGCGCTAAGATTTTAACCCTGCAGCGGTCATCATGACGCGAAATAACATAGACACTAACCCTAATGCAGCGACGCTAACGACCCAAATTCCAACCATCCACGCCCATTGGCGGCACCAATTTTTGACTTTCATACTCACTCCTTATCAACTCGTTAATGGTACGCTTCGTCTTCTTTCACTTTTCCAGAGAAGACATAATAACTCCAAAAGGTGTAAGCCAGAATGATCGGGATGATGATCACCGCTCCAACGAGCATAAAGCGCTGACTGCTTGCAGGAGCCGCTGCTTCCCATATTGATATGCTAGGAGGAATGATATTTGGCCAGATACTGATGCCAAGCCCTGCGAACCCGAGAATCACGATCACTAGCGCCATCACGAAAGGGCTGCGCTCTTTACGCTTTTTAACGGAGTCAGCAATCTTCAAACATACCAGTCCAGTAATGACTGGTACGGGCAGTAAGTAGAACAAATTCGGCAGAGAAAACCATCTTTCCGCAATGGTAGGGTAAGCAAGTGGAGTCCAAGCGCTCACAATGACTAATGCGGAGATCATCGCCAGTAGTGTTTTATTAGTGAAGCGGTACATCGTGTTTTGCAGTGCACCTTCCGTCTTCATGATGAGCCATGTGCTACCGAGCAGCGCGTACGTTGCGACTAAACCCAAACCGCAAAAGATGGGAAAAGGGGTAAGCCAGTCTAGTTGGCTACCTACGAAGACGCGGTTTTCCACCGCAAAGCCTTGAATTACCGCGCCAACAACGATGCCTTGGAAAAACGTGGTTAAAATCGATCCGACCATAAAAGAGCGATCCCAGAACTTTAAGTGGCTTTCCAATGCTTTAAAGCGAAACTCAAATGCGACTCCACGAAAGATCAAAGCAATCAACATCAACGTTAAAGGGATGGTTAGCGCTTCAATAATCACCGCGTAAGCCATCGGAAAAGCGCCAAATAGAGATGCGCCTCCAAGCACAATCCAAGTTTCGTTACCGTCCCAAACTGGCGCGACACTGTTGACCATGACGTCTTTTTGTTTTTCATCCTTGATGAAGGGCATCAGTATTCCAATACCCAAATCGAAGCCGTCCATGATGATGTACATCAAAGTGGCAAAAACGATGATCGCGAACCAAATAACGGATAAATCAAAATGCATATTCTCTACCTTAACTTTGTGACAAATTCTAGATGCGACCTGAAACGGTCGTCATGTCGTGCTCATCGTGTTCGATTGCATCGGGGCCTTTCTTGATTTGGTGGATCATGTAGTAATAACCAAAACCAAATACCAAGCTGTATACAACAAGGAAACACAGCAGGCTGATGCTCATTTGTAGGTCTCCGTGTGCAGAAACCGCATCACGCGTTTTTTGTACGCCATACACGACCCAAGGTTGCCGACCAACCTCTGTCGTAAACCAGCCAGCGAGTATTGCGATAAGGCCAGATGGCCCCATAAATAATGAAAATTTGAGGAACCAACGCGAGGTATAAAGCGTGTTCTTTTTTCGTAACCACATGCTGTAGAAGCTTTGAAAAATCATCAGAAGTCCTAGCCCGACCATGATTCGAAATGACCAAAAGACGATAGGTGAGTTCGGTCGTTCCTCTTTCGGGAAGTCTTTCAGCGCCGGGATTGGCTCAGTTAAACTGTGGCGTAGGATCAAACTTCCTAGAACAGGAATTTCTAAGGCATAGTCTGTGCGTTCTTGTTCCATGTTTGGCATGCCGAACAAAATCAATGGGGTTGGTTTGCCATCACTGTTATCCCAATGTCCTTCGATGGCAGCGATTTTGGCGGGCTGGTGTTCCAGAGTGTTTAGCCCATGCACATCGCCAATCACGGCTTGGAGTGGCGCAAGGAACACTAAGATCCCGAGCGACATCGAAAACATGGTTTTTACCGCAGTCGATTGATTGCCTCTCAATAAATGCCAAGCGGCTGACGCGCCTACAAAGAGTGCTGAACTGACAAAAGCTGCGACGCTCATGTGAGCCAAACGATAAGGAAATGAAGGATTGAAAACGATAGCAAACCAGTCGGTTGGCACCACACGTCCGTCGACAATTTCATAGCCTTGTGGCGTTTGCATCCAACTGTTGGAGGCGAGAATCCAGAAGGTCGAAATGATCGTGCCTAACGCCACCATCGAGGTTGCAAAAAAGTGCAGCTTTTCGCCGACGCGACGCCAACCAAACAGCATCACGCCAAGAAATCCGGCTTCGAGAAAGAAAGCCGTTAACACTTCATAAGTCAGTAATGGGCCAGTGATAGAACCAGCGAAGTCGGAGAAACCACTCCAGTTGGTGCCGAATTGATAGGCCATGACAAGGCCAGATACAACGCCCATCCCAAAGTTAACCGCAAAAATTTTCGACCAGAAGTGATAGAGCTTTTGGTAATCGGGATTACGTGTTTTTAGCCATAAGCCTTCCAGCACGGCGAGATAGGTGGCCAAACCTATGGTGATAGCGGGGAAAATAATATGAAAGGATACCGTGAAGGCGAACTGTATCCGTGCAAGCATAAATGCGTCGAGGCCAAACATTAAACTTCCTTTGATCTTTTAAGTTTTATGAGAGAGCTATTTTAAAAGGAGCGGAATGAGGGAAGTAGGTACAGACAGTGACTATAAACCTATAACAGATTAAATATTGAAGTGTTATTATTTTGAATTCAGCTTTATGGAGGGGGATTTGCGTTTGGCGAAGTATCAAGAGTTAGTGGAACAGCTTAAAAGGCAGATAAAATCGGGGATATGGCATCCGGGTGACAAGCTGACTTCTCTGCGTCGCCAATCTGAACACTCGGGTTTAAGCTTGATGACGGTGTTGCATGCCTATCAAATTCTGGAATCTCAAGGCTGGGTCACCTCACAGCCGCGCTCTGGCTATCGAGTCGCTCCCAATATTAAGAGTTCAAATGAACCCCAAGCGCCAGCCGCGGTTTCGTGGACAGAACAGGTAGACATCAATGAATTTATCTTTGATGTGCTGCAAGCGAGTAAAAATCCATCCATGATCAATTTTGGCTTTGCCTATCCAGATCCAAGTTTGTACCCACGCTATCACGTGAATCGGGCGATGAGCGCAGCCGCTCGCAATATGCCGATTTCTACCGCCTTTGATAACTTACCGCCGGGAAACGAACAATTACGCACCATCATCGCGAAGCGTTATGCTGCGAAAGGCATTGAAATTTCACCCGATGAAATTGTTATTACGGCAGGCGCGCTGGAGGCGTTAACGCTCAGTTTGCAAGCCTGCACAAGACCGGGAGATTGGGTGGTTGTGGAGTCGCCTGCATTCTACGGTGCATTGCAATCCTTAGAGCGGTTAGGTTTGAAAGCGCTCTCAGTAAGAACAGACCCAGTCACGGGCATTGACCTAGACTCATTGGAACGAGCGCTGCAAACACACGATGTGAAAGCATGTTGGCTGATGTCGAACTTCCAAAATCCTCTGGGTTTTACGCTCACCAACGAGAAAAAACAAAAGCTGATTGAGCTGACACAGCGATATAACGTACCAGTGATTGAAGATGATGTGTACAGCGAACTGCATGCAGGGAATGACTCGGTCTACCCACTAAGAATGTTTGATGACACGGGCAATGCCATGTTGTGCTCCTCGTTTTCAAAATCATTAATCGCAGGGCTACGTATTGGTTGGGTTGCGGCGGGAAAGCGGGCGCTAGAGGTACAAAAGTTACAGCTAATGAGTACATTAGCGACGAGTGCACCAGTGCAAATGACATTGGTGCATTATTTAACAAGCCGCAATTATGAATCGCATTTGAAGCAGTTACGGAAAAAGCTGTTTGAACGTAAAAGTAAGATGACGGATCTGCTTAGTGAGCTGTTACCTGAAGCAGTCAAAGTGTTAAGCCAAAGCGGCGGGTACTTTATTTGGTTAGAGCTTCCCAAGCATATCGACGCCTTGCAGATATATCGAGAAGCGCTAAAAGATAATATCAGCATCGCACCGGGAAAGATGTTCAGCCTGACAGAACAATACGATCACTGTATTCGTCTTAACGCTTCTTTTGAGCTCAATGACAAATACGTCCATGCTCTCAATCTGCTTGCCAACATTATTCGCTGTCATTTGGCGAAATAGCGACTTTCTTCAGTTTTTTGGTTTAATAGAGCGCGCGGGATTTCCAGCAACTCGATCGCCCGGCGCAACGTCTTTGGTTATGACAGAGCCAGCGCCGACGACGGCCTCATCGCCAATGGTCACGCCTGGCAGTATGATAGCGCCCCCACCAATCCAAACGTTATTGCCGATTTTTACCGGTTTGGCGATCTCATCTCCGGCTAAGCGTCTTTGTGTATCGAGTGAATGAGCGGCTGTGTAAATTTGCACTCTAGGCCCAATCATGACGTCCGCGCCAATCTTAACCTGCCCATTGTCCAGAATAATGGCATCCCAGTTGATGTAGGAGTTTTCCCCGATGGACAAGTGACAACCGTAGGTAAGTTGAAGCGGTGGCTCTATACAGGCGCTGTTTTCTAATTGGACGCCCATTTCCGCCAATAGTTGTCTACGGATACTTGGGTTTGGCTCGTGGTTAAATTGGAAGACAAGCTGCGCGGTTTTGGCGCGCATCAGCTTTAGTTCTTCATCCAGACAATTATAGGTTTCTCCAGAGCGCATCCGAGTCAGTTCTGACATAACAATCATTCCATCAATGTTGTTTGCAATAAGGTGCATAATAATAAATGAAGGTGATTCGAAGTGAAAATTTGATGCTTAAAAATCAGAAAGTTATCACTGATTTGCCTTGCGTATTCAGTCGGTTGATTGGCTCGTTGAGTACACAAAGACGTACTCCTTAAATGGCTTAATCGTGTTGAAGCCAAAGCGGGAAACCACTCGAAGCGTTTTACGTAGATTACAATATAGTTAATAAGTAGAACTTAATTGAGTCGCTTGCGCTATCGATTGACCTAAAAATTTAAGACTTATGCGCTCTGGCTTGCTGGCAACGATGAATCAAGAGTGAGCACTTTATGTTCGAACGGGTCATTTCATTTTTAGAAACAACGCTGTTTACCTTTAACGAACAACCTATCACGTTGTGGGCGATATTGATGGTGCCGACATGGGTGATTGTCGCTTTATGGTTGTCCAAAATTTTAATCAAAACCGTTACGTCAAGAATGTCCTCATCGGGGAAAGATCCAAACGTCATTCATTTGGTTAAACGGATATTATTTGTCATCGCTCTCGCCATTATTTTTATGACCACACTTTCGATGATCAATGTGCCAATCACCGCGTTCGCCTTTCTGTCTGGTGCCATCGCTATCGGCTTCGGTTTTGGTGCACAAAACATCATTAACAACTTCATAAGTGGCTGGATTTTGATTGGTGAAAAGCCAATCCGAATTGGGGACTTTTTAGAGGTCGAGGGAGCCAAAGGCATTGTCGAGCAAATAAATACGCGTTCAACGCGAATCAGGCGAACCGATGGCGTTCACATGCTCATTCCCAACAGTCAATTGATTGAGAACGTGGTGATCAACTGGACGTTATGCGACAGATTAGTCCGTGGCTCGGTCGTCGTCGGCGTCGCGTATGGGAGCGATGTCAAACAGGTTGCTGCCTTAATGGCGGAGGTGACTTCGCAGCAAGCGCAAGTTCTGAGTTCGCCAGCTCCAGACGTGTTTTTTCAAGACTTTGGCGATAATGCTTTGATCTTCGAATCTTATTTTTGGATTAACTCAACGGTTGAAGGCGGGATTCGATCGGTCGCAAGTGCCATACGTTTTGAAATCTATGAAGCTTTCGAAAAGCACGGTATTGAAATCGCGTTTCCACAACGAGATGTGCACATTGATGGGGAAATCAAGTTGTCTAGGGAGAGAAACGGATAGGGCGATAAGCGGTGTAGGTGCCCTTATCTTGGCTTCGAGTAGTGATAGCGAGGCGGTCACAATATGGATTCACCTCGCTAGAAACCAGTTTGAAGGCGTTATTGGTTGTCCCACATGACTTCGCATTCTTCTTTGATTGCTGATTTTAGCAACTCAATCAGTGGAAACGCTCTGCGTCCTAGGCTTACCGCGGGCTCTGCTTGTTCTTCCTCTTCGTCTACATCAGTAGGGAGGTTTTCTTCAGCTGCATTTTTCGCAGATAGAGCAGAAGTTAATCTTGATAGCGCGTCAGGAACATCTTGAGCGGAAATTGATCCCGGCACCGTGCCGCTGTGACCCATCATTTTGAGCATATCTAATGCAATATCACCAAACATTGTGACGTTTGAGTGGCTTCGACAACGAAATGTTATGAGCATTTACCTTATCCTGTTTTATATGTTCGGTTTGAAACTAAATTGTAGCTGAAATCAGACACTAATTAATGTGATGAAGACCGTTGAGCGTTAAGGTTTTTATGAGTAACAACAAAAAACGGGCACGTACGTCTGCATGCCCGTTGAAATACATTACCTGATTGGTTGTTGATGATTTACAAGCTATACGGATCGCCTAGAGCCAATGCGACCCTAGAAGCAGGAGACTTTCCTAACGCACGGCAAATTTGCCAACCCGCTTCATTGATGACGCCAAGGTCAACGCCTGTTTCAATCCCAAGTTGCTCACACAGATAAAGTACATCTTCCGTTGCAACATTGCCACTGGCTCCTTTCGCGTAAGGGCAGCCGCCGAGCCCCGCTACTGCGCTATCAATGGTGTTGATGCCCATTAACAAGGCTTGGTAGATATTGGCTAATGCTTGTCCATAAGTGTCATGAAAATGTACTGCGAGCGCGTCTTTTGGCAGTAGCGTTAACAACGAATCCAGCATGGCGATAACGCGATTAGGCGTTGCTTTACCGACAGTATCACCGAGCGAAATCTCATAACATCCCATATCAAACAACGTATTGGCGACCTTGGTAGTTTGCTCTGGCTTGATTACTCCCTCATATGGACACACCATGGTACAAGACAAGTACCCGCGTACAGGAATGTTGTGCTGGTTCGCCAATTCGATAACGGGTTCAAATCGAGCGAGACTTTCGGTAATGCTGCAGTTGATGTTCTTCTGGCTGAACGTTTCTGAAGCGGAGCCAAACACCGCAATTCGCTTTACACCGTTTTCCAGCGCACGTTCTAACCCTGCGAGATTTGGTGTGAGCGCGCTATAAACCACGTCAGGCTTTTTTGAGATACCAGCAAACACCTGATCGGAATCGGCCATTTGAGGCACCCACCTTGGAGAGACGAAAGATCCAGCCTCAATATGCTTTAAGCCACTGCTGCTTAGTTGGTTAATCAAACGGATTTTATCAACCAGCGTCACTGCCGTTTCATTTTGCAGACCATCACGAGCGCCGACTTCGACGATATTAACCTTCGCTGGTAGCATATTCGCGCTCCTTATCTTCACTGACGTTATCCGATATCAAAGACAAATTCAGCAGGATGGAACCGTGCTGTACTTGGTCCCCGTGCTGATAAAACAATTCGTCGACTTTTGCTGCTACCGGAGCCGTGATGGTGTATTCCATTTTCATTGCTTCGAGTACCAAAAGCGGATCGCCCGCCGCCACTTCGTCACCTTTAGCCACCATAACTGCTGAAATTATGCCGTTGAGTGGTGCGGTTGGACTTAGTTCATCATCTACATCTTTTGCAGAGTCAAAGTTAGGTTGATGAGCGAACGTGCGCTGCTGACCAAGATAAAATAGTGTTGTCTTTTGTTCGTTGCTAAGTGCATTAAAGGTGTAACGCACATTATCAATATCGACGATAAACTGGTTGTCACTTTCAAGCAGGATGACCTGATGCAGCTCCTCACCACATCGGACAGTGAAGTGAGTTCCTGTATCTTGCGATGATTGTTGCAAACGTACCTGATGGTTGGCATTGGCATCCGTGAAGTTAAATCGGTAAACGTTGTCAACTGACAGTCTAAAACCTCGTCTGGTTGGCGCGGGTAACGTTGAGCTGTCTGATTTTGAAATGAGATCATTCCAGCGAGCAACCGCCGCCAATGTAAGCCAGATTGAATCCGACACGTCTTGCTGCTCATTTATGCCTTGTTGATGTGTGACGATGAAACCTGTATCGAGCTCAATCTCGGCAAAGGCTGGCTGCGAAATAATACTGTGCAGATAACCAATGTTTGTCGTTACTCCACGTACGTGATATTGAGTTAACGCCTGCTTAATCTGCTTTAGAGCGATATCACGAGTTTGCCCCCAGACGATCAGTTTGCTGATCATTGGATCGTAATATTCGCTGATGCTATCGCCTTGGGTAACACCACTATCAACGCGTACGCACGCTAGGCGCACACTACTGTCTGATACGGGTTCTTTTAAGTAATCAATGCGGCCAGTCGACGGCATAAAGTCATTGTCTGTATCTTCTGCGTAAATTCGCAGCTCAATTGAATGACCGTTGTGGGTGATTTCAGATTGCGAAATAGGTAAATGCTCGCCAGCTGCGACTTTTAATTGCCACTCCACCAAATCAACGCCGGTGATCAATTCAGTAACAGGGTGTTCAACTTGCAGACGAGTATTCATTTCCATGAAGTAAAACTCACCGCGGCTATCGAGCAAGAACTCCACCGTGCCCGCGCCAACATAGTCGATCGCTTGAGCGGCCTGAACCGCAGCTTCACCCATTTGTTTACGCAGTTCATCACTAAGACCGGGAGCTGGTGCTTCTTCGACTACTTTTTGGTGACGGCGTTGAATGGAGCAATCGCGATCAGAAAGATAGACACAGTTGCCATGTTGGTCAGCAAATACCTGAACTTCAACGTGGCGAGGCTGCAATATACATTTTTCGATTAGAAGCTGCTTATCGCCAAAGCTTGAAAGTGCTTCACGCTGCGCACCGTCGATGGCCAGAGGCATTTCGGCTGCGCTATTGACCACTCGCATGCCTTTACCGCCGCCCCCTTGGGTTGCTTTAAGCATCACTGGGTAACCGATTTTTTCAGCTTCCGCTAATAAGTGCTCTACGCTGTTGTCTGTGCCGTGATAGCCGGGAACCAAGGGCACGTTCGCCTCTGACATGATTGCCTTGGCTTGAGATTTAGAACCCATTGCCTCAATTGCGCTGGTGGAAGGGCCAATAAAGGCGATGCCATTTTCGCTGCACGTTTTCGCCAGTTTCGGGTTCTCGGAAAGAAAACCATACCCAGGGTGGATAGCATCGGCTTGCCATTTTTTCGCAGCACCGATAATCGCATCGATATCGAGATACGATTCACTCGCCGGAGCGGGGCCAATGAATTCAGCGAAATCCGCTTGTTTAACATGTAAGCTGCTGCGATCCGCTTCGGAATAGACGGCAACCGTCTCGATAGCCATGGCTTTTGCGGTTTTAATGATTCGGCAGGCAATTTCACCGCGGTTTGCGATCAGTATTCTTTTAAACATGATTCCTCCAATTGGCGGCGCGCTTTTCAAAAAATGCAGCTAGTCCTTCTTGTCCTTCTGCGGACACGCGGGCGGTTGCAATAGCTTGGCTGGTGTATTCAATTAATGAATGCTCGATAGGTTGATTGTCACAACGTAAGCAGAGCGTTTTTGCTGCCTGCATGGCTTGTGGACCGTTGTTGAGCAGGTGATCAATGGTGCGATTGACGGCTTCACGTGGTTGAGCGTCTATCTGATGAAGAATACTCATCGATAGAGCGGTTTCGGCATCGATCATTTCCGCAGTCAAAAAGTAGCGTCGGCTTTGGCGTTGTCCAATCGCTCGAATTACGTAGGGTCCGATGGTCGCGGGCAATAAGCCGAGTTTCACTTCACTCAAACAGAAGCGGCTTTCAGGTGTGCCGATAGCGATATCGCAGCAGCAGATAAGCCCAAGTGCGCCACCAAATGCTGCGCCGTGCACCATAGCAATGGTTGGTTTGCTAAAGGTATCCAGTTTATGCAGGAGCATCGCCAATTGCTGTGCGTCTTGCAGGTTTTCACTCTCGGTTTTGGTGGCCATTGACTGCATCCAGCCAAGGTCTGCACCCGCAGAAAAGTGTTTCCCTTGTGCCGTTAATACTAACGCGCGTAGAGAGTCGTCTCGCTCAAGTTGTTCCAAGGTTTCGATAAGTGAAGCAATTAATTCATCATTAAACGCGTTGTGTTTTTCTGGTCGATTCAGGCTCAACCAGGCAACGCCATTGCTGTCTTTTTCAAGCAGTAGTCCGGTCATGTGACTTCCTTTGTCTGACATTTCAGTCTGTATTTCAATGCTCGCTAACCATTACTTGTTAAACATCGGTATTCGCGAGGAGTTAAGGTTTGCCTTGCATCCGACTACATACGGAAGATGCCAAATTTACTGTCTGGTATGGGCGCATTAAGCGCAGCAGACAGAGCAATGCCGACAACATCACGGGTTTTCGCAGGGTCAATAATGCCGTCGTCCCACAGGCGTGCACTGGCGTAGTATGCATGGCTTTGAGTCTGATATTGCTCCGCAATTGGACGTTTGAACGCTTCTTCTTCCTCTACGCTCCAGCTTTCACCTTTGCGAGTTTTGATATCGCGGGTCACTTGCGCCATCACGCCAGCCGCTTGCTCTCCACCCATGACGGAGATGCGCGCGTTTGGCCACATCCACATCATGGTTGGATCATAAGCGCGGCCACACATGCCGTAGTTCCCTGCGCCATACGATCCACCAATAACCACGGTAAACTTCGGCACGTCTGCACACGCAACAGCAGTTACCATTTTCGCACCATGTTTGGCGATGCCTTCGGCTTCGTACTTCTGACCGACCATAAAGCCCGTGATGTTCTGCAAGAAGAGCAGAGGAATTTTGCGTTGTGCGCACAGCTCAATAAAATGCGCGCCTTTTTGTGCTGATTCCGAAAATAGAATGCCGTTGTTAGCGACAATGCCAATCGGCATACCGTGAATATGGGCAAAGCCACAGACCAAGGTTTCGCCGAACAAGGCTTTAAATTCATCGAACTGGGAATCATCAACAATTCGGGCAATGACCTCTTTAACATCAAACGGCTTTTTGAGATCGGTTCCGACGATGCCGTACAGCTCTTGGGCAGGAAAACGCGGCTCCAGTGGCGTTTTTTGCTTGAGTTGGACGGGTTTCAAGTGGTTAATTTGAGAAACGGCTTGTCTTGCCAACTCTAACGCGTGGTGATCACTTTCTGCGTAATAGTCCGCCACACCAGAGGTGCGACAATGAACGTCTGCGCCACCAAGATCTTCCGCGCTGACTTCTTCACCTGTCGCTGCTTTTACAAGAGGTGGACCTGCCAAGAAAATCGTGCCTTGTTCTTTGACTATGATGGAAACATCACACATCGCAGGAACATAAGCGCCGCCAGCGGTACATAGCCCCATGACCACAGCGATTTGCGGGATACCCTTGGCTGACATTCGGGCTTGGTTATAGAAAATACGACCGAAGTGGTCTTTGTCTGGGAAGACCTCATCTTGGCGGGGTAGGTTAGCGCCGCCAGAATCGACTAAGTAAACACACGGCAGTTGGCATTTTTCTGCAATTTCTTGTGCTCTTAAGTGCTTTTTCACGGTGAGTGGGTAGTAACTGCCGCCTTTTACCGTCACGTCGTTCGCGACGATCATGCACTCAGTGCCGTCAATTACACCCACACCGGCAACCACTCCAGCACATGGAACGTAATCTGGATACACATCCCAACCCGCGAACTGGCCAATTTCTAAGAAGGATGAACCGGGATCGAGGAGGGCAAGAATGCGCTCACGTACCGGAAGTTTGCCTTTCTTCTGCTGATGCTCACGTGCTTTCTCGCCGCCACCATCTTCGATTTGCGCAGTCACGGTATAGAGTTGATCCACGAGCGACGCCATAGAGCGGTAGTTTTCCTGATACTGCTCTGAATGGGTATTAATATTGGTCGTCAAACAAGCCATAAATAGCCGATCTCCATTCGGTAGACGGGTGACACCACCCGCCTTTATCTATGTTGAATAAGATTTAGGTTGAATAAGGAATTTATTTAGATTCAGAACGCATAGGTATGTTGATTAGGCGCTTTCGTTAAACAATTCGCGACCAATAAGCATGCGGCGAATTTCTGAAGTGCCCGCACCGATTTCATACAGCTTGGCATCTCGCAACAAACGGCCCGTATCAAACTCGTTGATGTAGCCGTTACCGCCAAGTAGTTGAATCGCATCCAGTGCCATCTTGGTTGCCAGCTCTGCGCTGTAGAGGATCGCGCCAGCAGAATCTTTACGTGTGGTTTCACCGCGATCACAAGCGGCAGCGACGGCGTAAACATACGCTTTAGCGGCATTCATTTGTGTGTACATATCGGCGATTTTTGCTTGAACTAGCTGGAATTCACCGATGGATTTACCGAACTGTTTACGGTCGTGAATGTAAGGCACAACGATATTCATACACGCCTGCATGATGCCAAGTGGGCCGCCTGCAAGCACCACACGTTCGTAGTCGAGGCCGCTCATCAATACTTTCACGCCTTGGTTTTCTTCGCCGAGAATATTCTCCGCAGGGACTTCGCAGTTTTGGAAGACCAGCTCACACGTATTCGAGCCGCGCATGCCCAACTTGTCGAGTTTTTGTGCTTGAGTAAATCCAGGGAATCCGCGTTCCACAATAAACGCCGTGATGCCTTTGGAGTGCTGGCTTGGGTCTGTTTTTGCGTAGACAACATAGGTGTGTGCATCAGGGCCGTTGGTGATCCACATTTTGTTGCCATTTAATAGGAAAATATCGCCTTTACGTTCGGCTTTAAGCTGCATAGAGACCACATCAGAGCCGGCGCCGGGTTCACTCATAGCAAGGGCGCCGATATGTTCACCGGAGATGAGCTTAGGTAGGTATTTCTCTTTTTGCGCTTGTGTACCGTTACGGTGGATTTGGTTGACGCAAAGGTTGGAGTGAGCGCCGTAACTTAACGCAACCGAAGCGGATGCTCGGCTGATTTCTTCCATAGCGATAACGTGGGCGAGATAGCCCATGCCTGCACCACCAAACTCTTCGCTGGTGGTCACACCTAAAAGACCCATGTCACCTAATTTGGACCAAAGATGGTTTGGAAAGTCGTTAGTTTGGTCGATAGATTGCGCTAGCGGCGCAATTTCTCTTGCAGCAAAACTATTGATTTGCTCGCGAAGCAAATCGGTATTTTCGTCATAAACAAAGTTCAGGGAAGAGTAGGTAGATTTCATTGCGTGTCCTTGCCTTTACGTCACCTACATCCCAGAGTTGAGGTGTTAGGTGACTTTTTCGCCTTTCATGGATCTCAGTGTGTTTTGGCATCGCAACTGCGCAGCATTTAACTCCATCATTACCGCTTGAATGTCGTTTGCTTGCTGTTGCAATGCTGCCTTCTTCTCTTCGATCAACCGAATCATATAGTTCAACTGCTCAGTACTTTGATCGGTATCGTAGAGTTCAAATAACTCTTTGATATCTGCAAGAGAAAAGCCCAATCGCTTACCTCGCAAAATCAGTTTTAGTCGAATTCGATCACGACCATTGTAGATTCGAGTGTTGCCTTTACGTTCTGGAGTTAGGAGACCTAAATCTTCGTAGAAGCGAATGCTTCGAGTAGTAATGTCGAACTCTTTCGCGAGCTCGCTGATCTTAAATGTGTTCATTCCTTAACCTTACGACTTTCGTATAACATTTACATGAATATACAATTCGTTAACGTTAAAGTAAACAAACAACATCCACTCTTGAGCCTTGATATCACTCGCATTTACTCGAAATCAAAGAATCACTCGAACAAACAATAACCTCAAACTTGACGTTAACGTAAATGTTAGTATAGTTATGACGTAAACGTCAACAAAAGGTTAATGGAATGAAAAATGAAACATGGATTGTTGCCGCTAAGCGAACGCCTATCGGCTCTTTTCAAGGTGCATTAGCTTCAACAGATGTCACGGAACTCGGTGCGAAAGCCATTCAAGGGGCGCTAGCCGAAAGCCAACTCGATGTGCACAAAATAGACGAAGTGTTGATGGGGTGCGTTTTACCCGCTGGTGTGGGGCAAGCGCCTGCAAGACAAGCAAGCCTTAAAGCTGAAATGCCACAATCGATTGGTTGTACGACACTGAACAAAGTTTGTGGATCGGGTATGAAAACCGTGATGCTGGCATATGACCTTATTCAATCTGGTAATGCGCATGCTGTCATCGCTGGTGGCATGGAAAACATGTCGTCTTCTCCTTATCTATTAAAGAAAGCGCGTGATGGTTTCCGTTTAGGTCACGAGCAAGTGCTTGATCACATGTTTTATGACGGTTTGCAGGATGCCTACCAAGGCGAGCTGATGGGTGTCTTTGCAGAACAGACGGCGCAAAAGTATCAGTTCAGCCGTGAAAGTATGGATGCCTGGGCGCAGCAGTCGGTGACTCGTGCGCAGCAAGCAATCGAACAAGGTTTGTTCAAAGAAGAGATCGTGCCCGTTAACGTAAAAAGTCGACGCGGCGAAACCTTGGTTGTAGATGATGAGCAACCGAGCAAACTCGACGTCACTAAAATTCCTACCTTACGCCCTGCGTTTGCCAAAGATGGCGGGGTAACCGCAGCAAACTCTAGTTCCATTTCGGATGGTGCGTCGGCAATGATCTTAGTCGATAGTGAGTTTGGTCGTCAGGAAAACCTTCAGCCTCTAGCCAAAATTGTCGCGTACAGCACGCATGCAAGACAGCCTGATGAGTTCACCATCGCACCAGTCTTCGCGATTGAATCGCTGCTGGAAAAAACGGGCTGGGACAAATCAGACGTGGACCTTTGGGAAATCAATGAAGCTTTTGCTGTCGTGACTCAATACGCGGTGAAAGCTCTCGAACTGGACGAGAGCAAAGTGAACCCTCGCGGAGGGGCTTGTGCGCTGGGGCATCCAATAGGCGCAAGTGGCAATCGAATCCTTGTCACTTTGATTCATGCGCTAAAACAAACTGGTGGTAAGCGTGGCGTTGCATCGCTTTGTATTGGCGGCGGCGAAGCTACCGCTATCGCGATTGAAATCTGCTAAATCACTCTCAACAAAGTTTCACTTACATAACAGTAGTCAGTAACAAGCTGAAAAATACAAGGGTGTCATCATGACAGAACAAGTAAAGCAGTATATCGGTGGTGAATTTGCCATCTCCGATTCAAAACAATGGCTAGATGTAACCAACCCGGCAACCAACGAAGTGATTGCACAAGTACCTTGTGCCACGGAATCGGAAATGAATGCGGCGATTGCCAGCGCAACAGAAACGTTCAAACGCTGGAAAGAAGTTGCAGCGCCGGAGCGTGCTAGATTGATGTTGCGCTACCAACATCTGTTAAAAGAGCAACACGATGAGTTGGCGATACTGCTTTCAAGTGAGACAGGCAAAACCCTCGCGGATGCAAAGGGTGACATTTGGCGCGGAATTGAAGTGGTAGAGCAAGCTGCAAACATTTGTAGCTCAATGATGGGCGAAACGGTTGAGAACGTCGCGACCAATATTGATGGTTACTCTTACATTCAACCGCTCGGCGTTTGTGCTGGCATTACACCGTTTAACTTCCCTGCGATGATCCCATTGTGGATGTTCCCGATGGCGATCGCTTGTGGCAACACCTTTGTTTTGAAGCCGTCAGAGCAAGTGCCACTAACGGCAATGAAACTGGCGGAGCTGTTTGAACAAGCTGGCGCACCAAAAGGCGTATTGCAAGTTGTTCACGGGACCAAAGAGCAAGTCGACCGCATTCTGACTGATCCAGTTGTTCGTGCGATCTCTTTTGTTGGCTCTGTGCCCGTTGGTGAGTACATCTACAAAACAGGTACAGACAACCTGAAACGCGTGCAGTCATTTGCAGGTGCTAAGAACCACATGGTCATCATGCCGGATGCAAACAAACAGCAAGTCATCAATAACCTAGTTGGCGCGTCAGTTGGTGCTGCAGGCCAACGCTGTATGGCTATTTCGGTTGCCGTATTTGTCGGCGAAACCAAAGAATGGATTCCAGAGCTTAAAGAGGCGTTAGCTCAGGTTCAGCCTGGCGCGTGGGATGATGAAACCGCTGGTTATGGTCCGCTGATTAGCCCTCAAGCGAAGCAGCGAGTGGTGAATCTGATTAATGAAGGCAAAGCGTCAGGCGCGAATTGTGTTCTGGACGGGACAGACTGCCAAGTGCCTGGCTTTCCGAACGGTAACTGGGTGGGGCCAACACTGTTTACCAACGTGACCACAGACATGTCGATTTATCAGGAAGAAATTTTCGGGCCTGTGCTGTTAACTATGGAAGTGGATGACCTAGATGAAGCGATTGAACTGATCAATGCAAACCGCTTTGGTAATGGTACGTCTATTTTTACGGCGAACGGCGCTGCCGCGAGAAAGTATCAACACAATATCGAAGTAGGTAACGTAGGCATCAACGTGCCGATTCCGGTGCCATTGCCATTTTTCTCATTTACTGGGTGGAAAGGCAGCTTCTACGGCGACCTGCATGCTTACGGTAAACAAGCGGTTCGCTTCTACACCGAGACGAAAACTGTCACCGCGCGTTGGTTTGAAGATGACATTCCAAGCGGTCCAAACATGACTATTCAACTTAGCTAATTACTGGATTAGCGACACCTCTAGCCAAGCCCTTCATCCTTTTAGAGGGCTTGGCTCGGATACAAATGCAACGAATTAGACCTTAGGACTTCAAGATGGATTTTGAATTAAACGAAGATCAACTCGCGTTTGCCGAAGTAGCAAAGCAGTTTGCAGACCAAATGTTAGCGCCGCACGCGGCCGAGTGGGATGAAAACCATCACTTCCCTAAAGATGTACTGCGTCAGGCGGGTGAGCTGGGCTTTTTGAGTATCTACACGCCACCAGAGCACGGTGGCTTGGGGTTATCTCGTTTGGATGCGGCGATCATTTTCGAGCAGTTGGCTATGGGTTGTACCGCGACTACTGCGTTTATGACCATTCACAACATGGCGACGTGGATGATCACCAGCTTTGCCAAAGCCGAAGTGGCGCAGCAATTTAGCGCGGATCTAATTTCGGGTGAAAAGCTCGCTTCCTACTGTTTAACCGAACCTAATGCCGGCTCTGACGCCGCTTCTCTAACGACTAGCGCAGTGCGTGATGGCGATGAGTTTGTTCTCAATGGCGCAAAAGTGTTTATCTCGGGTGCCGGTGATACAGATGTATTAGTCGTGATGGCGCGTTCCTGTGGTGAAGGAGCGAGTGGCGTTTCTGCATTCGTTGTTCCTGCTGATTGCGAAGGCATTAGCTACGGTAAAAAAGAAGCCAAAATGGGTTGGAACTGCCAGCCAACTCGCATGATTACCTTCGAAAATGTCCGCATTCCGGCTGACTATCTGTTGGGTGAAGAGGGAGAAGGCTTTAAGTTCGCCATGCTTGGTCTGGATGGCGGTCGAATCAATATCGCCACGTGTTCCGTCGGTACTGCGCAACAAGCACTGAACGAAGCCAAGCAATACATGAACGAACGCAAACAGTTCGGCCGTTCACTGGCGCAATTTCAAGCGTTGCAGTTCAAGCTTGCTGATATGGCGACTGAGCTGGTCGCTGCGCGTCAAATGGTGCGACTCGCTGCCGCTAAACTCGATGCCCAGCACGCAGAAAAAAGTGCGTACTGTGCCATGGCAAAACGCTTTGCTACTGATGTGGGCTTTAAAGTCTGCGATCAGGCGCTGCAAATTCACGGTGGTTATGGCTACATCAAAGAATATCCAGTCGAGCGCTATTTCCGAGACGTTCGTGTTCACCAAATTCTTGAAGGTACCAACGAAATCATGCGTCTGATCGTCGCAAGACGATTACTAACGGAAGGCGTTGAGCTGCTTTAGTCAGCGAGACACAGCCTTACCTAAAGAAATTAAAAAGGACTGAAAGATTATGACGGCACAAATGAAATTAGAGCGCGAAGCGCATATTGCCAAGCTCACGATTAGTAATCCGCCAGCGAACACTTGGACGCTTGAGTCTTTGAATCAGCTAAAAGAGTTGGCGATTGAACTTAGCAATGATCGCTCTATTTATGCGTTGGTTTTAACAGGCGAAGGCGAGAAGTTCTTTTCTGCTGGAGCAGATCTTAATAACTTTGCATCGGGTGATAAATCACAAGCAGCAGACATGGCGTTCGCATTTGGTGAAGCGTTTGAAGCGCTGTCTGCATTCGATGGGGTTTCTATCGCAGCGATTAATGGCTATGCGATGGGCGGCGGTCTGGAAGTGGCGATGGCGTGTGACATTCGTATCGCAGAAGAACAAGTACAAATGGCACTTCCTGAAGCATCGGTAGGTTTGTTGCCGTGTGCGGGTGGGACGCAAAACCTGACCGCGTTGGTAGGTGAAGGTTGGGCGAAGCGTATGATCCTGTGTGGCGAGCGTGTGACGGCCGAGCGAGCGGAAAAAATTGGGTTAGTCGAAGAGGTGGTGGCGAAAGGTCAAGCACTCGAAGCGGCTATGGAGCTAGCACAGCGTGTTGCAGGTCAATCACCGAAATCTGTGTCTGCGTGCAAAACGCTCATTCAAGGTCGACGCAGCCAAACTCATGCAGCTGGATTGGTTTTGGAGCGTGAACTGTTTTTACAGCTGTTCAATACACAAGATCAGACTGAGGGTGTGAATGCGTTTTTGCAAAAGCGCAAGCCACAATGGACAAACAGCTAGCGGAGGCCAAATGACAGGTACAGTAAATGTTTCAAAGCTTAAGTGCGCTGATGGCTCTGTTATTGGTGTGCTAGAGCTTGATAACCCAGCAGCTCTCAACGCGTTGAGTTACGTGATGATTGAGAAGTTGTACAAACAGCTTAATGAATGGCAAACGGACGACAGCGTCATCGCGGTATTCTTGCATGCTCAAGGTGAAAAAGCGTTTTGTGCTGGTGGTGATATTCAAGCGATCTACCGTGCACTTGAAAACAAAGAGCAAGACTTTGATTCTGCGTTTTCAGCGATGGAAACCTTCTTTGACCTCGAATATCGCTGTGACCATCTTATTCATACTTATCCAAAACCGATCATCGCGTGGGGACATGGTTATTTGATGGGCGGGGGAGTTGGCCTGTTTATGGGTGCCAGCCATCGCGTAGCAGAAACCACCACACGCTTTGCAATGCCAGAGATTAAAATTGGCCTTTACCCAGATGTAGGCGCGACGTACTTCCTGAACCAGTTGCCAAAACATTTGGCACTGTTCTTAAGTTTGACGGCTTGTCAAATTAACGCAACAGATATGAAAGCGTTGGGGTTAAGCCAATGGATTGCACAGCCAGAAAACAAGCAAGTGCTGCTGGATCTGCTTGCATCGGTAAGTTGGAAAGGTGAAGCGAGCATCAACGAAAAAATCGCCACTACGCTGCGTTCGGTACACGTGGACGAGCCAACCGAAGGGATGTTGATGCCCTATGCGGAATTGATTGAGCAGTTATGTTCGGGTGACTTAGCGTCAATTGTTGATGCAATCAGCCGTGCTAACGTTGATAACAAGTGGTTCGTCAATGCGCAGAAGTCACTGAACTATGGCAGTCCGTTGTCGCTCAGTATCACTTATCAGCAGTTAACGCAGTATCAAAACCTCTCTTTGAAAGCGTGTTTTGATATGGAATTTAACCTAACACTACGTTGTGGCTTAGAAGGTGATTTTAGAGAAGGGGTTCGTGCGCTGATTATTGATAAAACCAATCAACCGACTTGGCAACATCGCACGGTTTCTGACGTAACGCCACAAGTTTTGGAGCGCTTCTTCTCGCCAATTGACTCAGCAGAATACCCACTGACCGCATCGTCGGTAGCTATAGCGGCACTTTAGTACAAGGAAGAAATACGATATGGACAAAATTGCATTTATTGGCCTTGGTAACATGGGTGCGCCTATGGCTAAGAATCTACTTAAAGCGGGCTTGAACGTCGAAGTATTTGATTTGAACCCAAACGCAGTTGAGGAGTTGACCGCATTGGGCGCTTCAAGTGCCGATTCCGTTCAGCAGGCAGTACAAGGTGTTGATGTGGTTGTCACTATGCTGCCAGCGAGCCAACACGTTCAAAGCGTTTATCTTGGTCAAGATGGCATATTAGATAGCGTCGAATCAGGCACCTTGCTGATTGATTCATCCACCATCGATCCTGCGACTGCTCGTTTGGTTGGCGAAAAAGCATCGCAACTTGGTATAAGTTTTGTTGATGCACCAGTATCTGGTGGCGTTGCGGGCGCAGCAGCAGGTACGTTAACTTTCATTGTTGGCGGCTCGCAAGAGAACTTTGTTCAAGCCAAAGCGGTGCTTAGCCACATGGGTAAAAACATCTTCCATGCGGGCGATGTTGGAGCTGGTCAGGTCGCGAAGATCTGCAATAACATGATGTTGGGCATTTTGATGAGCGGCACCTGTGAAGCACTAAATTTAGGGATGGAAAACGGACTCGATCCCAAAGTGCTTTCCGACATCATGTTGCAAAGTTCAGGGCGTAACTGGGCGCTAGAGCTTTATAACCCTTGTCCAGGTGTGATGGAAAATACGCCTGCAAGCAATGGTTATCAAGGCGGCTTTATGAGCCAGTTAATGGCTAAAGATCTGGGTCTTGCGATGGAAGCGGCGGTTGCCAGTCAAACATCAACGCCAATGGGCAGCTTGGCTCGTAATCTGTTTAATTTTCACAACGGTCAGGGCAACGGGCAAAAAGATTTTTCAAGCTTGTTTGAGTTCTACCAAAAGCAAAATCAGGCCTAAGGAGCGCTTATGGAGTTAGCAAATAAGGTCATTGCGATCACGGGGGCAGGGCAGGGGCTGGGTAAACAAATGGCACTGTCACTGGCGGAAAATGGCGTTCATCTTGCGCTTATCGACCTCAATTCAGAGCAACTGGCTGAAACGAAAGCGGAATGTGAATCTCTCGGCGTTACCGCTCGTTTTTATGTGACAAACGTGACTGACGAACAGCAGGTGTGCACTGCTTTTGAGCAAATTGAGGCAGATTTCAAGCAGCTCAATGGCGTTATCAATAACGCAGGTATTATGCGTGATGGTATGTTCATTAAAGTCAAAGATGGTCAGGTTAACACGATGTCGCTGGAACAATTTCAGTCTGTTCTAGATGTGAATGTAACAGGCACTTTCCTGTGTGGCCGTGAAGCGAGCAAGGTAATGCTGAACACCGATAGCAAAGGGGTTCTGATCAACATATCCAGCGTTGCGCGTGCCGGGAATATTGGTCAAACCAACTATTCAGCATCTAAAGCGGCGGTAGCCACCATGGCAACGGTGTGGGCGAAAGAGTTAGGGCGTTTCGGAATTCGCTCAGTGGCGATTGCTCCGGGTGTCATCAAAACTGCCATGACAGACCAAATAAAACCTGAAGCGATGGAACGTTTAATCGGAATGATTCCGGTTGGACGTTTAGGTTTGGCGGATGAAATTTCATCGACCATAAAATACGTGTTAACCAACGAATTCGTGACCGGACGAGTGTTTGAAGTCGATGGCGGAATGCGAATGTAACCCCCTCTGCAACATAAAAAAAGGGGAGCGAGTTTGATTGTCCGCTTCCTTCCACTTTCTTCTTTCTTTTATTGCTTCTATCTGAAAAATGTATTGGATGCATGGTCGACTGCTATCTCATCGAACGGTATAAAAATTGATTCTATTTCTTATGTGAATGGTTAGTTCTATATTGCTTGTCATGTAAATGTATCAACTCACAACTAAGACGATCTTTTGTCTCACTAACGAGATCGTTATTCTTGGTGTGTAAAAAACACTCTCATTGGTTGTATTGTGACCGAAAACTATTTCGGCATCTAAAGATGGTGATTTATTATTCAGCGCAAAATACATGGGAATATGAGGCTGACTGAATAACCTTCAGTTGTCTTAATAATAAATAATCAGAATTCTCAATTACACTGAAGTAACTACCCATTAGGGAAGAGCAATAATGTCACTATTTCATTCGCTTAGGACGATGCCGCTATTATTGGGGTGTCTGTGTTTTTCTGTTCAGGCCTCCACAGAAAAGGTGGAACAGGAAGGTAAGTTTTTACAGTCGTTAGAAGGCATCGAAAATCAAATTTACGCATTACCTCAGAGTTCTTTAGCTTTGATTGAAGCGTTAGAAGAAGAGTCTTTACTACAAAACCAACCAACAGCGCTGTTGGTGCGTTACTGGCTTGCCAAGGCCACGGTTTTAGAGCTGCTAGGGCGCGTAGAAGAGAGTCAGAGTGTCGTTCAAAAAGGATTGGAGCTTGTGCGTCCACAGAGCCATGAGTATCTCCTGTTTAAGTTGATTCAGATGCGAACTATGGTTGGAAAGAGCGATATCGATACCGCGCTTTCTGCGTTGGATAGCTTGTTGGAAACATCGCGTGAGAATGGTGATAAGCAACTTGAATCAGAAATCCTGTTGCTAAAAGGACGCTATTACGATGAGCAAGGTGAGTTTAAAAAATCCTATGCTGCACTTATGTCGTCCATGGATGCGGCTGAATCTTCAGGTGTTCACGGGCTGGTCGAACGTGCAGCACTAGAGCTAGGTGACGTACTTGTCAAAATTCAGGGTTACGACCGATCTGAGGCGCTTTTGGAACAAGCATATCGCTATTTTAGGGATAGGCGTATGTCGTTCAATGAGTTGTTGAGCGTTTTGACGATAGCGAAACTTCATAAAGCACAGTTCCAATACGAAGAGGCGATAGCGTCATATCAGCGAGCGTTAAAGCTGGCTCAAATTATCGGTGATGGACGCTTTAGATTTCGAGTTAACCTTGAACTTGCAGCTTTATATCGCGAGACGAAACAAGAAAAGAAGATGGTTAACCACTTGAAGCTGGCGGAGAATTTACAGTACAGAGAAACGTCTAGCGCGTATTTGGCAACATTTAAGTTGTTACAAGCCGAATATATGTTAGAGCAGCAGCAATTTGAAATACTTTTAGCGATGATCGCGCCAATGCTGCCGGAGATTATAGAGAGTCGATACGTCAAGCAACAGCAAATGGAGCTACTAAAAGTCGCCGCTATGGCCTATGCGGGAAGCAATGACTTTAAACTAGCATTCGAAACTTACGGTAACTATCACGATAAATTTATCCAATTTAGCAATCAAAGAGAAGTTGAAAATCTTGAGCGCCAGCAGACGTTATTTGAGTTGGAACGACTTGAATATGAGAACGAAGATCTCAACTGGAACAATGTTTTGCAGCGTATGGAGCTAGAAAATAACCGTCGTACTTTTTACTTATTGGGTGAAGCGCTACTTGCGCTCATCGGTGTTCTATTTTTGATGGCGGTAGTATTTCTCGTCGTCAATCGCTCGCGTTTGAGAATGCGTCGCCTCGCAAAGACAGACACATTGACAGGGTTGTTCAATCGCCGTTTTTTAGAGGACTGGTTCACTAAGCCAGTAGAAGTGAGGCGTGAGCGAAAAGAGAAACCGGTACCTCAATCTAAGCAAGAAAAGATACAACACTTTGTTTTTGAGCAAGTCGAGCAAGTTAAGTACGGTTATCTAGCTTTAAATAAATGGGTAGATAGCAAACTCGATAAACAGAAAATGGTGCCAAATAAACCACAATCGGGGCCAGTAACTTTAGCGTTAATCGATGTGGATTATTTCAAGCAGGTAAATGATACCTATGGGCATGTGTTTGGAGATACCGTACTAACGGGCGTTGCCAAAGTGTTGGAGGAAACTGTACGTGAAAACGACATTGTTGCTCGCTTTGGTGGTGAAGAGTTTGTTGTTGTTATGCCCAATACAGACCATAAAAACGCCCTTATTACTGCAGAACGTTTACGTAGCGCTTTATCCCTACATGGCTTTGTTACGGAACAGAAAGAAGAAGTGAGAGTGACCTGTAGTTTTGGAGTCGTTACCACTGAAGATAATGAGATGAGTTTTAAATCACTTTGCGATCAGGCCGATAAATTGCTTTATCAAGCGAAAGCGAACGGACGCAACTGCGTGAAAGGTCGCTCGCTAGCGTAACAGAAATCAAAAGTTCAGGCTCATCGCACGATGAATCTGAACTTATCCCTCCCATTTACTTTGATAGCCAAGTGACTTTGAGATCCTTGCTTCGAATATAAAACGCTGAATCTAACATCTTAAAGTCACTTGGCGATATTACTTAAAAATGGCTTAAGGATATCGAATCGCATATTCATGGCGTTCAATATAACCTCTCTTTTTGCCTCCTTCACCTTCAAAGTGCGAATGCCACTTGTGTCTACAAAACTATAACAAACTAGTGTGTCTATTCTTTGTACAAACAAACCATGTACAGGTGAAATGATTAGTGGTCGATATAAATTTTTTGTGGCACAGATTTTTGTTGTTCAAAAATCAACTCGTTCATCATCGTTTTAAAAATGGATCTACATTTAAGTGTTTGATTTTACTTGCTTTATTTGTTTGTTCTTAAACTTAAATCTAGTTATCCCGACAAGTTCTTACCGAGCAATTTTTCGTACACCCTCAACTTTTCATCCTTTTTTACTAACATTTTTCTTTAAAAATAATTTGAGTTCGAATTAATTTTCAGGCATTTTATATTTAACTAACCGTTCAATTAAAAATAACAGGGACGCAAAATGCCAAAGGTGGGGATGCCTGAAATCAGAAAACCGCAGCTTGTGAAAGCGACAATGTCAGTGATTGATAGAGTCGGTTTACACGCGGCGAGTATTTCGTTAATCAGCAAAGAAGCCGGTGTATCAACGGGGATTATCAACCACTATTTCGGTGGTAAGCACGGATTGCTGGAGGAAACGATGCGCGAAATCTTGCGTCAGCTTTCGTCCACTATCACACAGAAGTTACGTGAGCTGCCAAGTGATGCTCATCACCAAAGAATTAACGCCATCATTGATGGTAATTTTGTCGGCTATCAGGCAGAAAACCAAGTTGCCAAGACTTGGCTGGCGTTTTGGTCGTACTCAATGCATGACGAGCAGCTCAAGCGTTTGCAGCGTGTCAACGAACGACGTCTATTGTCCCACCTGAGAAAAGAACTCAAAGCATTATTAAATGCAGAGCAGGCTGAATTGGTTGCTCATGGTATTGCATCACTTATTGATGGAATTTGGCTGCGCGGAACGCTCAACCCGCAAGGCATTGATGCAGAAAGAGCGAGAATCATCATCAACGATTATCTCGAAAAACAACTTACGTTTTATTCTGAAAAAATCTAAAAGTTACAGGTCTTCAAAATGGAAATGAAAGCACACTATATCAATGGTGCGATGTACGACGGGTGTTCAGATGAACACTTCACCACTTACAATCCGGCGAATGGTGAGCCATTGGCCAACATTAAACAAGCGAACCAAGACGATCTTCAAGCAGCGATTGAATCGGCAAAGAAAGGTTTTGCTGCATGGTCGGCGATGACTGCGATTGAGCGCAGCCGTATTTTACACAAAGCCGTTGCCATTTTACGTGAGCGTAATGACGAGCTGGCTGCATTGGAAGTGGCAGATACTGGTAAGCCCATTCAAGAAGCTATCGCGGTTGATGTCACAACAGGTGCCGATGTTCTTGAGTACTACGCTGGCCTTGCTCCAAGTCTACAAGGTGAACAGCAGCCACTCAGCGACGATCAGTTTTTCTATACACGTCGTGAGCCATTGGGCATTTGCGCGGGTATTGGCGCTTGGAATTATCCAATTCAAATTGCGATGTGGAAATCGGCGCCAGCACTGGCTGCGGGCAACGCAATGATCTTCAAGCCATCAGAAGAAACACCATTAACGGCGCTTAAGCTCGCCGAAATTTATTCAGAAGCGGGCATGCCAGATGGCGTATTTAATGTCGTGCAAGGGGATTACCGAGTAGGACAGATGCTAACGGCGCATCCTGATATCGCAAAAGTGTCATTCACGGGTGAGTCAGGCACCGGTAAAGTCGTCATGAGTGACAGCGCTAAGACACTAAAACAAGTAACGATGGAGCTTGGTGGTAAGTCTCCACTGATTATTTTTGATGATGCGAAGTTAAACGATGCCGTTTCTGCGGCCATGGTGGCGAACTTCTACACCCAAGGTGAGGTTTGTACGCACGGTACACGTGTATTTGTCCATGAAGGTATTTATGACGACTTTATCGCACAGCTTAAAGCCCGAACCGAGCTGTTAGTCGTCGGCGATCCGCTTGATGAGAACACGCAAATTGGCGCGCTAATCTCTAAAGATCATGAATCGAAAGTTCTAGGAGCGATTGAAGCCGCGAAAGCGAGTGGCGCGACGTTACTGACTGGCGGCTACAAAGTAACAGACAATGGCCTAGCCAATGGTAACTTTGTTGCTCCAACCGTATTTGTCGATTGCGATGATGACATGAGCCACGTTCAACAAGAAATCTTTGGCCCGGTAATGTCAGTTCTGAAATTCCGCGATGAGTCGGAAGTGATTGCGCGTGCAAATGGCACCGATTATGGCTTAGCGGCAGGTGTATTTACTCAAAACCTATCTCGTGCGCACCGTGTGATCCATCAAATTCAAGCGGGTATTTGTTGGGTGAACACATGGGGTGACTCACCTGCGGAAATGCCAGTTGGCGGCTACAAGCAATCAGGTGTTGGCCGTGAAAACGGAGTCGAAACCCTTAAACATTACACACAAACGAAGAGTGTTCTGGTTCAGCTAAGCGACTTCGAAAGCCCTTACAAATGATACTACTCATAGTAGATAACTGACCACTTTAGCTTGTTAAAATGCTCGATAACTACGTTGTCAATTTTGATTGTAGGTTAACTACTTATCAAAATTTCCGCCTTGTTCTCAAGCATTTTTCCTACGCTAATTTCGTTCACTTATCTACGGTGATTCGTATTAACTCCTAGGAGAATAAAAATGCAACAACACTACGATTACATCATCGTCGGTGCGGGTTCGGCCGGCTGTGTGTTAGCGGATCGCTTAAGTGAAAGTGGTCAAAATTCGGTCCTATTACTCGAAGCGGGTGGGTCGGATAAAAGTATTTTTATCCAAATGCCAACAGCGCTTTCTTACCCGATGAACACTGAAAAATACGCGTGGCAGTTTGAGACGGTTGAAGAGCAAGGGTTGGATGGTCGCCAACTTCATTGTCCTCGCGGAAAAGTTCTGGGCGGTAGCTCATCTATCAACGGCATGGTTTACGTTCGCGGACACGCTTGTGACTTTGACCAGTGGGAAGAGGAAGGCGCGAAAGGCTGGAATTATCAGTCGTGTTTGCCTTATTTCCGTAAAGCAGAGTCTTGGATTGGTGGTGCTGATGAATATCGGGGCGATCACGGTCCAGTCGGCACATGTAACGGCAACGATATGAAGCTCAATCCACTGTACCAAGCTTTTATTGATGCAGGCAAAGAAGCGGGCTACCCAGAAACAAAAGATTACAACGGTTATCAGCAAGAGGGCTTTGGCCCAATGCATATGACCGTCGACAAAGGCGTACGCGCTTCGACCTCTAATGCATACTTAAGCCGCGCTAAAAAACGCAAAAACTTCACCCTAATGAAGAGGGTGACGGTTCATCGAGTTTTATTAGAAGAAACTGGTGCAGAAGGCAAGAAAGCGGTAGGCGTTGAGTTTGAAAAGTCAGGTTCAATTCAGCAATGTTTTGCGAATAATGAAGTGATTTCGAGTGCGGGTTCGGTTGGCTCCGTTCAGCTGTTGCAGCTTTCAGGCATTGGCCCTAAGGCAGTATTAGAAAAAGCGGGCATTGAGGTGAAACACTCGTTGGAGGGAGTAGGTAAAAACCTGCAAGATCACTTAGAAGTGTACTTCCAATATCACTGTAAACAACCTATCACGCTCAACAGCAAATTAGGTTTGGTGAGCAAGGGCTTGATTGGCACTGAGTGGATATTAACTCGCAAAGGCCTTGGTGCTACTAACCACTTTGAATCGTGTGCGTTTATCCGCTCTCGTGAAGGACTAAAGTGGCCAAATATTCAGTATCACTTCTTGCCAGCGGCAATGCGCTATGACGGGCAAGCTGCTTTTGATGGTCATGGTTTCCAAGTGCACGTTGGACCTAACAAGCCAGAAAGTCGCGGGTCGGTCGAGGTTGTCTCTGCGAATCCGAATGATAAGCCGAAGATTGAGTTTAACTACATTTCCACTGAACAAGATAAGCAGGATTGGCGTGATTGTATTCGCCTTACTCGCGAGATCCTCAATCAGCCAGCCATGGATGAGTTTCGTGGGGACGAGATCCAACCCGGTCTGAGCATCACGACGGATGAACAGATTGATGAATGGGTGAAGCAAAACGTCGAGAGTGCTTACCATCCATCTTGTACCTGCAAAATGGGCGCAGATAATGACCCATTAGCCGTCTTAAATGAGCGATGCCAAGTACGCGGTATTCAAGGCTTGCGTGTGGTGGACTCTTCTATTTTCCCAACCATTCCGAACGGTAATTTAAATGCGCCAACGATTATGGTGGCAGAACGCGCCGCGGATATGATTTTGGATAACGCCCTAGAAACGTCGAACAACGTACCAGTTTGGATTGCACCGGACTGGCAAGAGATGCAACGAATGCATCCGCCAAAAAGAGATCTCGATTCGATCTCATAAAATGAAAAAGTCAGTAATCATTACAAGGAATTCAACATGTCTAAGATGACAAAAATCTTCTCAACAATTGCACTAAGTACTTTAGCAACAGGCGCTTACGCCAACCAATGTGAAACGGTTCGTTTCGCAGATGTAGGTTGGACTGACATCACAGCGACCACTGCCGTTACATCAGAGTTACTTAAAGGGTTGGGGTACAAAACGAAGACCGATCTTCTGTCTGTGCCTGTAACTTACTCCTCTATGGCTAATGGCGATATCGACATTTTCCTAGGTAACTGGATGCCAACGATGGAAGGTGATATCGCGAAATACCGTGATGCAGGTACTGTTGAAACCGTACGCGCGAACCTCGTTGGCGCAAAGTACACGCTAGCGGTTCCAAAATACGTTTATGACGCTGGCGTAACCAACTTCGCTGACCTAGTAAAACATGCCGACAAATTTAAAGACCGCATTTACGGCATTGAACCAGGAAACGATGGCAACCGCTTAATTCAGTCAATGATTGATAGTAACGCATTCGGCCTAAAAGATTTCAGCCTAGTTGAGTCCAGTGAAGCTGGCATGGTGTCTCAAGTATCACGTGCCGCACGCCGCAATCAATGGATTGTGTACCTAGGTTGGGCGCCGCACCCAATGAATAGTAACGTTGAAATGGAATATCTAGCGGGTGGCGATGACTTCTTCGGTCCTAACTACGGCGGCGCGAACGTCTACACAAACGTACGTAAAAATTACCTCGCTGAGTGTCCAAATGTAGGTCAGCTAGTGAAAAATCTAGAGTTTAACCTAGAAATGGAAAATGAACTGATGGAAGCGATTCTTAACCAGAAACAGAAGCCATCAAAAGCAGCGCAAGCATGGTTGAATGCAAACCAAGAGCAAATTGAAGCGTGGCTAGAGGGCGTGAAAACGGTAGATGGCCAAGATGCGCTAACAGCTATTACAAACTACTTAAAAACAAACGCTTAATAAGCAGTATTTGAGCTCGTTTTTTTAAAAGAAAGTGGGCAGAGTTTTGCCCGCTTCATTAACACAAAGGTTTTATTTTGAATTTTATTACGGACAACAAACTACCGTTGGGCCAATGGATGGAAACTGGCGTCGATTGGTTAACCATCAATGCATCGGGTTTTTTCGATGCAATCTCTATTACACTTGAAACGATCATTCTTTTCGTGGTGGACATTTTTAAATGGATGCCACCTGCAGCGCCAATCATTATGACGGCGGCAATTGCTTGGTTCTTACATCGCAGCATTCCTCTTGTCGTATTTATCGTGTTGGCCTTACTCGCAATTCTCAACCTTGGTTACTGGCAAGAAATGCTGGAAACCTTTGTCCTTGTGTTTGCAGCGACAACGATTTCCGTATTAATTGGCGTGCCGTTGGGCATTATGGCGGCGCACCGTCCTTGGTTATACACCTTGTTGCGGCCAATACTCGATTTGATGCAGACCGTACCGACATTCGTTTACCTAATTCCAACCTTGGTTCTGTTTGGCTTAGGTATTGTCCCTGGTCTAATCTCGACCATCATTTTCGCTATCGCTGCGCCAATTCGATTGACGTACCTCGGCATTATTAAAGTGCCGGAGGAGCTACTTGAAGCGGGTAAAGCATTTGGTGCCAGCCGAATGAAGCTACTGTTTAAGGTGGAGTTACCTGCGGCATTGCCAAGTATTATGGCTGGCGTTACGCAATGTATTATGTTGTCTTTGTCTATGGTTGTCATTGCGGCGCTTGTTGGTGCTGATGGGCTTGGTAAGCCAGTCGTACGTGCACTGAATACGGTAAACATTTCACAAGGTTTTGAAGCGGGTTTAGCGATTGTACTCGTTGCCATCATTCTTGATCGCTTGTGTAAAGCACCAAACCAGAAGGAGGCATAATCATGGACGCTATTACTATTAAAAATCTTGATGTCGTTTTTGGTCAGCAACAAGCACAGGCGCTAGCACTACTAGATCAAGGGAAGTCTCGACAAGAAATCATTGATGAAACTGGCCAAGTGGTTGGGGTTGATAATGTTTCGCTGAACGTGAAACAGGGTGAGATCTGTGTCTTGATGGGGCTTTCGGGCTCGGGTAAATCAAGTTTGCTGCGAACGGTTAACGGATTGAACGATATTTCTCGTGGCTCTCTGAAAATCAAAGATGGCGACGATATGGTTGAGCTCTCTAACTGTGACGAACAGAAGCTGCGCCACCTTCGTACGCACCGCGTGTCCATGGTGTTTCAGAAGTTTGCATTGATGCCATGGTTAACGGTGTTAGACAATGTAGCGTTTGGTCTAGAGATGCAAGGCATTGGTAAAGCTGAGCGCCGTAAAAAAGCGCGTGAACAGCTCGAAATGGTCGGTTTGTCTGAGTGGGAAACGAAATTCCCGCACGAGCTCTCTGGTGGTATGCAGCAGCGTGTTGGCCTAGCGCGAGCGTTCGCGATGGACACAGATATCTTGTTAATGGATGAGCCGTTTTCAGCGCTTGACCCATTGATTCGCGCTCAGCTTCAAGATGAACTGATTCTGCTGCAAGAAAAGCTAAACAAAACCATTCTTTTTGTGAGTCACGACTTAGATGAAGCACTTAAAATCGGTAACAACATCGCCATTATGGAATCAGGAAAGCTGATTCAACATGGCAAGCCAGAACAGATCATTCTTGCTCCAGAAAACGATTATGTGGCGGACTTTGTTGCTCACACTAATCCATTAAATGTGCTGAAGGGACGTTCCTTAATGCGTGACGATTTGGTTCGCGAAGATACGCGTGTTCTGATTTGCCCTGATAAAAATATTTGGGTGATACAAGAGAGCAAGGGGTTAAGTTTAGCGGATAAAGATAAATCGTTGATTCAATGGAAGAGCGACTCTTCGAACCTTGACGAAGTTAATGAAAACTCTCTGGTTCAGGTTAGCCCAGAAATCAGTATGCGAGAAGCGATTGAACTTAAACAGCGTAGCAATCAGCCTCTGCTTATGGTTGAAGATAATAAGCTGGTTGGTGTGTTAAGCGACAATGAGCTTTACGATGCATTGCTTGGTAATTTTAAGTCAGAGCAAGTTGCGTAAAGTTGACGCAGAACCAAGTAAAAAGAGCCGCACATTAGTGCGGCTCTTTTTAGTTTAAACAATGAGTTAAGTCGCTAAGCTAAGACAATGGTCGACTATAGAGTCGTAATTACCTCATCCATTGCAAGGCGTGCTTTTGGAAGACCATGATTGTAATCTTCCCCATCTTTATGGTAGCCAATCGCCAGCGCAACTTCACAAATATGGCCCTCGAGATCTTCTTTAAACTCTTCTCCAATCAGAGCCGGATCGACACCTTCCATCGGTGTTGAATCAATGCCTAGTCGTGCCAATGTGTGTAGTAGGTTGCCTAGTGCCAAATAGACTTGTGCTTTTGTCCAGTTTCCGTTGAAGCCATTTTCGTCCGTATTTGCATCGGCAAAAGCGTAAGCACCCATAAAGTTGTTGTACATCTCCGCTGGCAAGTGGCCAGATGTTACTTCTGCATCCACACGTTTCGCAAATTTCTCTTTAGTAAATTTAGGATCGTAAGCAAACAGAATCGTATGTGATGCGGCTTTCGCGTGTGGTTGGTTAAACTGGTGCATATTTGCAAACGTATTGTGGAAACGTTGCTTCGCTTCATCACTTTCAATAACGATGAATTTCCATGGTTGTGAGTTGATAGAAGACGCCGACAAACGCAGTGCTGCTTTGATTATCGCCATGTCTTCTTGAGAAACGCGCTTGGTTTCATCATATTTTTTTGCAGTGTAACGGTTATTTAGATCGGTAATGATTTGATGGGACACGTTTATATCCTCTTTATGTGATGACAGATGAGGATGCACTAGCATCGACAACCATGCGTACCTCGAATATGGGTTCATGATAATGGATATTTTTTCATTGATAAGAGGGTGTTTATTTAAATCACTTTTTACTTTTTGTTGAAAATCGATGTGAGTTGATCGATTTGAAACTTAAAAGTCCTTATTTGGAAGCTTTTATTTGATATTAAATTAAACTCATATTGAGGAGTAGGGGAAAGCAACATGAACGTGATTGAAGTTTTTAATGATAGCTATGAACGTTGTACTTCAGATCAGGAGTTTTTCGACTTGTTCTACAAAAATTTATGGTCGAAAAGTGCCAACTTTAGACAGAAGTTTGACGGTATAGACATGCACCAACAAGTGAGAATGCTTAGAGGGTCTATCGTGTTTTTTATGATGGCAGATACCTCGACCGAAGCGCACAAAATGGTGGAAAAGTATGGGAAAAAGCATGCAAGTGCCGAAATTGGTATAGAGCCGCAGGATTTTGATGTTTGGCTTGAGAGTTTGTTAGAAACGGTTCGACAGTGTGATTCTGGGTACGATGCCGATGTTGAAACCGCTTGGCGAACATGCTTTAAAACGGGCTTAGAAGTAATGAAACAAGAATGTGATAAAGAAGATGGGCACATCCTTAAAGCGAGTACCAAATAAGGAAGTAACGTGAGCGGTCGTTACTTCCTAGGGGCAAAATCTTACTTATCTTGTGTTTCTTTATTCTTTTTCACCGCTTCGGCGATATCACTGACAGCTTCGACAAGATTGATCGGCATTGGAAAAATAATAGTGGATGTTTTGTCTGTAGTGATTTCAGTGAGTGTCTGCATGTAACGTAATTGCAGTGCATTCGGTGCTTCGTTGAGCATTTGCGCTGCTTCTTTTAATTTATTTGAAGCCTCTAACTCACCAGTAGCGTGAATGATCTTCGCCCTACGGTTACGTTCTGCTTCTGCCTGACGGGCTAGGGCTCTGACCATGCTGTCATTTAAATCAACATGTTTGACTTCAACCGTAGCAATCTTGATTCCCCAGTCATCAGTCTGTTGATCAAGAATGGATTGTAAATCCTTATTGAGGCGTTCTCGCTCTGATAGCAATTCATCGAGTTCATGCTGACCCAATACCGAGCGCAGCGTGGTTTGTGCTAACTGGCTGGTGGCATCGTTGTAGCTTTCAATATTGTTAATCGCCATTTGAGGATCGACTACGCGAAAATAAACGACCGCGTTGACGCGCACAGAAACGTTATCTTTTGTAATTAAATCTTGTGTCGGCACATCCAAAACGACAGTACGTAAATCAACCCTCACCATTTGCTGAATAAATGGGATAAGGATGATCAAACCAGGTCCTTTGACTTCTTGAAATCGACCAAGAAAGAACACAACCCCACGTTCGTATTCTCTCAAAACCTTGAACATTTGGGTCGCTAGTGCGAACAGCAGCACCACGATCACCGCAACGGTATAGAGCATCATAAAGCGCCTCCTATTTATTTTGGCGGTCATCAGGCATCACAGTTAAGGTCAGCCCTTTAACATTAACAATGGTGACGTGATCACCTTGTTTGAATTGTTGATGGTCTTTGGCTTTAGCTCGCCATAACGCACCGTTGAGTTGAACGCGTCCTTCGCCATCGATAAAGTCATCGCTTACCACGGCGACCTTCCCAGGGTATGTCTCTAAACCCGTCGTTACACGCCGGCGACGAATTTTGAGCAGCAGGCCGACGGTCAGCACGATTAGAGCCACGGAAAATATGGCAATACCAAAAATCAAAGGAAGGGCGATCTGGAATCCTGGTAACTCACTGTCCATGAGAAATATCGAACCGAGTACAAAGGCGACAACGCCGCCTAAGCCCAAAATACCAAAGCTCGGGCTGAATGCTTCCGCTATCATTAGTGCAATACCGAGTAACAGCAGACCAAGACCTGCGTAGTTGACGGGCATCATTTGTAGTGCGTACATGGCCAGAAGCAGACAAATCCCACCTAGCACACCGGGTAAGCCAATTCCTGGGTTGTAAAATTCAAGAAGTAAACCGTAGATGCCGATGAGCATTAGAATGTAGGCAACGTTTGGATTGGTGATAACGGCTAGCATTTCTGCTCGCCAATCGGGTGTTCTTTCAATCCATACGGGATTTTCCAGTGACAATGTCACATCACGATTGTTAACTTTAACAGTTTGTCCATTAATGGCTTTGACTAAATCCTCTGGTGAGTTGGCTATATAATCAATAACGTTTAATTCCAATGCCTCTGTGGCGTCCAAACTCGCTGCTTCGCTCACTGCTTTCTCTGCCCACTCTGCATTTCGGCCATGAAGCTTTGCTAAGCCTTTAATATAGGCTCTAGCATCATTAATCACCTTTTTCTCCATTGCGGTTTTCGCGGGAACTTTCTCTGAGCTTTCGTTGGTTCCTTCTGGCGTTTCTTCCGCGTTTTGATCTTTGCCATCATCCGATGAAGGGGGCTGAGGGGCACCACCTAACGCGACGGGCGTTGCCGCGCCAAGGTTGGTGGCTTCAGCCATTGCGGCAACGTGGCTGGCGAGTAAAATGTATGTCCCTGCGCTAGCCGCTCTAGATCCTGACGGGCCAACCCAAGTCGCAATTGGAGTGGAGGAGGTGGTAATCGCGTGAATAATATCTCTCATTGCACTGTCTAAGCCGCCTGGTGTGTCCATCTCTAAGATCACTAAACTGACACCGTTTAGTTGAGCTTCTTCTATTTCACGAGATAAATAGTCGCTAGTAGCAGGCCCTATAGCGCCTTTGACAGGAACAATCCAAACGGTATTCGCCAGTGCTTGACTGGCCATCAAGAGTAAAGGTAAGAACCATATCCATAGTCGTTTCATGCAGTCCTCCTTGTGTGGTCACAGGGACTTTTTGAAATCCTAATTCAAGTATATCCAAATAACTTAGAGATGCTTGAGTATAGGTTCTAATGAATAAGTTGCCGAGGCTAATTAGGAGACTACTTTTTTATATATAAACGCTGTGTGAGATAGTAAACTAAAGCAAATTATTGGTAATTGTGATGTTTATGTTTATTGTTCAGCGTTTGATTAAGTTGGCCGTTATCTGTGCCGTATTCTTTACTATTTTCGATCTGATCTCGTATGGAGAGGTGACTTGGTTTCAACGGTTTTTGGCTTTTCTACACTAAACTCAGATTTCAATACGTTAGCTACTCATAAGGCGATCGATTTCTTCCTATTCGCCTTATTACTCCCTCTTCAACCAAAGCCTTAAACAAAGCAATACTTAACTCGTTTTTTCAACTTCCTGTCGGTGGAAAAAACGCCAAAATGCAACTAAATTCATATCAATGACAAGTTTAAGGTATGTAGTTGATGAGGCAATTCAGCGCAATCGCACTAGCTGTTGTAACACTCATTTTGAGCCAAACAACAACCGCAAGAAACGCGAAGATGTTAGGTGATATCTCCTTAGTTCAGCCCATACAGGGTGATCCTAATGTGGATATTAAGCTAGCGAGAATTGGCTGGCATCTCTTCCGCGATCCTCAATTATCGTCAAATGGTAATGTCAGCTGCGCGACATGCCATAATCTGCAAACCAATGGCGCTGAAAATACACCAGTCTCTACGGGGGTGAAAGGTGATGGAATTAGAAATTCTATAACAGTGTTTAATGCAGCGTTAAATTATCGTTTTTTATGGGATGGTACGGAAAACACCTTGATGGCTCAGATTGATGGTCCAATCCATAATCCAATGGAAATGGACTCAAACTGGCAAACAATAGAGCAATATGTAAAAGAGAGTGAACATTATCAAGCTCTATTTAATCGTGACGGTGAATTGCCGATTAACGTTCATAATATCAAGTCCGCTATTGTGGAGTTTGTTGAAGGGCTGCAGACGCCTGGCGCACCATTCGATGCTTACTTATTGGGTTACACGCATGTACTGAGTGAACAGCAAATCAGAGGTTGGAAAACATTTCAGACTTCAGGTTGTGTGCAGTGTCATCAGGGCAAAAATATCGGCGGAGCGATGATCCAAAGGTTCGCCTATTTCAAGGATAAGCCAGTAGTAGAGGACTCGGGCAGGCAGCTCGTTACGATAGAGGATGAAGAGCGATTCTATTTTAGAGTAGCCAGTTTACGCAATGTCGCGCTAACGAGTCCTTATTTTCATAATGGGCAAGTCGATAAGTTATCCGACGCGATACAAATCATGGCTAAAACCCAGCTCGGTATAACGATGAACGATGAGAATGTCGCGGACATTGAAGCATTCTTGCAGTCGTTGACAGCACCTAGACCCATAATTTTAGAGGTGTTGGAAAATGAATAAATTCAAACTGATCAACTTTTGCTTTTTTATTGGGATACTGACGTGCTGCACACTGGCGTATATGTCGTATATGAACTCAAAAAACGCTCAAGAATTTCATGCAGAGCTAATGAACATCGGACATGAGTTGATTGAAGAGCGTGATGTTATCGTGAACCGATATGCCGTTGAAGATAGAAAAAACTATGAGTTAACAACATCTTTAGTAGAGATAGAAATCGCAGCACAGGCACTGTTGGAATCATCAAAGGAATCAGTTTGGTTTCCCGTGACACCCAATCGTATAAAAGTTAGGGATACGCTTGAACAGTTTAAGGAGCGAGTGCTTCAAACAACGTTGAAGCTTGATATGTTAATTGGTGTTCAGGTAGAAAATCGGTATGCATTACTCATGTTGTTCAATTTATATCAGCAAGATGTTTCTATCGAGAGCGGTCAATCATTGGGTGGCAGTCGTTATTTTGAATTTCTCAACCAGTTGCTTCTAACACAAACGGAAGTTGAGAGTGAAAAGGAAGCGAACTTCCTTAAGCGGCTTCAAACGAGTGATAAAAGAATTGAATTGCTGACGAATGAACTGCTTGATCACACTTATATTGAGTTTGTCGAAAGCTCAGAGCATCGGTTACTCAATATTGCTCAAAGTGAGGCGCGTTTTACGTGGTTGTTTGTATTTATTGCGGTGATGTTTCTAGTTAGCGCGTTTGTTTATCAGTCACATCACCGAATGCATAACTTAAAACAGTTGAATCTTGAAATTGAAGAGGCGAGAAACAAAGCCGAGCGAGCGGCAAAAGCGAAATCAAATTTTCTCGCTGCAATGAGTCACGAACTAAGGACGCCGATGAATGGTGTACTAGGGCTTTCTCAAATGATTGCAGAAGAGACCAAAGAGCCGACGACGAAAGAGCACATTAGGGTTATTCTTGATTCTGGCCAGCATCTGATGACTATCCTCAACGATATTTTGGATTTTTCTAAAGTTGAAGAAAACAAACTGGAATTTGAGCAAGCTAAGTTTAAGCTCGATCAAGTGCTTTCTCCGGTGTGTAGCGCAATAAAACCACTTGTTGATGAAAAAAATATCGAGCTAATCTTGGAAAACGAGGTTTCTGAATATACTGAATTTACTGGGGATTGTGCGCGTTTACGACAGATCTTATTTAATCTCGCCGGTAACGCGGTGAAGTTTACCAATGAAGGGCATGTGCTGGTTAGAACCGAGTTAGATGAATCGAATCAGTTGTTGGTCATGCGCGTGAGCGACACTGGTATTGGTATTGCGCCAGACAAGCACGAGCATATTTTTAACTCGTTTGAGCAAGCAGACTCATCAACGACTCGAAGGTTCGGCGGAACAGGGCTTGGGTTAGCCATCGTCAAAAAACTAACCGATTTGATGGGTGGCCATATTACTCTGAAGAGTATAGAAGGCGTTGGAAGTCAATTTATCGTTGAGTTGCCGATTCCTTGGGTAGAATCTGCTCCGAAAAAGCAGCAAGAAGCACCGAAACCTCGCGCAAAATCACACCATTTAAAGATACTACTTGCTGATGATAACCGTGTGAATGCCATTGTGGCAAAAGGGTTTTGCGAAAAGCTTGGGCATGAAGTGGAAGTTGCAGAAAATGGATTAATCGCGGTTAAAAAGGCGAAAGAGAACGAGTACGACCTGATCTTGATGGACAACCATATGCCCGAGATGAATGGCGTTGAGGCGACACGCGTTATCCGACAAGAGTTAGGTATCAAGACATTACTCTTTGCGTACACAGCAGACGTATTTCGTGAAGCTCACGATAGCTTTATTGAAGCAGGAGCAGACCATGTGCTTACGAAACCGCTACAGCATGAGAGCTTTTCAGACGCTCTCAAACAGTTTGCCGCCAGACTCGAACCGAAACAGAATCCGCCACTAACGAGTGACAGCAATGTGCTTCAATTGCAACGTAAGCCAATCGAGAACTTAAGGTTAACAGAGGAAGAACTCTCCCGTTCAGGCATGTTTACTTCTTTACGAGATGAGCCAGAAGCGCTCGACGAGTTGCTAAAAAGCATTATTGTCGATTTTGAGACTTCTGTTGATGAACTTATTGAATACTTTATGGCTGAAGACTTTGCTTCATTAGAGCTGACGTTGCACAAAACGAAAGGGATGGCACTGAACCTAAGTTTACCTATTTTGGCGAGCCAAACGGAGGCCCTGGAAACTCAACTTAAAGCCAACCAAAGTCCCGAGATTGAGCAGTTGCAGATGCTGATCAATCGGTTACAGGTCAACATCCATCAGTCTCATAGACTTTTGGATGATATCCAGAAGAACAATGCCGATCCTCAACAGATTTTATAGTCCCTGTGAGTGCGATGCTTTCCTTAACTCATTTTGTTGTGGTTTACTGTGGCAAGGACGGATAGTGTTGATTCGTCGTCGGAAAATCAGGGAGTTAGAATGAGTAAGCATTCCGCTTTAATCAAATGGCATCGTAAAGCTGGCGAAGAGTTTAGTGATAATAAGTATAGTCGGGCACACATTTGGCAATTTGATGGAGGGTTGCAAGTCCCAGCATCTCCATCTCCCCACGTAGTACCATTACCACTATCCGTAGAAGAAAACGTTGATCCAGAAGAAGCGTTTGTCGCGGCACTTTCTAGTTGTCATATGCTCGTTTTCCTGTCTATTGCAGCAAAGCGACGTTATGTTGTGGACAGTTACTTCGATGAAGCGGTAGGGGAGCTTGAAAAAGGCGAAAACGGAAAAGAGTGGGTATCAAAGGTAACGTTAAACCCTAAGATAACATTTTCAGGTGAAAAACAACCGACACCATCTCAATTAGAAAAACTGCATCACATGGCCCATGAGAATTGCTTTATCGCCAACTCCGTTAAAACAGAAGTGACAACGCTTATTGCGAATTAAGTGGAGCTCTTTATCAAAAAGCGCGGCCTATTGCGGAGTTATATTAAGCCAGCAGTCATCCTGCTGGCTCGTTCATCTAGACGACACCTTGCTCAATCATTGCATCAGCGACTTTTCTAAAGCCTGCAATGTTGGCGCCTAAAACTAAATTTCCAGGTTGGCCAAACTCTTTACTGGTTTCGTTTGCATTGATGAAAATATTTTTCATGATGGTTTGCAACTGACTATCCACTTGTTCAAACGTCCAGTTTTGCATGCTGGCGTTTTGCGCCATTTCAAGTTGACTGGTTGCAACGCCGCCTGCATTGGCTGCTTTTGCAGGCCCATAAGCTATGTCCGAGTCCACGATAATATTGGCAGCATCACGGGTGGTTGGCATGTTCGCCCCTTCACTAATCAAAATACATCCGTTTTCGATAAGAGCCAGTGCGTCGTCTGACGTTAATTCATTTTGAGTCGCACAAGGGAAGGCAGCATCAGCCTGATATCGCCAAACAGCATGTCCTTCATTAGGATAGTCGCCCTCTGGTGTGTATTCTGCTTCAGGGTAAGTTTCTAAATATTCTTCTAAGCTTGCTCTTTTCACTTCTTTCAGTTGTTTTAGGAGCTTAAGATCAATACCGTGCTCATGATAGATCGTACCTCGAGAGTCGCTGCATGTAACTGGCGTTGCTCCCATATGGTACAGTTTTTCAATGGCGTAGATAGCCACGTTGCCAGCACCAGAAACGAGACAAGTTTTCCCTTTCAATGAATCGTTGCGGTCGTTGAGCATGCACTCTGCAAAATAGACGGCGCCATATCCTGTCGCTTCTTTTCTGGCGAGTGAGCCACCCCAAAGCAGACTCTTGCCTGTAAGCACACCTTCGTAGCGGCCCGTCAATCGTTTGTATTGACCAAACATATAGCCAATTTCGCGCGCCCCGACACCGATATCGCCTGCGGGCACATCGGTGGTAGGACCGATGTGACGGTACAACTCGTTCATAAATGATTGGCAAAATCGCATGATCTCGCCGTCGGATTTTCCTTTAGGATCGAAGTTTGAACCGCCTTTGCCGCCACCGATAGGAAGGCCAGTCAGTGCGTTTTTAAAAATTTGCTCAAAGCCGAGAAATTTTATGATGCTCGCATTGACTGAGTGATGGAATCTCAATCCTCCTTTGTACGGCCCCAAAGCAGAGTTGAATTCAACTCGATAACCTTTGTTTACTTGTACATTTCCAGCATCATCAACCCAAGGAACTCGAAACATGATTTGACGTTCTGGCTCGACGATCCTCTGGATAATCGCTTGTTCCTTATATTTATTATTGCCTTCTATTACCGGCGCGAGAGAAGTTAATACTTCTTCTACCGCTTGGTAAAATTCTTTTTGCGCAGGGCTACTGTGTTGCAACGCAACAATAGTATCATGTATGTATGACATAGATTTCTTCCTTGATGTGAATAAGCAATCAGTTTATATGAATGTATTTCCATTAAATAGTGATTTTGACCAAGATTCAATGGTTGTAGTGGTCTTTCCTGCGGATGAGAATGTGCAGCTTCTAACCCAGGCTGTGTTGGTTGAGATAGGTAGGGCTAGCTAAGTAAGCGGGTGGTTGAGTGATCAGTTTCACATATAACAAGCAGAAATCACTTTAGTCGATGTTGTTGTGCAGTTACGCAAATTGTTTATGTTAACGTCATGTTAAAGTTTGTGTGTGATAACTTGTGAAAAGACAACTATATGGATGAGCTTAAGGTTCTGAACTCGTTTATTCAGCAGAATGGCCTACCAGCGTTTGGCCACCTTGATGGAATTCCAACATCGTTACAGCTAGATAAATTTACCTACCTCGATGAGATGGATAAGCCGGTGTCTAAGTGGCGCCGTTACCGCGATTATAAGCAGTTTCAGTTCGTCAATTTGGTCACACCTAATTACGTCATTGGAGTAGCGATTGCTGATATACGGTATTTAGCATCCGGCTTTTGCTACCTGTTTGATATTAAAAAGAATAAGTTGATTGAGCAACAATGGTTGAAACCTTTTAATATAGGTTATCAAACTCAGCCTTCCAGTTGGTGCAGTCTTGCCCATCTTGCTAACAAAAGAGTTCAGTTTTCTATTAAGGATGGTATTTGGCACGTCCACTTTGTGACAGAGTCAGTCAATGCGGATCTCTATTTACGTCCAGAAAATATGAGTTTGCCATTAATGTTGTGTACGCCAACAGGTTATGCGGGTTGGACATATACTCAGAAGCACAATGCGTTAGCAGTAGACGGTAACTTGTTCATATTAGGAAAAGAGCAAGATCTTTCAGAGGTGGCTGCTGGTTACGATTTTTCCGCTGGGTACATGCGGCGAGAAACAAGTTGGCGCTGGGCGAGTATCAATTGCTTTGAGGATGACAGGCGTCTGGGGTTGAACTTGGCAGCTGGCGTTAATGAAACTGGCTATTGCGAAAATGTATTGTGGATTAATGGTCAGCGTCACTTTTTGCAACCTGTGCAGTTTCAGTTTTCACGAAGTGATGAAGGGCAAAAGTGGCATATTACGTCTGAAGATAAACGAGTTAACTTACAGTTCACGCCTTTGAATCGACGCTCAGAGAAGAAAAATTTTTGGCTTCTCAAAAGTAACTTTCGTCAGTACATCGGTTATTTCTCTGGCTATATTATCGATGGAAATGGCATCAAACATCAGTTAGAAGAAGTTATGGGTCTTACTGAAGATCACTATGCAAAATGGTAGAAACACAATGGATTGGACGCAGTTGATGGACCGCCCAGAATTACTTCTGATGATTCTGGCCCCAGTTTTCTTTTTCTGCATGCTTGCCGAATATTGGTTCGGACAAAGAAGGGGACGCTTGCCTGAAAGCGCGACGTATTACTTCCCTGAAGTAGCGTGTAATTTTGTTCTTGCGGGCTTACACCAAGCGACAGACATACTCACGGGTTTACTGATTGCTCAGTTGTATTTGTGGTGGTTTGATTGGCGTTTGTTTGATATCGAAATGAGCGTCTCAGCTTTTCTTTTACTTGTTGTCCTGCAAGATTTTTTCTATTACTGGTTTCATCGGGCTAGCCATCGTATTCGTTGGATGTGGGCCGCGCACGTTGTTCATCACAGTTCGGAAAGAATGAACTTCAGTACCGCATTTCGTCAAAGTTTAATGTATCCGCTAGCGGGGATGTGGATTTTTTGGTTGCCCTTGGTGATTATTGGTTTTGAGCCAAAATGGGTTGTCTTCGTTGTGTTGTTTAATCTGGGCTTACAGTTTTTTGTTCACACCCAATCAATTCGTTCGCTCGGGCCACTAGAGTGGGTATTTAACACGCCGTCTCATCATCGCGTTCATCATGGTGTGAACCGTCAGTACATCGACAAAAATTATGCGGGTGTATTAATTATTTGGGATCGAATGTTCGGAACGTTTGAACCAGAGGTGGAAACGGTTCGGTATGGGGTTTCTAAACCTGTAAACAGCTTTAATCCCATCCGCGTGACGTTTGCAGAATGGAAAGACATGTTTTATGACGTAACTCGACCAAACTTATCATGGAAACAACGCTGCCGCCGTTTGTTCGCTCCGCCATCGGATTTTTATGAGTAAATTGGATAAAGAGATTGGAGCGGGCAGCGGGAATCGAACCCGCATCATCAGCTTGGAAGGCTGAGGTAATAGCCATTATACGATGCCCGCGCATCGATAGGACTCAGTTAATATGCCACACTGCACGAAAAAGAAAAGTCTTTTCTCATCAAATGTTTGTCAGTTGCCTAAAAAAGTAGCGGACTGATGTTAAAGTGTTCATTGTCTCTGGTTTTTTGTGGCACTCGCGATTCTGCTACTAAGCCTAGGGGCTTCCAATTAGGTCGTAAACACCGAATTCTTAGGTGTTTAGATGTTGATGATATTCAAGATTTTCTGTGTAAAGGTTAATCTCGTTTATTGAACAGTCACGTTTCATGGTCAAGACTAGATATTGAAATGATTACTTTTTACTGTTGATGCGTATGTATAACACAGGGTAATTCTGCTGAAACAGTCAGCTTAACCAAAGGAGATTTAACATGATGAGAGGTTTGATATTAGGGCTGGTGGTGATGCTGGTATCTGCTTGTACTACCGTTACAACCGATGTAGATAAACAAGCCGACTTTTCAGCTTACAGAACGTTTGACTTCGGTGCTCAGGCGGAAGCTCCTACCAGTATTGATGGTCGACGTATTGAGCAAGGGCTTGCTGAACAGCTTGAGGGTAAGGGTTTAATTAAGGTAAATAGTGGCGGTGACCTTTACGTACATCATGATATCGTAGAAGAATCCGAGCTTGTTTCTTCAGGATCGTCGGTGAGCTTTGGCTATGGCTGGAATAGCTTTGGTGTGATCACTTCAAGCCCAGAAAGATATAAAGAGCGTAAGTATGGGAAGTTGGTGGTTGAACTGGTTGATGCAAAGGCTAATCAAGTCGTTTGGAAAGGCGTTTCAAGTCGTAAACTGTCTGAGTCAATGAGCTCTGAGAAAAGAGAATCTCTCATCCAAGAAGAAATCGCGAAGATGTTTGAAAGCTACCCTTACGGTGAAAAATAATTAGTATTCTTAACGATTAAGAATACTAATTGCCAATAGCTACGCACAGGGTTAAAAGAACTTATTATTTTGGTTTTGGTTACCTTTGTGCGTACGACTCTGATTGCTTTACTCGGACTACTTTTCTGCTTGCTGGCTCCGAGCATGAGCCTGGCGCACTCACACCCAAATTTTCTTTCCTTTCATAACCAGCATATCGCTGTTGACGCTAAGTCGAAGCACTTTTCAGAACATCCTATCTCTCCAATACAACAAGACTATCCGAGTTTAAACAGCCGGAATGTAGTGAGGGTTAGCCATGCTAAGGAAATGAGCTCGAACGACGATGTAGAACCCGAATGGTTTGAAATGCTTGATGTAGCATGGTGGGCGCATCGTTCGGCAATTTACTCGATGAAGTGGCTAAAACGCATCGGCAATGAGGCTTTAGATTGTTGTATTGAATGTATTTTTACTCACTCTAAATACAGAATCGGCGTGAGAAAAGAATCGAATTTCATATACCGCTTTATACATGCTCGCTAACACATTCCATGTTTTTGCAACTTTTGGTTAATTATGCTTAGGAGCGGTTTATGTTTGATTCGATCATTCAGGTCTTGAGTGCTTTTTGGCATCAAGATTTCACGGCGTTAATGGCGCCAGGCAGTGCAGGTTTGGTTTATTTTGTTGTTGCTGTGATTATCTTTTTGGAAAGTGGTTTTATTCCTGCTGCACCTTTCCCATGCGACAGTGTCGTCGTACTATCCGGTACGCTGGCGGCGGTTAGCGTCCTTGACCCAATTATGATCATGTTGGTGATAGCTGTTAGTGCGGGGTTGGGAAGTTGGGCGGCTTATTTACAAGGCAAGTGGCTAAATCGCTTACCTAAGGTCCAAGGCTGGGTGAGTGCGGTTCCTCAAAAGCGTTTGGAACAAGTCGACGTATTACTCAGTAAACATGGATTGGTTGCGCTTTTGTGCGCGCGGTTTATTCCGGTTGTTCGTTCCCTATTGCCATTAATGATGGGGTTGCGAGTGAAACGTATTAGTAAATTCCATTACTTTGCGTGGCTGAGTGCGATTTTATGGACGCTGATATTATGCGGTTTTGGTTCATTACTTCCTTTGCTACCGGAAAATATGAGCAAAGCAATCACAATGCTATTAATGGCGGCACCAATAATTACTCTTGTGATTGGAGTGCTTAGTTTCTTGTTTGTTAAAGCACGTCGAGCGTTCTGTAAACCCAAGGATGTGTCTGAGTTTTCTCAGTAAGTTTACTTGATTTGCACTTTTAAGCTTGTATGCAGATTAGACATCTAATCGACAGGTTTTTATCAGTAAAAAGAAAGGCGCATACATTGCGCCTTTCTTTTTGAGTGTCGTTAGGGTTTCGAATTTAATAGCCAATGCTATATAAGTATTCGCCAACTTCTTTGCACTGAGACTTGTAGATGTTCTCTACTTCAGACTCATTCTTATCTGCTGCTTTAAATTCAAGTTCGGCAGACGATAGCTGGTCAAAGCTGTAGTCTCTCTCAGACATTAAGTAGTGTCTGAACATCGCTCTGTGTTCCGGAACTGCAATACGTGCGTTAGAAACGTTGGCACACTCTAACAGAGTGTCGTTACTCATTTCTTCTGGCTTAGTTTCTGTGTTTGCTAAGGTTGAGCCCGCTGCAAATAGTAATGCTAGTGCGATGGTTGTAGCGATTCTTGTCATTATATGGACCTCAAATTGGTTCTAGTAACAATGAGCATATTGGCTCTTATCGTTACATTTTCGTGTTCTCTGTATGTCATAAAAAGTTAAACAACAGAGAAGGCGTTGCGACCATGAGTAAAGACGTACATTAAGTTCGCTTCCTTTCTTCCTGAGAGGCGATAAAGAGAGCGTTGACTCATGAGTCCGCCATAACTGTCTAGAGGTAAGCGAGATGCTTGTTTTGCCAACTCCAGTAGTGGTGGAGAAGAGAAAGCAATAAGTAAAAAATAATCAGGAGTAAAATCTGATGATAAAACGCCATCAGTAGCTGATGTTCGGCGACAGGAGACAAGCCCGAACAACTCGCGCTTTATATGTAGGTAGTAACTTTCTGAACCCCAAGAGCTCAGAGAAGCTGAGGCATGAAAATCAGTGTGTGCTAGCTCAAAATCGTCTTGTTGAGAGAGTTTAAGTAGGCGCTCGGAAGTGTAATGTTTGGTGTGGTGCCACTCATGCGCATATGAAGCTGTGATGAGCCCTGAGAGCAGGGAAAAAGAAAGCATCAATAATATACGGTGTAGATAACGCAAGAAGTAACCCTAAACATATAAAGCCACAGTTACCCACCATGATTAAGGAATCTTAGTGGAACTATGATAACGATGAAAGCCAGTGTCTGATCAACTCAGCGTATACTAACGAGATGGAAGGGGGATGAACAGAGTTTTCTGATCGCACTTAGGTATATCAGCGAATAACACAATAGTTTTCGCTTTCGAGTAAGCGAAAATGGAAAGAGAGTCGTTGCACAAGGACGATTAAGCTAACAGGATTATTACTGGGGAAGAAATAGAATCTTCTTTTTTCTTCCCCATATGTATCGCATCGGTATTACGCGCTTGCGTAAATAACGCTGCCGCCTTTTATAGTGTCAATGATCTCGCGAGACAACTTCTCTGGCAAAGCAGGGCAACCCCAACTGCGTCCGAGGTATCCATTCTTCTTGATGAAGGAAGGGTTTGCGTAATCGGCACCGTGCACGACAATGTAACGCTCGCGAGCTTTGTCGTTTAATCCAGAGCTTAGCCCATCTAATCGAAGTGAATAGCCATTTGAGCCGTAGTAAGTGGTATCAGTCAAAAAAGTGCCCAATGATGTTTTTCGCGAGTTTACGACATTTGAAAACTGTGTCGCTGTTTTCTTTCCGCTGTTCACGCCGTGAGAAACATACGTATTGTAGATTAGCTTCTTTTTATCTAAATCAACCACATAAAAACGCTTTTCAGTTGATGGTTTACTATAGTCGATGATCGTTAGTACCGACTTCTTTCTATCGGGTGTCTTCTGATAAGCGATGTAAGCGTCACTGAACAACTTAAAGTCTACTATGCCATCTAGCTTGGCTTGTTTAAACACATGTTCAACTTGCTTTGGTCGTAAATGATCCCTGGGTTCGTTATCTGATTGTTTTGCAAAAGCAAAAGGTGAGACAGACAACAGCGCGCATGTAAATAATAAAATTAACTTTTTCATCTTGGCTAAATAAAACTCTATGGTGTTACAAATTTACCGATTGCTTCATGCATTCGTTAAAACAACATGCACATCAATATAATTCTATTCCCAATGTTTCTTATTGCACGCTTAGGTGCTTGATATTGGGTTGACGATAAGTTTTCGAGTTAAAAACTAACTAATTGAAACTTATAAAAAATATGAAGTTTAACGATGATTTCTATAAACTTCGGCGTAAATAATATCTGATATATGTAATTAATAAAACTGTGTTTAAGGATATTTGTGAAGTTGCTAATTTATAAAAACGGCGTTTTATTTTTCGTACTTTAGAAACTCTTTTTATTTCAATGTGTTTTCTTTTTCTACGCTTTATCCAATACCTCAAAAGTTTGTGATTTAACTCGTAACAAATCGTAACGCCGAATCGTTATGTGTATAAGTGCATTTATAATGTATGAATAAACAACAGGGTGGTAAGAAAAGGCAGTAAAACAGCAGTGAATCGGTTGTTTTTAATTCACGATTGACAAAGCTAAGTCTAAGTCGTTCAAAAATTGAACTTGTGAATGTGTCGTTTAAGTGAGAGTGATGAGCTCGACAAAAGTGAAGTGACGCGTGCTATTGTTTATTCTCTAATTTATTCGATTACATAAGGAAGGGTACATAGTAAAAATTGAAAAAATAATTCTATCGTGTGGATTAAAGTATATAAATAATAAAACTTCGAAATTAAAAGATAAGAGCGCCAGATATTAATTCATTAAATTTTTGAACATGAAAGTAAACTCTATCTATTATGTTTGGTTTGGTTTGGTTTGGTTTGGTTTGGTTTGGTTTGGGTTGATTTGGTGTGAAAGCGCTCGTCTCATTAAGAAAAACGCTCAAAATTATTTAAGGACGGTTATGACAGCATTTAATAAAGTGTTTATTGTCACTCCCAATGTTAATGATTTTGCAATGTTGCAAGAGTCGCCATTGGAAATGTCTCTTCAAGTAACGGCAAGCAAACCTATCCAACTCTATGGAGAGTCTGTTAAAGCCAGTTGGAAAAGTATTGATATTGAATGGTTAGACGTTATGGGTGAAAAGCCATTGCCCAGGCCTGATATTGCAGCATGGGGATCTTTTACTCTTGCTGTATCCGCTTCTATTGCGGATAAGCTCGATGTGTTGAGCGAGAATGTCGAATTTTTACCATTAAATCTACAAGGAAAGCCTTGGCGAGCATTAAACATTGTCACTCAAATTGATGCCATTGATACCTCTGCTACCGAGTATAATCTTCGTCATGGTAAGCTAAGTCGTGCTAGACCGTTTAAGAAACTCGTTTTGAATAGAGAAGCCGTTAATGAATCTGACTTGTTCAGAGTAAAAGGTGCTGGGCTCAGAACGTTTTGCACGGACAAAAAAGGTGGCTTGTACGATAGCGTCAAAGCGCTGAATTTGACCGGTTTGGATTTCAAGGAAGTGCTGGTTTAAAAACGAATAAATAGTGATTTACTCAACTAAAGTCATAGAGATAGGTATGGGGGAACAAAAGCTGAGCATCTATCAATGAAGCTCATATACAGCCGCCACAGTTGTGACTGCTGTACGTCTCCCCTTAACTTATGTTCTTGAAACCCTAATTGAGCTGACCATGGACGCATCAAATCGACTGTCGTCATTTGCCGATTGCCACCACAAGCTCAATTGTTCTTTAGTCATTGGTTTACCAAATAAATAGCCTTGCATATAGTCGCAGCGGTATGCCGATAGCCATTCATGCATCATATTGTGTTCAATACCTTCTGCTGTAACCGTTTTATTTTGGGCATGGCATAGCTCAATAATAGGTTTGATCACATGGCCGTTGTTGGTGTTCATCAATGTAACGAGGAACTCTCGATCAAATTTGATTTTTTGAACCGGATACTGAACGAGCTGAGTTAACGATGTGTAACCAGAACCAAAGTCATCAATTGCAAGACGGTAGCCACGTTTTGATAGCTCATCAAGTAGAGCCGTGCCTTGTTGTTCTGCGGCAAAGGTTTCGGTTATTTCTATCTCAATACATTCTGGTTTAACACTGTGCAGTGTCGCTTGTTCATGGATGTAGTTTGCCATTTCTATCGAGTTTAGCTCTGCTGATGAAAGATTGACCGAAAGAACAATATCCTTACCGAAAATATTCCTTAATTGATGGTATTCCGCCGTTGCATTGGCGAAAACCCAGCGGTCAATTTTATCAAATAATCCGGCTTGCTCTGCAATTGGAATAAACTCCTTTGGGGGGATAGGGCCGATACCTTCGGCTTCCCAGCGCAACAAGACTTCTAACCCCTCAATTTCGTTGCTTCGATTGTTCATATAGGTTTGAAAAACAAGGTGGAATTCTTCCTCTACATTGCTTTTTCGGAGCGCACGTTCAAGCTGACTTCGTCTTTGAGACTCAATATTGAGAGCGGCTGAATAATAGGCGTATTGATTTTTCCCTGCCCGTTTTGCTTGATACATAGCCGCATCGGCACTGGAGAGTAACTTCGCGATGTCAGTACCGTCTTGAGGATATTGTGCAATACCTACGCTTGCCGTAACGGGAAATGAATTACTCCAAGATGAACTGAGATTACTAATCGGTTTTAGTAACTCTGATGCAAGCAAATCAGGCAAGCGTTTTACCTCTTGATTTGAGCTCAGCAAAATTGCAAATTCGTCACCAGACAACCTGGCGGCAAAGCAGGGGCTGTTGTAATCGTGCGAGAACTTTTGACAAGCATTCTTGATGTGTGATGAGAACACTTTTAATAAGTTATCTCCCAATTCATGCCCGTATTTATCATTCACGTATTTAAAGTTATCAAGATCGACGTAAACAACCCACAGAAACTGCGAAGGGGAGATAAGTTCACGAGTGGCAAGCTCATGAAAACGATGGCGATTGGCGAGTTGCGTCAGGTGATCCGTTTCAGCTAGGCGTTTTGTCTTTTTATAGATGACATTAAGTTCCTCATACATATCAAAAAAGCGTGCAGAGAGGCGCCCTATTTCATCGTTTGTTTCTAGCTTTTCAATATTGTCACGTTGATTAGATTCAAGTTCGTTCAGCTGCTTATCAAGTCGAGAGACAGGGCGCAACACATAGCGGTACAACACCAAAATGATTAATGTGATAGTGAAAAACGCCGCTACGCCAAAGGAGAAAGCAAGTTCTAGCCACACTTTATCGACTTTATTCCACATTAAATATTCGGCAGGAGAAAGCACGGCATAAAAGTGCGGCAGCAGCTCAATGGTTTGAGCGAGAGGAATATCAAGATAAATGGGTTTGTCGGCGAAAGTAATCACGCTGTGCGTGTCAAACTCGATTTCATGCTTAATCTCGTTAAAGGCTTCAAGTGATACGGAAACTACCACAAAAAACACATTTTTTGAGTCAAAGCTCAAAGGGTGAGTCCCCGTTCTTTTGTCGACGACCTCATATTGAAGAAGAATGCTTTGTCCACTGGAGTTATAAATAAAGCCAGTGTGACTGAAAGCCTCTCTCTCATTGAAACTTCGTGATATGTACTCTAACACCTTTGGGTCGACCACGCCCGATGATTCGTAATATTTGTTTTCTGTGTAGTAGAGAAGGTTTTGTTTTCCGTCGAGGATCGCCATGCTCGCATCGCCTTTGTAACCATGGCTCAATACTTCAGCGGTCTCGTCTAATCGGTTAAACAAGACTCGTTCACGATAGGGGTTGTTATGATTTACCAAATAGTCTTGTAATACATCACTTTTACTGAGCGTATAGGCATAGCTATTAAGAAAAATATTCGCTTGTCGAAACTGCCCGGCGAGCTTTTCCATCTGCAACTGAATATAGCTGTCTTCCCGCTTGATGAGCGTCACTTTTTGAATGCTATAAATAATATAGCTAGATACTAACGCGCTTAATAAGATCACTGGCGCGACAAGCAAAATGACTCTATTGCTTAACTTCATTATGGTTCTTAGTTTCCGTTTGTGTCCCTACAAACGTCGCGTACCAGGTAAGGTACTGAACGGATGATGTGTTTTGGCAAATTGTAACCAGATTGTAAGGTGAGCGTTCTCCAAAATCAGGCAGCTATCTAAGAATTGTGATGACGTGAAAGGTTTCGAGCTTATTAACTAGAGGTTTTCTCAGTAGTTGGACGTCTCTTTTCCTCCCTCCCTGTATAAAACCTAACTGTAATGACAGGGAAATACTGTCATCGAAACGTTTCGATGATAAAGTGTGACTCAAGTGCACTTTTCCTATTCAATGACAATTGAATTACAGATCATTCTCACACCTTATCGATCTCACACTGGTCAAATTGCGATGACGAATTATTATTTCATCGAAACGTTTCGATGAGTTTTCTGTTAATAACAAAACACTTTAAAACAGGCGCTCATGGTTGTATGAACGTGTAACCGAAAGGTCGATGAGATGAAAAAAAGTACCCTAATTAACTCAGATATTTCTTATTTGGTGGCGACGCTAGGCCACACCGACGAGATCACGATATGTGATGCTGGTCTACCAATCCCAGAGCATGTTCAGCGAATCGATTTGGCGCTAACGCATGGGGTACCAAGTTTTCTTGATACTGTTCGCGTAATTCTATCTGAGTCCCAAATCGAAGGGGTCATCATTGCGGAAGAGTTCTCTGATGCAAGCCCAGTTTTGCATGAAGCGTTGCTCAACGAACTGAGCAAAGAGAGTGAAGAAACGGGCAAATCTATTGAGGTGAGCTACGTGTCACATGAAGCGTTTAAAGCACGCACGGCCCAAAGTCGCGCTATCGTAAGAACGGGCGAATGCTCGCCATATGCGAACGTTATTTTCCAAGCGGGCGTGGTTTTTTAAGCCAGAGATATTGAGGACAGATTATGACTCAAGCCATTCTACAACTAAGCGAAATTGAGAAGGCGTTTCCGGGCGTAAAAGCACTCGACAAAGCAAGCCTGAATGTTTATCCAGGCCGTGTGATGGCGCTGATGGGTGAAAATGGAGCAGGCAAGTCAACGTTAATGAAGGTGTTGACAGGCATTTACCAAATGGATGCGGGGAGCATTCAATATCAAGGTCAGCCGGCGGCCTTTAAAGGTCCACGCGATTCACAGGAAGCTGGTATTAGCATTATTCACCAAGAGCTGAACCTGATTCCTGAACTGACGATTGCCGAAAATATTTACTTGGGACGAGAGTTCACTGGCTCCTTAGGGCGTATCCAGTGGGGCAAAATGTATGACGAGGCTGACAAGCTTTTAAAACGTCTGAATGTAAAGCATTCATCAAAAACATTGCTTGGCGATTTAAGCCTTGGTGAACAACAAATGGTGGAAATTGCAAAGGCACTTTCGTTTGAGTCGAAAGTCATCATTATGGATGAGCCAACGGACGCATTGACCGATACCGAAACGGAATCACTGTTTAAAGTGATTAATGAGCTCCGCGAGCAAGGATGCGGCATCGTATACATTTCGCATCGTCTTAAAGAAATCTTTGAAATCTGTGATGATATTACAGTGCTTCGTGATGGTAAGTTTATCGGTGAGTGCAAGGTGTCCGACACTGATGAAGATGGCCTAATTGAAATGATGGTTGGCCGAAAATTAGAAGAGCAATATCCACGTATTGATGTCCAACATGGCGAAACTTGTCTTGAAGTCATTGGTTTGACTGGGTCTGGCGTTCAGGATGTGAGCTTTACTCTCAAGCGTGGTGAGATTCTTGGAATTTCTGGCTTGATGGGCGCAGGCCGCACTGAACTCATGAAAGTCATTTACGGCGCATTACCTAGTGAGCATGGTGTTATCAATCTTGATAACAAAACTATTAACCCGGTTAGCCCGCAAGATGGCTTGGCAAATGGTATCGCTTACATCTCTGAAGATCGCAAAGGCGATGGTTTGGTTTTAGGTCTTTCAGTTAAGGATAACATGTCACTTTGTTCGCTAAACCAGCTGACCAAAGGCTTCCAGATTCAACACAGCGACGAAGTGATTGCAGTGGAAGATTTTATTAAGTTATTCAACATTAAAACCCCAACGCGAGATCAAATCATCGGCAACTTATCTGGTGGTAACCAGCAAAAAGTTGCGATAGCGAAAGGGTTAATGACGAAACCTAAAGTTCTGATTCTGGATGAGCCGACACGTGGTGTTGATGTCGGAGCAAAAAAAGAGATTTATCAGCTCATCAACAAGTTTAAGGCCGAAGGCATGAGCATCATCTTGGTTTCTTCCGAGATGCCTGAAGTGCTCGGCATGAGCGACCGTATTTTAGTGATGCATGAAGGTCGTATCACTGGCGAATTTGATGCGAAAGACGCCGATCAAGAAAAATTACTCGCCTGTGCCGTAGGCAAAGAGATCAATGAGGAAGCAGCATGAGTACGAATACCATGAGCAAACCAACCGAAACTGGCAACAAGAAGTTGTTCACAAAAGAGTGGCTGATTGAGCAAAAATCACTGATAGCTTTGATCTTTCTGATCGTTGTTGTGTCATTTTTGAACCCGAACTTTTTTACGGTCGACAACATTCTCAACATTCTTCGTCAAACCTCCGTGAATGCCATTATCGCAGTGGGTATGACATTAGTTATTTTAACAGCAGGCATAGACTTAAGTGTTGGTTCGGTATTGGCATTGTGTGGTGCCTTTGCGGCAAGCATGATTGCGCTTGAGGTTCCGGTGCTGGTGGCGGTTCCAACTGCTTTAGTCGCAGGTGCAGCGTTAGGTGCGATCAGCGGTATCATTATTGCGAAGGGTAAGGTGCAGGCATTTATCGCTACGCTGGTTACCATGACGTTACTACGCGGTGTGACCATGGTGTACACCGAAGGTCGTCCAATCTCGACAGGCTTTACTGACACCGCGGATGCGTTCGCATGGTTTGGTACTGGCTACGCGCTAGGCATTCCGGTTCCTGTTTGGTTAATGGTGGTTGTGTTTGCAGCGGCTTGGTATTTACTTAACCACACGCGCTTTGGTCGCTATGTTTACGCACTAGGCGGCAATGAGTCTGCGACTCGCCTATCAGGTATCAATGTAGACCGAGTGAAGATTGGTGTCTACGCCATCTGCGGTATGTTAGCAGCGCTTGCAGGCATTATTGTAACGTCTCGTCTTTCTTCGGCGCAGCCAACAGCGGGTATGGGCTACGAGCTAGACGCTATCGCAGCGGTTGTTCTTGGCGGTACCAGCTTGATGGGCGGTAAAGGTCGTATCATGGGTACCTTGATTGGTGCGCTGATCATCGGTTTCTTGAACAATGCACTTAACCTACTTGATGTTTCTTCCTACTACCAAATGATTGCAAAAGCAGTGGTTATCTTGCTGGCGGTATTGGTAGACAACAAAAACAAGTAATTCATAACAATCTGTATATAAAACAGTGAATACAAACCGAGTCAGGGGACGTGTACTGGCTCACCCTACACAAAGGACTAGAACGATGAAAAAACTTGCAACTCTTATCTCTGCTGCACTTCTTTCTTCAACCGTATCGGTAGCGGCGCAAGCTCAAGATACCATGGCGATTGTGGTTTCGACGCTAAACAACCCGTTCTTCGTAACGATGAAAGACGGTGCGGAAGCAAAAGCGAAAGAATTGGGGTACGACTTAATTGTACTGGACTCGCAAAATGACCCGAGTAAAGAACTGTCGAACATCGAGGATTTAAGTATTCGCGGCGTAAAAGCAATTCTTATCAACCCAACGGATTCTGATGCAGTGTCTAATGCAATTCGTATTGCGAACCGTTCTAAGATCCCTGTGTTGACATTAGACCGTGGTGCAAGCCGTGGTGAAGTCGTGAGTCACATCGCGTCGGATAACGTAATTGGTGGTGAAATGGCAGGCCACTACATCATGGAAAAAGTCGGCGAAAAAGCAAAAGTCATTCAACTTGAAGGTATTGCGGGCACATCGGCAGCGCGTGAGCGCGGTGAAGGCTTTATGAATGCCGTGAAGGGCAGCGATATGGATCTTCTTGCTAGCCAACCAGCTGACTTTGACCGCACAAAAGGTCTAAACGTAATGGAAAACCTGCTAGCGGCTAACCCGGATGTACAAGCGGTATTTGCACAGAATGATGAAATGGCGCTAGGTGCACTTCGCGCAGTTCAAGCTTCTGGTAAAGATGTCGTTATCGTTGGTTTTGATGGTACGGAAGACGGCATTGCAGCAGTTAACCGTGGCAAACTAGCGGCAACTATTGCTCAGCAACCAGACCTTATCGGTGCTTTAGGTGTTGAAACGGCTGACAAAGTTGTGAAAGGTGAAGAAGTAGAAGAGTACATCCCAGTGCCACTAAAAGTAGTCACTAAGTAAGTTTTAAGTTCAATAAATCATCCTAATTTTTGCTCTCTCCTCCGTTTATATCTGTCGTTTAGGAGGTGAGGGCAAGCTTACCCAAAATACTGCAAAGTGTGGGTATAGATGCCTTTGGCTTTTTATCGAGATTCCTTCGTCAGGAAGAGAAGTTAAAGTCATCTAATGTATTTTCCTAAACAGTTTTTTAAAAGGGTTCATTCAGAACCGAGGATAACCGTATGAATAAGTTAGTGGTGTTAGGTAGTGTAAACGCTGACCATGTTCTTCAAGTGCCTTCTTTCCCTCGCCCAGGCGAGACGCTGCATGGTCGCAACTATCAAGTTATCCCAGGTGGCAAAGGTGCCAACCAAGCCGTCGCGGCGGCGCGATTAAATGCAGACATAGGTTTTATCTCTTGTGTGGGCGACGACTCATTCGGCATTAACATTCGCGAAAACTTCAAAATGGACGGCATCGATATCACTGGTGTGAAGATGCAGCCAAATTGCCCGACAGGTATCGCGATGATTCAAGTGTCGGACAGTGGTGAGAACAGCATTTGCATTTCAGCTGAAGCAAACGCTAAACTGACAGCAGAAGCGATTGAGCCAGATTTAGAGCGTATTCGCCAAGCAGATTACTTGCTAATGCAATTGGAAACGCCGATGTGCGGCATTGAGAAAGCCGCGCGAATCGCGAAAGATGCCAAAACCAATGTCATTCTGAACCCAGCGCCAGCTCGCGAACTGTCAGATGAATTACTGTCTTGCATTGACGTGATTACACCAAATGAAACGGAAGCTGAAGTTCTGACAGGTATTACTGTAACAGACAACGAAAGCGCGCAAGAAGCGGCGAATGTGCTACATGGTAAAGGTATAGAAATTGTCATGATCACACTCGGTGCAAAAGGCGTTTGGCTAAGCCAAAACGGTCGAGGCGAAATCATCTCGGGTTTCCGCGTTGAAGCGACGGATACTACCGCTGCGGGCGATACATTTAATGGGGCATTCGTCACTGGTCTCCTAGAAGGTTTACCTTTAGAATCAGCGATTAAGTTTGCACATGCGGCGGCTGCAATTTCTGTGACCCGCTTTGGCGCGCAAACGTCGATTCCAACCCGCGAAGAGGTGGACGCGTTTCTCGCTGAACAATAAGGCGCACAACGCCTCATTAAAATAGGAGTAGTAACATGGCGACGATGAAAGACATCGCAAAACTGGCAGGGGTTTCCACTTCAACAGTGAGCCATGTTATTAACAAGACGCGTTTTGTGAGCGAAGAGATCTCTGAACGCGTTAACAATGCCGCAAAAGAGCTTAACTACTACGCGCCCTCTGCGTTGGCGCGTAGCCTCAAAGTCAATCGTACCAAAACCATTGGTATGCTCGTGACAACCTCAACCAACCCATTCTTTGGCGAAGTCGTAAAAGGCGTCGAACGCAGCTGCTACCAAAAAGGCTACAGCCTCATTTTATGTAACACCGAGGGTGATAACGAACGTATGCGTCAATCCATTAATACGCTATTGCAAAAGCGTGTCGATGGTTTGATCTTGATGTGCTCGTCGCTAGAAGGAGAGCGTATCGATGTATTTGAGCGTTACCCAGATATCCCAGTTGTGGTAATGGACTGGGGGCCGATGCTATTTACAAGCGATAAAATCCAAGACAACTCACTTCGTGGCGGTTACTTAGCGGCGAAATACTTAATTGATTGCGGCCATACCGAAATTGGGTGCATCACAGGCCCTTTGATTAAACACCAAGCGCAAATGCGATACGAAGGTTATAAGCGAGCAATGAACGAAGCTGGCTTGGAATTTAATGCCAATTGGATCATTGAGTCTGACTTCGAATGTGAGGGTGGGTATCAAGCATTCAAAAAAATGGCTCAGCGTGGCGCATTACCTAGCTCGATTTTCGTCTCTAACGATATGATGGCGATGGGGGTGATTAACGCCGCAAATGAGCTCGATATTAAAGTGCCGGACGACCTGTCCATTATTGGTTACGATGACATCCATATCGCGAAATTTATGTCGCCATCGCTAACTACCATTCATCAGCCTAAGTACCGTTTGGGGCAGGCTGCCGTTGAGACTCTTGTCCGAATACTGGACGACAAATCTAACGACGCTCAAGTCGTTCAACTGGAACCAACATTGGTTGTACGCAACAGTGTGACGAATTTCTCTTAATTAAAAACAAACGCATGGTTAACAAATTTAGTGCATATAATTTATAAAAAAATGGGCTAAAAAATAAATAAGCATGCAAAACAGATGTTCGAATTTATTAACTCAACATTTGAAAAGTGTGATTTTTTGCGAGTAACTCGAAAGATTTCGTGTCGATAGTGCGTAAAAAGCTTATTATTAATAAAGCCTATAATTAGATTTATAAATTATTGAGATGAATGGAAAATCTTTATGTTAGTTAAGAGATATGCACAGTATTCAGTAAAGAGGCCGTGGTTTCACCGTTTCAATATTTCACTAGTATTAACGGTGTTTGTCGTGAGTGTTTATGAACTACTTGCGAATGAAGAGTATGTATACTTGGCTGGCGTGGTGTTTACATTTGCTTCGACTTTACTGTTCGCGTCAGCATCGACGTTCAAAAAGCGCTACCTAGGACACGAGTCCTAGTTCATTTGGAATGAATAATTGAGATAAATAGGTACTTTCAAGTAAGTAATGAATCTGAATTATGATCGAGTGCATCAAGAGGAGGACAAATGTCCTCATTTTTGTTGGGGATCACGCTCTAATATAAGCGTATTCCAAACAAAATAATAAAGGACATGTTATGGACCTCTTTGCCTTACTCGATATTAATAATACTCTCGTTAACATTCCGATCGGCGACGGCTACGCAATGAGTTGGATCGAAGCTTTCGGTACCGTTTTTGGACTGCTTTGCATTTGGTTTGCCAGCCAAGAAAAAACCATCAACTACTTATTCGGTTTGCTGAATGTCACGCTTTTTGCCGTTATCTTTTTTCAAATTCAGTTATACGGATTATTGCTTCTTCAATTGTTTTTCTTCTGTGCGAACATTTACGGCTGGTATGCGTGGACCCGTCCAAACGCACAAGGTGAAACGCTGGAAGTTCGCTGGTTAAATAAACAGAAACTTATTACTACTGCCTCTATTAGCGTTGCATGTATCGCATTATTAACGATCTATATCGACCCATTTTTCTTTGCGCTAGCAAACATTGCTGTTGATAGCTTGAATCTCTTTGGTGCTGGCTTGGCTGAACCGGTGCTTGAACCTGACGCGTTCCCGTTCTGGGATGCAACCATGACAGTACTTTCTGTTGTTGCACAAATTCTGATGACACGTAAATACGTCGAAAACTGGATTCTATGGGTTGTGATTAACATTATCAGTGTGGGTATCTACGCGACGCAAGGTGTTTACGCAATGTCTGTTCAGTACGCGATTCTTATGTTCATCGCTGCCAATGGCACGCGTGAGTGGGCTCGTAGCGCTAAGCGCAATGGCGATAAAACCTTAGCGCACGCTGCTGCGTAAGGAACGAAAAATGGCCAAACAACCTCATATCGGAGTGGATGAAACACAAATCGCTCCCCTCGTTATTGTATGCGGCGAGCCAGATCGAGCGAATCGTATCGCGGCATTATTTGATGATGCAGAAATGGTGTCGGAAAACCGCGAGTATCGTGTGTTTACCGGCAACTACAAAGGCAAGCCTGTTTCAGTGTGTAGTACAGGTATAGGTGCGCCATCGATGATCATCGCAGTGGAAGAGCTAAAACAGTGCGGTGTGACTCATGTGGTACGCGTTGGATCGGCGGGGGCAATGCAATCAGGCATTCACCTTGGCGAGTTGATCATTGCCGAAGGCGCGGTAAGAGATGAGGGCGGCTCTAAAGCGTATGTCGATTCGTCTTATCCAGCCTACGCAAGCTTTTCACTGTTAAAGGAAGTTGAGCGTTACTTGTCGATGCAAAAAGTGCATTATCATTTTGGTGTGGTGCGTTCTCACGACAGTTTCTATACCGATGACGAGGATGCAATATGCCAACATTGGAACAAGAAAGGCATCTTAGGTGCCGATATGGAAACCTCTGCGCTGTTTACGGTCGGTCGACTACGAGGCCTTCATGTGGCTTCGATATTAAACAACGTGGTGCTGTATCAACAAGATGTGAAAGAAGGGGTTGGTCAGTACGTTGATGAGGCCAAAGTAATGATGCAAGGTGAGAAGAGTGCCGCGATTACGGCATTAGAAGCCTTGGTTGCTCAGCGTTAGCCAGTCTCTATCTCAGTAAGTCACATAAACAGAATAGATGTAAAGCGACAGGTCACTGTCGCTTTTTTATTTGGAGTTACGGGGTACAATCCACCTTAAATAGTTGTCCGTAACTTTTTCTGAGAGAGCAGAAAATGAAAATCAGCCCTTATCCGACTGGTCGCTTCAAAACATACCTTGAAGAAAAGAGTGCCACCTTTCGCGATTTGATTTATCAATGCCAAATAAATTCGCGTTACTTTGATGCTGGGGAAGCAATTCTCCGCCAAGGTGAGCAACTTCAGTACTTGTATGTTGTGCCAGTAGGTCGAGTCTCGATGAACATATTGGCCGCAAATGGACGACGTTTTCAATTAGGGGAAGCTAACTGCGACTATCATATTTATGGTGAAATGGAGTTCTTCACTCAGACCCCTTGTCAATGGAATGTGATAGCAGATGAACATATGCAGGTTGATGTTATCTGTATCCAAAAACTAACCGAAGCTCTGCAAAATCATCCTGAAATGATGGTGTTCTTCGCTTCAGCATTGGCTGAGGATTATCAAGACTCCATGGATATCTACACTAATCGTTTGTTGCATCCCATTACTTACAACATTGCCTATGATCTTCTCGTCCGTAATCAGACGGATAAGCTCCTTGGTGGCTTTGATAAAGTGAACCAAGAGGCTGAGCGGTTTGGCACCTCAGGCCGAGTCTATCGACGTGCAGTTAAGGACTTGATTGAAAAGGGATTGATTACCAAAACAGACAACGGTTTGGAGATTATTGATGAGCTGGCACTCAAAGCGTTTATTGAAGCGCATGAATGATACGCCCAGGTATTGAAACTAATGGGTTTTATAAGTCTTTGATATATCTAAGTCTTGAGTAAACGTAACTAATGTAAAGTACCTTAAATTTTGTTGAATGCATTAAAGAGTAGCGTTATATTGCGAACGCGTATGATAATAGATCTCATTAAGGCTTAACAAAATGAAAAAATTCGTTGGTGCGGCTATGCTGTCGTTATTTACTGTTTCTCCTTCTTTCGCTGCTAAAGTTGTGATTGACCACTACATGGGTCAAACAGAGCTAGAACAATCCCCAGAGCGTGTGGTTGTGATTGGCTTTGGCCCGCTAGATGCGCTGGACAACTTTGGTATCGATCCTGTTGCAGTATCTAACTCTTCTAATCTTCCTAGTTACCTTTCAAAATACAGCAAAGATAACTACACCTCTGCGGGTAGTTTGTTTGAACCTGATTTTGAAACCATCTACATGCAAAAACCGGATTTGATTTTGGTTGGTCCGCGGGCGTCTGCGAAATATGAAGAGCTGAGTGAAATTGCCCCTACAGTTGTTTTTGCGGCGAAAGAGAACCAAGGCTATTGGGAAGGCACGCAAGCGCAATGGCGCAATATTGGTAAGATCTTCAATATCGAAGAAAAAGTAGAGCAGAAAATTGAAGCGCTAGATGCTCAATTCAAAGCAATCCGTGACTACAACCAATCGAACAAAAATGATGCATTAACGATTTTAAGCATGGGTGACAATATCAGCGCGTTTGGTGCCCAGTCGCGATTTGGTGTCATTTATAACGACTTTGGCTTCTTGGAAACGGTTGAGCACGTGAAAACGGGCACTCACGGAGATGTCATTTCTTATGAGTTTATTCGTGAAGCTAACCCGAAAAATATTCTCGTGGTTGACCGAAATTCTCTGACAGGTACGCCGGATAACGATATTCGTAAATCTATGGATAACGACTTAGTCAAAGCGACTGCGGCATATAAAAATCATAAAATCACTTATTTAGATGTGGACGCGTGGTACTTGTCGATGTCTGGTGTGACAGCAACAGAAAAAATGGTCAGTGAGATAAAGCAAACCGTTGAACTGTAATCCAAGATAGCAGAGGTTAACTTTGAAGAAGTTATTGCTAACCCTTGTGGTTTTAAGCACGGTTTCGTTATTTGTTGGGGTGGCAAACATGACACCCCAACAACTCTTTTCAGGTGATGAGAAAGCATTAGAACTTTTCTTTACCAGCCGTATACCACGTTTATTTGCCATATTGCTTGCTGGTGCTGGCTTGAGTATTGCGGGTCTTGTCATGCAGCAAATCAGCCAGAACCGATTTGCGGCACCTTCTACAACTGGTACGATCGAATGTGCCATGCTGGGCTACGTACTGAGCGTGGTTTTCTTTGGTAATGATAATCACCTTTGGCTCGTGTTCGGCATCTCGGTATTTGGGACGCTGGCGTTTGTTTTCTTTATTCAGCGCATTCAATTTAAGAGCGTGGTTTTTGTGCCACTTGTCGGGATTATTTTCGGCAATGTCATCCAATCCATGACTACGTTTATCGCTTACAAATATGATGCACTTCAAAGTCTGAATGCTTGGACAGTCGCAAACTTCGCCAACATCTTGCGTGGTGATTTTGAACTGCTGTACATCGCGGTACCAATGGTTATCCTCAGCTATCTTTTTGCCGCAAGGATCTCTGCCGTAGGTATCGGAAAAGATTTCGCGATTAACTTGGGTTTGAATTATCAGCAGGTTGTGACGATTGGCGTGCTATTGGTGTCCATCATGTCAGCAAGTGTCGTGATGATTGTTGGCCAGTTGCCATTCTTAGGGCTGATTGTACCGAATCTCGTGAGTCACTTTTATGGCGATAACCTCAAAAAGAACATTCCGCTTACGGCCATGTATGGGGCCATTTTAGTGTTGTGTTGCGATTTGGTGAGTCGTTTAATTATTTTCCCTCATGAAATGCCAATCTCTATCGTGATTAGCATATTGGGTGGCGTGGTATTCATCGCAATGTTGTTGCGAGGTAAGCAACATGCGTGATTCAACGAAAATCCTGCTGCTAGGTGGCATTGCGATTCTTTTCGCGTGTCTGTTTATTGGTATTGGGCTAACGGCTGACAACTACCAATATTTTTTGTCTCGTAGAGTTCCTAAAGTATTGGCGATAGTGCTAGCGGGTGTGGCCATTGCTCAGTCTTCACTTGTATTTCAAACCATTACGCACAACCGAATTTTAACGCCAAGTATCATGGGTTTTGATGCGCTGTATGTGTTAACCCAAATTTTGATCGTGTTGATTTTTGGTGGGTTGAGTACCTTAGTTCTTAACTTGTACGTAAATTTCGCGATTGCAGTAATTGTAATGGTGTCGTTTTCGCTACTGCTGTTTGGGTTTTACTTTTCAAAAGGCAGCAAGAACTTGATTACGTTGCTATTGGTCGGCTTGATCTTTGGTCAGCTATTTTCCAATGCGGCGTCATTCTTTTCTTTGCTGATGGACCCAAACACATATGCAATTGTTCAGTCGAAACTGTACGCCAGTTTCAATAATGTCAAAGTGAACTTGGTTTACTTTAGTGCTCCGGCTTTGATGTTTGCATGTTGGTTGTTGTTTAGGATGCATCGCACTTTAGATGTGTTTTGGCTCGACCAAGACAATGCGAAAAGCTTGGGTGTTGATGTACCTAAAGTGACGAGAAATGTGTTTATTATCTCGGCGGTTTTGATTGCTATTTCTACGGCTTTGGTAGGGCCAATCATGTTCTTTGGTTTACTAGTGACCAACTTAAGCCGAGAAATGTTCCGAAGTTACCAACATAAAACGCTATTGGTCGGATGTTCGTTTCTATCCATAAGTTCACTACTTGCTGGGCAATGGATAATCGAAAACGTGTTCAGTTTTGAGACGACGTTGAGTGTCGTAATTAACTTTATCGGCGGTGCGTATTTCTTATACCTGCTGCTGAAAAACAAAGTTGTATAAATATGATAGTAATAGATAAATTAACGAAGGCTTTCGGTTCAAACAAAGTCGTAGACGAGGCCAATACTCAGTTTGAAAAGGGCAAGGTAACATCGATTATCGGTCCAAATGGCGCGGGAAAGAGCACGCTGTTATCTATGGCCTCGCGCTTAACGGAGCGAGATGGCGGTAGTGTTATCATTGATTGCAAGGAAATCGCGGAATGGGACACAAAAGAGCTAGCGAAAAAACTGGCAGTACTTCGCCAAGCTAACTCGATTACAATGCGGTTTACCGTAAAAGAGTTAGTCTCTTTTGGTCGTTTCCCATACTCTAAAGGAAATCTGACTAAAGAAGATCATGAGGTCATAGAACAAGCGATCGACTACTTAGATTTGCAAGATATTCAAGACAAATACTTGGATGAATTAAGTGGTGGTCAGCGACAGCTTGCATTTATTGCTATGGTGATTGCACAAGATACAGATTATGTCTTTCTTGATGAACCTCTTAATAACTTAGATATCAAACACTCTCTTCAGATCATGAAAGTTGTGCAGCAGTTAGCCCATGACATGAATAAAGCCATGGTGGTCGTGATTCATGATATTAATTTCGCGGCGTGTTACTCAGATGTCATATTGGCGCTTAAGAAAGGTAAAGTTGTGGCGAGTGGTGCGGTTGAAGATGTTATTCAAGCGTCTACGCTAGAGGACATCTATGAAACGCCATTTAACATCATAGAGTTAAACGGTAAGCGCATGTGTACTTATCATTAAGCGAGCTAGTTCGTTTTTAACGAGATCAATAGATAGGCGGGCTTACTTGGTGAGCTCGTCTATGATTGGGCATCGGCTCTCTGCATCTCCAGGACAAGAAGAAACCCAACCTTCAAGTTGCGTTTTGATCTCCATGAGGTGTGCAATTTTTTCTTCAACCTCTCTCAGTTTGTCCATGGTTCTTGCTTTTACTTCGCTACTTTTGCGATTGGGGTTATGAGCAAGTTGTACGAACTCTTTGCATTCTTGCAACGAAAAGCCTGCGCTTTTTGCGCGTGATACCAAGTTAAGCTCTTGAATATGATTATCTGAATATTCGCGATAGCCAGAGTCGCTACGCGCTGGTGGAGATATGATCCCTTTGTCTTCATATAATCGAATCGACTTAGATGAAAGCCCAGTGAGCTTCGCGACGGCACCAATATTCATGTTTAACCTCCATAACGTTTAAGGCGAGTATATACCGATGTTGTGGATAAGACACTCCTAAATAACAGTCAGTTACCTAGAGTCCCCTTACTCTTTAATCACTTCATGTGGTGGCACACCAAATGCCTTTTTAAAGGCATAAGTGAAGTTAGAAGGGTGGTGGTATCCGGCTTCATAGGCGGCTTCTGTTATCGTCACTAGGCCACGTTCCAAATGTTGCCTAGCAATCTCAAGACGTCGAAAACGAATGTAGCCGTTTATGGTCATATTAAGTGATTGTTTAAATCGACGCTGCAGGTTTGAAACACTCATTGAGAATTGGCTCGCCAACTTTTCCAAGCGTAGTTCTTGATCAAGGTGAGTTTCAATATAGCTGACAATATCCTCAATTCGACCATCAATGTGTCGTTCAATATTGCTGTTTTTAGCACTGAAATTCTTAGGAATTTGCTTGGTGGCTTGATGTAATATTTGATAGATCAAGCTTTCGACCTCTAGCTTTTCTTGGAACTCTTGCGGTGTTTCTCTATTTGTTAACGTTTCGGCCAGCTCGCATAGCGTCTGGTTAGGCTCCAACTGTTGAAACGCCTGATGAGAGTTAAAAAAGGCTCGATGACTACAATTTTGCTCAAGGCGGGCCTCTAGCCATTGGGGCTTAACCAATATGTTGATCTTATTAATGAGGTTATCTTTGAGCAGTGAACGACGAAAATTTGCAGGTTTGAGTAAGTTCACCACTACACCCTTAGGGCCGTCGCTCGCGTCTAAATCAAATTGCAAATCGTCGTAGCCAAACGAGAGTCTACCTTCTAAAAGAATAGTGACCAGCAGTGAGGCGTGTGCAGTAGAAACAATATTCGAATCAATAAGTTCTAGACAACGCCCGCCATGAACAAAAATTTGATCATTGTACTGATATGATAGGAACTTACCTTCGGCCAGTTGAGTTTGACAAGGTTGGCCTTGCGTGACAATCCATTGTTTCTCTGTCGCCTCTAGTCTTTGGGTTAAAGCTATCTTGGCAATTTTAGTTCGTTTTGTTGTGACTTCCTGCATTTGACACTTCCTCATAACACTTGTGCGATTTCGCATAACCGAATCGCCTTTGTATTTATAAAACTCATGCTTATTATACCTGAGAATTATTATCATTAATATTTAGGAGTTAAGTTATGGAAAGCCCTGCTTGTTCACCTATCAAGCTTTCAAGCCTTTGCCTTGCAGTGGGAATGGCGCTATCAACCCCTGTTTTAGCTCAAGATACTGAGTCACATTTTGAAGAGGTCGTTGTATGGGGAACGAAAGTTTCCAGCAACACTGAGTCGATGTTTGCGGACGACATGTCACTGAAGCAAGCGGATCATATGTCTGATTTACTGCGCGATATTCCCGGTGTGGATGTTGGTGGCACACACTCTGTGAATCAACGTATTACGATTCGTGGTTTGAGCGAAACCGATTTGGACATTCGTCTTGACGGTGCTTCTCAGCATGCGAGCATGTTCCATCATATTGGTAACTTGACGTTGAACCCTGACATTCTCAAATCTGCGGACATTCAGGTAGGTAATAACTCTGTGACTCAAAACGGGTTAGGCGGTTCGGTCTACTTTGAAACGAAAGACGCTCGTGACTTACTTCGTTACGATGAAAAGTTTGGTGCGCGTGTTTATGGCGGCTATGCATCCAACGACAACCAACAAGGTTCGTTGACACTGTACGGACTTTTGTCCGAAAACATTGATGCGATGGTCTATGGCCATTACGTTACGCGTGATGATTTTGAAGATGGTGATGGCAATAAAACCTATGGTGCTGCAGGTGATGTTTACAACATTCTGGCTAAGCTGGGGTATGAACTAAATGACATCCATCGTTTTGAGCTCTCTTATGACATGTACCGAGACAGTGGAGATTACAGTCCGCGTCCTGATATGTCGGGTAGTGCAAATAATAGCCTGTCGAGCAAGTTACTTATCCCTACGGATTATGACCGCGATACCGTTACCTTGAGTTACGAGTTGCGAGGCGAACAACACCAAGGAAACGTCACTCTTTATAATACCGAGACAGAAATTAAACGTGACGAAACGGTGATGGCCCCTCGTTGGCCCTCGAACCGTTTATCAAAGAACACCGCCAAAAACCAAAACTTTGGTTTGAATGGCAAATTCCAGTCAGATGTTATGTTAGGTGAGTTTGATAATCGAGTCACTTATGGCTTCGACTACATGGATAAAACGTCTTCGAGTTACTACGGTAGTCGTAAGTTTATGGACGAATCGGCGATTTCAACCGCACTGTTTGTAGAAGATCAGTTCTTCTTCTCTGATGCCTTCTTTATTACTGCAGGTATGCGCTTTGATGATTACAAACGCAAAGCTGAGACAGGAAACAGTAATTATGATGATGTGACTTGGGCTCTAGCAGCAGAATGGGCGGTGACGCAAGATTGGACGTTGTTTGCGAGTGCACGCTCTCTATTTAAAGGTCCAGAGCTAATGGAAACCTTTATTGCTTACCAAGA
>NZ_JAWOWL010000016.1:0-109322 GCF_033340395.1 Vibrio sp. 1159 | reverse complement strand
GGCCTGAACTTAGGTGACACCGAAGTTGGAGACTTAGGCACCTTAGAATACAACACAGGCTCCGGTTGGGTTGCAGTACCAAACGATGGCGTGGTAACGGTGCCAGCTGGGCAAACCGAATTTGATGTGCGCATTGCTTCCATTGATGACGCCGTTTATGAAGGCCCTGAAGATTTCAGTGTGACAGTAACCGGCATTGCCGCAGTACAAGGCAGTGATACGGGTACGGCGACGATTATTGATAATGATGCTCCTCCTTCTATTTCAAATGTTGTGAATGCAGTTGTTTCGGAAGAAGGTTTAGCTAATGGTATCCCTGATAATACAGGATCCCCTTCTGACACTACTAACTCCGCAAGTTTCTCAGGAACATTCACAGTTGCCGATCCAGACACGGCGAATGTTTCAGTGGTATTGGCAGGCCCTAACAACCTAACATCAGGAGGGGAGCCTATATCGTGGACGTGGGACAACAGTACTCAAACGCTGACTGCGAAAACTGCTCACCTGAGCATTGTTGCTACTGTTGTGCTGAGCGAGCCTTCAGCTTCAGGTCAAGGTTCTTGGGACTATACTATCACTCTGTTTGAGCCACTTGATCATCCTGTTAATGATGTGGAAGACATCATCAACTTTGATTTACAGATTTCTGTAAGTGATGGACAAACAACAACATCTCAAAGCTTAAATGTGGCCGTTGAAGATGATTGCCCATACGTGCCTGTGGTTGTTCAACCCGTCGATGTGTCGCTTACTGGTGCACCTAACGTTCTGACAGGGCGCATAGATTTTGCAGGAAGTGAGGCAGACGCAACCAGTCGAACATTTGGGGACGTTGTTGTGACTGCAAACGGTTTTGTGTCTGACGAATCTGTGATGCTGGGAACAGCTGAAATCAATCAATCATCAGAAGGGATTGGCGTTAAAAGTTCTGGTAACAACGGCTTCCAATTAGAAAACGAAGTCGATTATCGATTCGCGGGTAATGAGGGTGTATCAGAGCAGTTAATCATAGACTTAGGCAATAAAGTTGCTTACGGAGCAGAAATAGAATTTGAGAAAATGTTTGGTGGTGAACTTGAGAAAGGAATCGCATCTTTTTATAGAGATGGTGTATTAATTGCTCAGCAATCGTTCAGCTCTGACGCAAGCAGTGGTGATTACGCGGCAAATTTCAATGTTCAACAGGGAGGCTTTGATAAAATCATCCTCGAGGCGACCAGTAATGGCAATGGCCCGGATACTGAAGACAACAGTGACTTTACCGTTAAATCAATAACCTTTACAGGTGCGTACTCTGGCGTGCCAATTGCTAGTGCGGATGGGAACCTCGGTGCTGTATATGGAGCTGATGGCCCTGGTTCTATAGTCTTAAATGGAGGTGAGGCTGGTTTAGAGACTCTAGATGGTAAAGACGTGTTGATATACGTCGATCCACAAAACTCTAATAGACTGATTGCAGAGGCTGATGGAGAGCTTGCATTCGAAGTTCAACTTACACCTAGCACTGGAAAATGGGAGTTCTTCCAATACTTGCCTTTGACCTCACCTTATGGCGATGGGGATATCGATTTTAACTACACTATTACTGATAATGATGGCGACAGTAAAACGGGGTACTTTTCTGTCAACCCTTACGCCCCACCAATTGTAGAAGGTGTAACACTAAACGTTTCTGAGGAAGGCTTAAGCAACGCCATTGCTGATGACTCTGCTCTAAACGGCTTTGATGACACAACTGACTCGAGTACTGATGTAGAACAATTGACGCTGGGTCAAACCGTTGATTCTGTTACGCTCAGTGAACCATCTACAGCTCTTACTAGTAACGGTATCTCTGTAACGTGGACGTTATCAAATAACGACCAAATGCTTATCGGTTCAGCGAACGGTGAAGAGGTTATCAAAATATCAGTCAATGATACTGGAGTGGTATCTACGGAGCTTCTTGGTCCGATTGATCACTCCAACCCATCTGGAGAAGACACCTTAAATATTGAGGTGCCTGTGCTTGTCTCGAATGCTCGTGGTCTTACTAACTCCACAACGGTCAACGTTATTGTGGAAGATGACTCACCAGATTCTGCATCTATTATTCACGATGTAGTTGCAGAAACTAAAGAAAGTGCCAACGTTCAGCTCATAATGGATGTCTCGGGTTCTATGCGAACGGATAATCGCTTGCAGATAATGAAAGATTCGGCAACTCAGTTATTGAATCAATATGAGTCTATCGGTCAAACGCGAGTTCAAATTATTACTTATAGCAGTACAGCATCCACTTACGCTATAGGTGCTGCGACGTGGCTGACGGTCGAGGAGGCCAAAGCGTATATTGAGACGCTAACTGCGGGTGGCGCGACTAACTATAACAACGCGCTAAATGAAGCAAAACAGTCATGGGATGATGTAGGTAAGTTAACCAGTGCGTCGAATGTTAGTTACTTCTTGTCAGATGGTCAGCCAAACCCTGCGTCATCATTTATAAACGACGCTCGCGAGCAGAGTTGGATTGATCACCTAACCGATCCTGATAATCAGATAACAGCCCTAGCGTATGGTATGGGCGTTAATCTTATGCCGGAGCAATTAGATCGCGTAGCATATGATGGCTTTTTGAATCAAGACCTTGATGGTGTTGTGGTTCCTGACGTAACTCAATTACCTCCGGTTATGTTGCAGTCAGTGATTCAACCTGTTGGGGGGAACTTGATGTATACCACTTCTCCAGATACAGGTATTGGTGCAGATGGTGGTTATATTAGCGAAATAGAACATGACGGTGTCACTTATTCGTTTGATGGTTCAGACCTAATAGTAACTGAAAATAACGATGGTATTTCGCATGCATTTGACGACACAACGATGCAGCTTACTATCTATATCGACAGCAAACATACTCTGGAAATCGACTTAAACGACGGTGCGTATGCATTTTATGGTGCGGTGGGTGATACAGTTGAAACGTTAGACTTCGATTATGTATTGACGGATAACGATGGTGATCAAAGTGAGAACACCCTGCAATTCGTTATTGATGAAAACGGAGGAGTAAATGCTTCAAGTAATGGCTCTGCAAATATTATTGAAGCTGAAGTGGACGTAAGTCATGACATCTTGATCGGTAATGATAACGAGGCAGATGTCTTTAAATGGGTCAACGACTCCTTGGATACAGGAACAGATCTAATTAGAGGTTTTGAGAGAGATTTGGACACCTTAGATCTGAGTGAAGTCGTTGAAGATGCAGGGCACAATACGATAGAAGAACTTCTCAATAGTATTGACTTGAACATTGATGGCGATGACTTATCTCTAGAAATAACCCATAACGATGGAAACTCAATTCAAACTATCGTAATAGAAAACGGGGCGACAGAGTTTAGTGATTTAATCGTGGGAAATGCGGACTTTGAGAGAGATGTGTTATCCGCACTAACTAAGGTTAACTTAGAGCCATAATGAAAAAGGGCCAGTAGGCCCTTTTCTTCTGCTTTGTCTTACTTATTCGTAGCCTAAAGCACTTTACATGCAAAACCTTTTAAGTAGAAACCTTCTGGATATGCGGTATCGGTTGGGTGGTCAGCGGCTTGTTCAAAACGCTCCACAAACTTTACTTGGCGGTTAGCATCTACGGCTGCATCAGCGATGATTTTCTGGAACAGAACTTGATCCATCAAGCCAGAGCACGAGTAGGTTAGTAGCGTGCCGCCCGGTTTTAGAATTTGCATTGCTAGCATGTTGATGTCTTTGTAACCACGACATGCGCCGTTTAGTTGTGCTTTGCTCTCTGCGAACTTCGGTGGGTCCATGATCACAACATCGAACTGAGTTCCTTGATCACGATACTCACGAAGCAGCTTAAACACGTCTGCATTTAGGAACACGGCACGCTTCTTCGAAATATCAAACTCGTTTAGCTCTGCGTTGAATTTTGCGGTATCTAAAGCAGGTTGCGACACGTCAGCGTTAATCACACGCTTTGCATCACCTTTTAGAGCGTAAAGTCCGAAGCCACCTGTGTAAGAGAAGCAGTTAAGAACTTCTTTGCCTTTCATATATTTCATCGCTTGCTGGCGACTATCACGTTGATCTAGGTAGAAACCTGTTTTGTGTCCGCCAACGATATCTACACTAATCTTTACGCCATTTTCTTCGATGACGACTGATTTAGGTGGCTCTTCGCCGTGCAAGACGCCCGTGCTCTCTTTTAAACCTTCTTTTTTACGAACGGCCACGTCAGAGCGCTCGTACACATTACAATCAGGGAAGCACTCAACCAGAGCGTCAACAATAGCCTGCTTATTGTGTTCTGCGCCAGCACTGAGAAGTTGGCACACAAAGAAATTTTGGTAACGGTCGATCGTAACGCCTGGTAAGCCGTCAGACTCTGCTGCGATAAGGCGATAACCCGTAAGGCCATCACGTTCGATAATGTCTTCACGAAGAAGTTGTGCGTCTTTAAGTCGTTTAACGAAAAACGCGGTGTCGATTTCTTCTTTATCAAAACTCCAAATACGAGCACGAATTTGTGAAGCTGGCGAATATGCCGCTTTAGCTAGCCATTTACCGTCGTGAGTGAATACATCAACCGTTTCGCCAAGAGCAGGTTCGCCCTCAACTTTGTTGATGCCTCGAGAGAAGATCCAAGGGTGCTTGCGCTTGACCGATTTCTCACGACCTTTAACCAAATAGATAGCAGCTGTCATTTCATTAGCTCTTGTTGAATTTTGAAAGGGGCGTATTGTCCGGGATGTGAATGGTAAAAGCAATATCCCTCGGCAATCCAGTACATTGTAGTGACTTTTAAATACAAAAAGGTCACTAAAGTGACCCTTTTATTTGAATTTGCTGTAACAGATTCCGTTGCTATGCTTTAAGTCCAGTCAGTAGCGACTCCATTGTGTCGCTTTGCTTACGCAGTTGATCAACGTTTTGTGAAGTCGTGCTTATCATATTGCACACGTTATCTGCTTGAACTCGAATTTCTTCAACGCTTGAGGCGATATTGTCCGCGACTACACCTTGCTCTTCAGCTGCTGTTGCAATTTGAATGCTACTGTCGGAGATAGTTTGATTTTTATCTGCCAAAGAGCCGATTTCGTGATTCACTTCCGTCATGAGGTTTTGTCCCTCATTTGCATTATTAACTGTCACTTCCATCAGCTTAGTAAGCGACTGGCTGTTACGCTGTAACGATTCAATCATCGTTTGGATTTCAACTGTCGCTTGCTGAGTGCGTCCCGCAAGAGCGCGAACCTCATCCGCAACGACCGCAAATCCACGACCTTGTTCTCCAGCACGTGCTGCTTCAATGGCTGCGTTCAATGCAAGTAGGTTAGTTTGCTCGGAAATCCCATTAATGGTTGTCACGACTTCATCAATTTGTGCGGCATTAGCATCTAACTCCGCTACTGCTTGAGACGCAGATTGAATCTCATTAGAGAGGTTCGAAATCGAGTGAAGCGTATTCTCAACTTTCACTTGTCCAGACTGAGCCACGTTACGTGCATCATCGGTTTGCGTGCTTGAATCGTGAGCTAGTGTCGCGACTTCTCGAATCGTTGATGCCATCTGTTCAGTTGCACTCGCAAGAGAGTTGAGGTGTTCCTGCTGAGTCGCTGAAATATCTGAACTGTGATGAATCGATTGATTCAGGTCTGAGCTAATTTGTTGCATTAACGCCACAGACTCTTGAATCGACAGCACCATTTGTTGCTCTCGTTCTGCAACTTTGTCTATCGTAATAGCAATTTCACTAAACTCGTCGCGAACAGGGAAGAAGTTCATTCTCGCAGTTAAGTCGCCACCAGCAAGAGTGTTTAATGCTTTGTTCATCGTGAACATCGCGCCGCCAATAAACGTCATGATGTAGTAAACACCAAGAGCGAGAATAAACAAGCTCACACAGATGATGCTCACTTGAGTCGTTGATAGGGCAGTCCATAAAGAAAGTTCATGGTTCGCAACCAAACTGTACGCACCATTTAAAACAGACACGGATTGCGGACCAGAGCCAATAGAAACGGTTTCTGAACCCGCTATGAGGCTTGCTACTTGAGATTGAGAAAGATTGCCTGCCTCTATCAGACCTTTCATAAGCATGAGCTCTTCTTGGTACATACTTGAGATCAGTGTATTAGCCGCGCTATTAAGGACGAGAGTGAGAATGACTAAAGCAAGAAGAGGGAGAACGAAGAGCAAATAGAACTTTTCTTGAATCTTTAAGTGAATGAGATACTTATCAATCCAGCGGAATGGAATTTCTTTCATAATTATAATAACCGTGCAAAAACCCACTATCCTTAGTGGGGTGAATAGACGAAAAGAATATATCACTCAGTAAAAAGAAGCGGTACAAAGATGAACGTAAAGTGTGAGAGATTTATAGTAAAAGGTCATGTTCAAGGCGTGGGTTTTCGTTACCATACTTCCCATCAAGGATTGAAGCTAGGGTTAACAGGTTATGCGAAGAACCTAAACAATGGTGATGTTGAAGTGATGGCGTGTGGAACAGACGCGCAAATAGTTGCGTTTTCGAAATGGTTACAAGAAGGACCGCGAACGGCAACAGTAGAGCATGTGATGCAGGAGCCTGCGTCGTATAAGCCGTTACGCGGTTTTAAAATTTTATGAATCTACAAGCATTTAGCTGGCTTTGGTAGGCCGGCTAATTTGGTTGCTTGTTTGGCTGGCCCCTTTTTAAACAGCTTGAATAGATACTTACTATTACCTTTTTCTGGGCCGTGCGCTTTTTCCATCGCTTTCACAAGCATACGCACTGCAGGGGAGGTATTAAACTCTTCATAAAAGTCTCGCACAAAATGCACAACTTCCAAATGAGCATCCGTAAGCTCGATGTCTTCTTCTTTTGCTAAAAGCTCAATCATACCTTCTTCCCATTGAGTATGATCCAATAAGTAGCCTTGAGCATCCGTTTCAATTTCTTTGCCGTTGTAAACGAACATAACGTTTTATCCGTTAAGTAAACATGGATGTTTATAGATTAGCGACAGCCGAGAATGTTCTCAACAAAAGAATCTCGAAGTCGTATCGAGCGAATCAAAAGCGTACAAAGTAGTGGCCTATAACTGAATACTCTTAAATTATATTTTAAGCATAAGTTTGTTTTTTTATTCGTGTTGTTAGAAAATTTTCGGGGTTGATATTCGTGGTTTTGCATTGTTATGCAATTCGCTTGGTGTGATTGATTTGTCAGTTATATTTATTGTTTTAGATAAGTCGATCACAACGAATATAAACTAGTTTTAAATCAAAAGAATAAATTGAAAAAAATCGTTATGTTCACCCATGCTTAACAACAACACGGAGCAATGCAGGAGTGTATGGAGTGGTCGAATCTTTTCGTTTCCATTGGATGGGCGGTACTGCAAGCATGCTTTAGCATTTTCTCTTTTCTATGTCTGACGGGATTTGTAAAACATAATCCTATAAAACCGAAGTATGCTTGGTTGCAGTACATCTATGGGCCGTTACTTTTTTTGACTTGGGGAGTCATGTTAGTGACACCGATGATGTCGGCCTACATATTTTTTAGCGTAGCTGGTAAATCAGTAGTCTGGTTGCCCGCGCTCAAGATGTTCGGTTATTGGTGGGTTGCGTTTGGAGTATTTTGCTTCTTGTCATCAGTTGATGAGCGATTGCGAAGTCGCGGTTTGAATTAAGACAAGTTATACCTTGAAATCAGTTTACAAACTGAGAGAGGTGATTATAAAGCGCTCATACAAGCGATATAGCGATTGTTTGAGAATTAATAGCTTAAACGTTGTGTTTGTTTTCATAGACCGATATTCTCATTGGATTAATGAAAGCCTGTATTCAGGTTAGAAACAACAATGATGACAAGGAGTTAGTCATGTCGAAACAACGTTACATTGAGATTAATGACAATGTAAAATCCACTTGGTCCATCGAGCGTATTTGGCAACTTGCAGAATCCTTACCTGTAGAAGAAATTTCGATTGATGATATCAAAGGCCCAAATGAAGTGACTTGGTTTAGTCATGAAGGGCCACAGCCAACCTGCCGTGAAATTGCAAAACATTGCCGACGAATCAACAATGCTGATTTGTCGTATCCGGTAATCTTAACCAGTGACTATCGTGTTTTTGACGGTATGCACCGAATCGCCAAGCAAATCATGTTAGGAGAGGAAACGATCAAAGTGAGACGCTTTAGAGAAAATCCAGAAGCTGACGAAGTTATCGAGTTGTCAGTAGAGCAGGCGTAATACACTGAATTGCACACAAAGAAAAAGCCCGAAGGAATTACCTTCGGGCTTTTTTATTCTACTTAACGAGAAACGATTAATCGTCGTTCATAATACCTAGAATGCTTAGTAGGCTGATGAAGATGTTGTAGATTGATACATACAAAGTTACTGTCGCAGAGATGTAGTTTGTTTCACCGCCACGAATAATGCTTTGTGTTGTCATCAGGATCGCCATAGTAGAGAAAATGATAAACAAGCTGCTCAACGCCAAGTGTAAGAGGGTTGATTGAATAAAGAAGCTTGCAATCATGCCCACAACCAGCACAACAAATAGTGATAGCATTAAGCCACCCATCATCGATAGGTCACGTTTCGTTGTTAGTGCGTATGCCGATGCTGCCATGAAAGATAGTGCCGTACCACCGAGTGCGGTTAATACGATATCGCCCATGCCTGCACCAATGTACATGTTTAGAATAGGGCCAACGGTGTAACCTAAGAAGCCAGTAAATAGGAACGTAAACACAAGGCCAAGACTGTTGTTACGGTTTTTCTCTGTTAAGAATAATAGGCCGTAGAAACCAACCAGCATTAGGATGATACCTGGATGTGGAAGGTTAAATGCCATTGCAACGCCAGCAACGACTGCCGACCATAAAAGTGTCATTGAAAGTAGAGCGTAAGTATTACGCAATACTTTGTTCGTTTGTAGAGCACTTTCTTGAGTTGAAGTGCGGGTAAACATTGGACTGTTCATAATCTTCCTCGATAAGAGACTTTCTTTTAAGTACATTTATGGGATTGAAAGTTCAAAAAATCAAGCCCTAACCATACGTAACTTAGATAAAATAATAATAGAAATAAGATGTTATGTATTTGGCAACTTGTAACACAATATTACTGCCTAGCATAGCTATGTTGATTCTTACACAGATTTTTGAATTTAGTAACAAAAAGCACTGGCTTCATAGAAACCAGTGCTTTTTTATGTCGATTCGGCTAAATCTTAGTGGTGTAAGATTTGCGCTAGGAAATTTTGGGTCCTATCCGATTGAGGATTTTCGAAGAAATCAACAGGGTTGTTTTCTTCGATGATCTCTCCTGCGTCCATGAATATCACGCGATCGGCAACCTCTTTAGCAAAGCCCATTTCATGTGTCACACATAGCATAGTCATGCCTTCCTCGGCGAGTTCGACCATTACATCCAGTACTTCGCGAACCATTTCCGGGTCGAGTGCAGATGTTGGCTCATCAAAAAGCATGACTTTAGGGTTCATACACAAAGAGCGAGCAATCGCCACACGTTGTTGCTGGCCACCAGACAGCTGACCGGGATACTTCTCCGCTTGGTCTGGAATTTTTACACGTTCCAGATATTTCATCGCAACTGCTTCTGCCTCATCTTTTGGCATCTTCTTCACCCAGATAGGCGCGAGCGTACAGTTTTCCAGTACGGTTAAATGAGGGAAGAGATTAAAGTGTTGAAAGCACATGCCCACTTCTCGGCGTACTGCTTCAATGTTCTTTAAGTCTTCAGTTAATTCCGTACCAGAGACGTAAATGCTGCCTGTTTGGTGCTCTTCAAGACGGTTAATACAGCGAATCATCGTTGATTTTCCCGACCCTGATGGACCACAGATAACGATTTTCTCGCCGCGCTTAACGTCGAGGTTAATATTTTTTAGTACGTGAAACTCACCATACCATTTATTCATGTCCTTCAATTGGATCATGTAGTCTTGTTGTTGCGTCATAATACGTCCTTGATCTTGATGAGTTATCGTTTGTGACCGGTATGAAGTTTGTTTTCAAGCCATATCGAATAGCGCGACATGCCAAAACAAAACACCCAAAACACTAACGCGACAAATACATAACTTTCTGTAGCAAAACCTAACCATTCAGGGTCGGTATTTGCTGCTTGTCCTATACCGAGTACGTCAAACATGCCAATGATGAGTACCAAACTGGTGTCTTTAAACAAACCGATGAAGGTGTTCACGATAGAAGGAATAGTAATCTTTAGCGCCTGTGGCAAGATAATCAGCCCAGTCTTTTTCCAGTAACTTAACCCAAGCGCATCAGCGGCTTCATATTGACCTTTCGGAATGGCTTGTAGACCACCGCGTACCACTTCTGCCATGTAAGCGGAGGCAAACATAACCACACCTATAAGGGCGCGAATCAGTTTATCTGTCTCTGAGCCTTCAGACATAAACAATGGAAGCATAACCGAAGCCATGAACAAAACCGTAATCAGAGGAACGCCACGCCAAACTTCAATGTAGACGGTACAAATGCTGCGAATGATCGGCATCTCTGAACGTCTACCAAGCGCAAGCACCACACCAATTGGCAATGAAACTACGATACCAACTAGCGCAATAATGAGCGTAACGAGTAGTCCACCCCACTTGTGTGTATCTACCACTTCTAGTCCAAAGACACCACCGTATAAAAGTCCAGCGATGATGAATGGGTAGATGTTTACGAAGAAAAGCCAAATCCACATCCGTTTCGGTGTCTTCTCATACGCGAGTAAAACAGTAAATATGGCTAATGTGATATAGAACAGGCGAGGGCGCCATAGTTCGGACTCTGGATAAAAACCATACATGAACTGCTCCCAGCGCACGCTGATAAATACCCAGCAAGCACCATCTCGGCTACAGTCGTCACGCGTTGAGCCAATCCAGTCTGCGTTAATAAACGCCCAATCCACGATATACCATATTGCAGTTACGACAATATACGCAAGAATGACAGTAACAATGGAATTGATAGGGCCATTAAATAGATTTTTCCGCATCCAACCAAAGAAGCCTACAGTATTGGCGGGTGGCGGGAGATCCGGTTGAAATTGATGAGTACTCATATTATCTCTCCACCAGCGCGACTTTACGGTTATACAAGTTCATTAATGCAGACGTAATCAGACTTAATGTCAAGTACACGCCCATCGTCATCGCAATGATCTCAATCGCTTGTCCCGTTTGGTTCAGGGTAGTACCAGCAAACACAGAGACAAGATCTGGGTAACCAATCGCCATCGCTAACGATGAGTTTTTGGTGAGGTTGAGATATTGACTGGTTAAAGGTGGAATAATAATTCGTAACGCTTGAGGAATGACAACAAGCTTTAAAGTTTTCGAGCGTGGTAAGCCTAGCGACATCGCTGCTTCGGTTTGACCATGGCTAACCGCATTAATACCAGAGCGCACAATCTCAGCAATGAAAGAAGCTGTATAAACACTCAATGCCAAAAGTAGCGCAGCCAATTCAGGAATAATGCTAATACCACCTCGGAAGTTAAACCCTTTTAGTTCAGGATAATTCAGTGAAATTGGCATACCAGCAAGGAAGTACACAACCAATGGAAGGCCAACAACTAAACCCAAAACTATTCTTCCCATTGGGGTTTGTTGCCCAGTGAGACGTTGCTTATTATTCGCCCATACATTAATTAATAAGCTTGCGATTACCCCGAAGATTAACGCGGCAATAACGTAGCTACTGCCAGGTTCCATAGTCGGTGCAGGGAAATATAAGCCACGAACGTTCAGGAAAATAGCTTCACCAAGACTTAAGCTTTGGCGTGGTGAGGGTAATGCTTGAAGAACAGCGAAATACCAGAAGAATATTTGCAGAAGAAGGGGGATATTTCGGAAAGTTTCGATATAAACTGCCGCTAAACGACTAACTAACCAGTTAGAAGAAAGGCGGGCAACCCCCATGGTAAAGCCAATCACAGTAGCCAGAATAATACCTAATACGGAGACTAACGCCGTATTAAGAAGGCCGATGATAAATGTTCTACCGTAAGAGTACGTTTCATCGTATTCAATTAATGTTAACCCAATACCAAACCCGGCTTCTTGATTCAGAAAACCGAAGCCCGTTGCAATACCACGAGCATCTAAGTTATTGAGAGCGTTGTTTACAATCGTGTAAAAGAAAAATACCAGTGCAGCAATGGCAATGATCTGGAAAATAGCAGAACGAAAGGCAGGATTATAAATCAGGCTCTTGCTTCCGCTTGGTTTGGACATCGTACTTGGCGATGTATCTTGTGTCGGTTTCATACAGCGATAACCTCAAACCTTAGTTATAGATATCGGCCTGTATAACGAAGTTTCGTCCTTGCTGGCTAAAGAATAACGCTCTCATGTCTGGTGACATACGAACCTTTAAAGCCGTTCCACCAAGCGAGCGCTTTTCGCCATCCAATGAGCGATCCTTACTCATACAGTGAGATATAATCAAGAAAAAGGGCGGCATGAACCGCCCTGATTAACTCTTTCTATCGGATTGGTGGCGCGTACATAAAGCCGCCTGAATTCCATAGCGCATTAACGCCACGAGAGATTTCTAACGGCGAACCAGTACCGACTGTACGTTCGAAGCTTTCACCATAGTTACCAACTTGTTTGATAACCTGGTAGCCCCAATCGTCGCGGATACCCAACCCTTTGCCTTTAGGGCCATCAACACCGAGGATACGCTTGATGTTTGGATCTGTTGACTTCAGCATTTCATCCGCATTCTTCGAACTAATACCGTATTCTTCAGCGTTAATCATCGCAGACAATGTCCACTTAGCGATGTTAAACCATTGATCATCGCCTTGACGAACGACTGGACCTAGTGGCTCTTTAGAGATGATTTCTGGAAGAACGGCCGCAGAGGACGGATCTTTCAAATTCAAACGTAGTGCATAAAGGCCAGATTGGTCAGTTGTTAATACGTCACAGCGTCCCGCATCAAAACCTTTCGAAGTTTGCGCCGCTGTGTCGAATACCACTGGTTTGTACGCCATGCCTTGGTTGCGGAAATAATCTGCAAGGTTTAGCTCGGTTGTTGTACCTGATTGAACACATACCGACGCACCATCAAGCTCTTTAGCACTTGATATACCAAGTTCCTTCTTCACCATAAAGCCTTGACCGTCGTAGTAGTTCACACCTACGAAGTTTAGGCCCAGTGCAGTGTCACGGTGGAGAGTCCAGGTCGTGTTACGGGAAAGCACATCAATCTCACCAGATTGAAGCGCAGTGAAACGTTCTTTTGCGGTTAGGGGTACATATTTAACTTTCGTTTTATCCCCAAGAACGGCTGCAGCCAGTGCTTGGCAATATTCTACGTCGATACCTTCCCATTCGCCTTTTGAGTTAGGGTTAGAGAAACCAGGTAGACCGGTACTTACGCCACAAGTAAGAAAACCTTGTTTTGTGACTTTGTCCAGAGTAGTGTCTGCTGCTTGAGCTGATGTTGCCATCATCGCAGTAGAAGCCGCTACGACGGAAGCAAGAACTGTGAGTTTATTTGCCATTTGTATCCTTCCTGTATGATCCATGTTTAATCAGGAGTGACCTGAAATAACGTGTCCAATTCGTTAGAGTTATCGTCCTACGTGATTGATTTTCGAAGAAACGGCATTCGATAGATCAACCAGTTATAAGCGTAGGAAAGGATCTGTTAATTCTCAAATATATAATTTAAATGAAGTTTTGAGAGAACTTACAAAGTGCCTTGAGATTTAGAATGACGAAATGTTAATTGTTTGTAAATAGTGCAATTCATGGACAATTTGGTGCATCAGAACAATCAATAGAAGAGTGAACAATACAAAAGAATAAAAAGTTGTTATTAAAACTGTCATTAGCTGAGCAAGGTGAAGTTCAGTAAAAATTCAAACAAAAATTATTTGTGATACCGAAACAGGGTGATGAGCTTGCCCCATTTTTGGTAGCATGGTCTACAACAGCTAATTAGAGTAATCATGGATTGAAATGCGATATTTTCCTCTGTTCTTAGATTTAATTAATAAACCCGTTCTCGTCGTGGGTGGCGGTGAGGTGGCAAGCCGAAAGGTGGAAGCGTTGCTAAAGGCTGGGGCGGATGTGACTATCGTTTCTCCGACGTTGGTTGATTTTCTGTCTAAGCTTGCTTCTGAGCATCAACTGCGCTGGGTACAACGTTTCTATTCGAGTGACATTGTCACTAAAAACTTTGTTCAAGTGTGGGCGACGACAGACAATCCTGAGCTAAATCACCAAGTGTACAAAGATGCCAAAGAGCTAGGCATCTTGGTTAACGTTGTGGATGATAAGCCTTATTGTGATTTCATCACGCCGTCAATGATTAATCGTGGCCGCATCCAAATCGCTATCTCTAGTGGTGGAGCTTCGCCAGTTTTAATTCGAAACATCCGTGAAAAGCTTGAATCGATACTGCCACAAAACATGGGGTTGATGGCGGATTTTGCTAACTCAAAGCGAAACTCAATTAAAGAGGCACTGCCTAGCGTCGATTTACGCCGCAAGTTTTGGGAGCAATTTTTCTCGAATCCCGAGGTGGAAAACGCGCGAGATAATCGTGAGTTAGAAGCAATTTACCAAGCGACCATGGCAACACCTTTAGATGAAAAGGGAAGTTGTACTTGGATACATGTTGGGAAAGATGTTGAGATGTTGCCAATAAAAGCCGTACGCTATATGCAACAAGCGGAGCTGGCTCTGTACTCAACTCGATGTGAAGCGAATGTGTTAGAACTAATACGCAGAGATGCAGAAAGAGAAGCTTTCTCGAGCGCTGCTGAGCTTTCGGATATGCTGGCCAAGGCTAAAGCTGAAAAGCTTCGAATTTGCGTGTTCATACCGCAAGGAACGAGCGAATTCGTATTGCTGCAAGGGCAGGACTTGGTTATCTAGCAATGCCAAATGCTAAAAGTGGATACGTAGTTCGTTACACAAAAGCCAATAAAAAACGCCAGCGGATTATGCGCTGGCGTTTTTACTTACTTCTCAGATTGATTAATCACGGAAGTTGTTAAACTGGAATGGGATACCCATCTCTGCTTCACGAATCGCTGCCATTGTCGCTTGCAGGTCGTCGCGTTTCTTACCAGTAACACGTACTTTGTCGCCTTGAATAGAAGCTTGTACTTTTAACTTTGCGTCTTTGATAAGTTTCACTACTTTTTTCGCCGTTGGAGTATCAATACCTTGACGGAAAAGCAGAGTTTGGTGCCAGTTTTTACCAGTAACGTCTGGGTCTTGTGCATCCATTGCGTTCGCGTCAATGTTACGCTTCGCTAAGTGGCCGCGTAAAATGTCGCGCATTTGCTTAAGTTGGAAGTCACCTTCCGCAGACATTTTTACGTTTTCTTCTACTAGCTCAAAGCTCGCATTTACGTTGCGGAAATCGAAACGAGTAGACAATTCACGGTTAGCGTTATCAACGGCGTTACGTAGTTCAACCGTATCGATTTCAGAAACAATATCAAACGATGGCATGAAGATTCCTTGATTATTTTGTTATAGGGACTTTCGGGACTTAACAGCGCTTGCCAGCATATCTAGCATTGTAGCAGTGTCTTCCCAACCTAGGCATGGATCTGTAATAGACTGACCATACGTTAGGTTATTGATGTCAGTCATTGGCTGATTGCCTTCAAGAATAAAGCTTTCAGCCATGATACCCGCAATACGAGTGCTGCCTGACTTAATTTGGTTACAAATGTCTTGAGCTACGTCGATTTGTTTTCTGTGTTGCTTCTGACAGTTTGCATGGCTGAAATCCACAACCAAACGTTGTGGCAATCCAAACTCAGCTAAAGCATCACATGCTTGTTTGACTGATGCTTCATCAAAGTTAGGGCCTTTTTCTCCACCGCGCAGAATAATATGACCGTAAGGGTTGCCACTTGTGCGGTAAACCGTCATTCGACCGTTCTTATCTGGCGAGTAGAAGTAATGCGATGCTTTCGATGCGCGAATTGCATCAATTGCAATTTTTACGTTGCCATTTGTGCCATTTTTGAAACCAACTGGGCAAGATAGTGCCGACGCCATTTCACGGTGAATTTGTGATTCCGTTGTGCGAGCACCAATCGCGCCCCAAGTGATCAAATCCGCGATGTATTGGCCAGTGATCATATCAAGAAACTCAGTAGCAGTCGCAAGACCAAGCTTGTTGATATCCAGTAGTAGTTTACGAGCTTTATGAAGACCAGCTTCAAGTGCGTAAGAACCATCTAGGTTAGGGTCCGTAATCAAACCTTTCCAACCAACTACTGTACGAGGCTTTTCAAAGTAAGTACGCATCACGATAAACAGTTCGTCTTTGTACTTGTCTTGGATTTCACTCAGGCGAGTGGCGTAATCAATGGCAGCTTCAGTGTCGTGAACAGAACACGGACCTACAATCGCAAGAAGGCGATCGTCTTCACCCGATAAAATGTTTTCAATCTGACGACGAGATTGAGCGATACGGTCTGCAACGTCATCCGTAATAGGATGTACACTACCTAGCTCTGCTGGGGTAGGCATTGGACCCAAAGGTTGGGTTCTCAATTCATCTGTTTTTATAGGCATGTTATAGCTTTATTCTCTATTGCGAAGGGGTAAAGATAACGGAATTACAGGCAGGAATAAACCGTTTCACGGGAATCTTCGCCAGGAAATACCGAATTGTATACAAAGGTGTAGGTATTCATTTAAATGACTTATGTATAAATGACAAAACTTGATCATTAAATCAATATATATACATTTGAATTTATAACCATTTTATCTATCTCGCTGTAAGGTAATCTAAGTAACTGCGATAAACTTCATACCTCACGGGTGACGCTGTCACTTCCTGAAGGTTAAATAACTCGTGAGATCGAGCTTTTGTTAACATTTCTTTGACATCTATTTCTTTCGTTGATTAACTGGTCTGACTAGATTGGTAAGGAGACCAAAATGTTATCAGCTCTACGTCGTGCGAATTTGTATCTAAATCTGTTTGGCTTTTCAAAAGTGCCGCTGATTTGGCTTTGCCACCCTAAAATCATTGCGATAGATAGCAAGCATGTTGAGGTTCGTATCCCATTGCGCAGAAGGACGAAGAACCACCTGAATAGCATGTATTTCGGTGCTTTAGCCGTTGGCGCTGATGTTGCTGGTGGTTTTCTTGCTATGAGTAAAGCGCAAGAAAAGGGAGAAGCGATCTCGCTGGCATTTAAAGGTGTGAAAGCCGAGTTTTTAAAGCGCCCGGAAGCCGATGTGCACTTTGTTTGTAACGATGGTCATGTCATTGATGAGATGCTCGAGCACACCTTGGCAACGGGTGAACGAGTAAATCGTGACGTAAAAATTGTCGCGCTGTGTCCTAACTTACATGGTGACGAGCCAATGGCTGAATTCTCGCTTACTCTTTCGATAAAAAAAGCAGCCAAACAAAGAAAAGAGGCTGCCTAGTGGTTTGTGGCTCGTTTGTTTAAAGGTGGTGGCTTAATTGAGTTCAATCTTCTCGATAGAGACGATTTTGGAGCGATTTAAGACCACTTTCCAGCGGTAATAAACAGGCTCATCGGTGTGGTTGTCCTCTTTGACAATCACATTGAGCAAATGACGTTTCTCTACTGACTCTTTGGTTACTTGACCTTCATTTAAACGGTAAACTCGGTTTGAGCTTTTATCCATCAAGCGGATGATAGGGCGCAAACTGATGTTCAATGTTTCTCTCGTTTGTTCGTAACCACTCAAGAAAAGAGAGGTCGCCATTTCGGTTTTCTCGTGATAATGAAGAATCTGCTCTTCACGTTGCACGACGCGCTTTTTCCGTATTCTTTGAATCTTATCCGGCAAGCTACTTAAGGTGCGATAATCGAGCCACTCCAATTTTTTGCCAACCACTTTTTTCGTCGTTGGATCAACATACTTCTTACGCCATTTTGGCTTGCCTTTACGGATCCATCGCCACATGGCATCGCGTAAATCATCTTTAAAGATTTCTCGTAAAGCGTAAATAAAAGACATCGCGATAATGAATGAGGCAGAAATTTCCCCCAGATAATCGCGAGCGAGAATCACGGTCGAGGTCACGACAACCATCACCAAACCGGTTGCAATACCTTTGATAGCGCGCTTAATGTTGTTACCCATCGATATGGTTTCTTCACGAAGCACGATAGGGTGTTCAATCAATCGCCTTAGCAAGCGCATTTTGTTAGATAGGCGAGTAACGTCTTCAACGACTCTTGATGAGTTGTATTTGTTGAGTTTACGATGGGCTTGTTCTTTCTCACATAGCGTGATCAGGCGCTTCTTGATCGTGCCATAGTCGCCTTCACGTGGGAGATGAGCCACCAGTGACAGGAACTTTTGCTCGGTATACCAAGACAGATAGTTATCGATGTTAACGTAGTAGCGTTTTAAGTTCTCTTCATAAGGAATAGAACGCCGCAAGCGCTTTAAGATCTCAAGCGTGAGCTCGATAACTTCGTCCACTTCATCTTCCGTTACGGAGTTGTTCTCATGCTTGTTTAAACTTGCTACCGCTTTGTCTAGCGCGATAACGTATTGGTAAGCGAACAAACTCAAACTTACTCGGTATTGCTGATTCGACAGGCGTCCACGTTTGGCAAGTCGACTGTGTACTAGCGGAAGAAGGATTTCAGTACTGTAATAAGATCGTTGCTGTGTGATTGAGGTGTAATAAAATTCGGATTCACTGATGATATCGGCGTTTAAACCAAGCTCACCAGGTATAAAAAAGTAAATATCTAGGTCGACACTTTTGCTCTTTGCGAGTGCATGACTGATTTTTAATGTTATTGAGTCTTGTTTATCGACGGTGACCAAAGAAAGCTCCTGACTTTGCTAAAGCATTCTTAACTTATGCGTTCCGTTGAGCAGGTAAGTATAAGAGTGCTAAAAGAGTGACTGGGGCATATAGCTGAACGACAACAGCATAACAGAGCACTATGCTTTTCTCTCTGATTTTCTTGTTAGTTTAGGTATAATTCCACGTAAATTTAAAAAGAGACAAAATCAATGATTAAAATTGGTCAAATTAACAGCTTAGAAGTCATTAAAAAGGCTGATTTTGGCGTATTTCTGGATGGCGATGATTACGGTTCTGTTCTACTACCTAGTAAGTATGTACCAGAGGGTACTGAAATTGGTGAGCATGTAGACGTATTTCTGTACTTCGATTCAGAAAGCCAACTTGCTGCGACCATTGAAAGACCAATTGCCCAAGTGGGTGAATGGGGTTTAATGAAGATTGAGGGTGTGAATGCGACAGGTGCTTTTGTAAATTGGGGCATCAAAGAAAAGGACTTACTGATTCCTTTTAGTGAGCAACGCACTCGCTTCTCTGCCGGACAAACCATTTTAGTGTATGTTTATACCGACAAAGCGTCAGGTCGCATTGTTGGTACGACTAAGTTCAATAAATGGTTAGATAAAACTCCAGCGAATTATGAAGTTAACGAGCAAGTTGATTTGATCATCGCAGAGCGTAGTCAACTTGGTTATAAAGCTATCGTTAATGGTAAGCATTGGGGCATGATTTTCCCATCGGATGTTTTTGGTAAGCTTTACATCGGTAAAAAGCTGAAAGGCTTTATTAAGCACATTCGTGAAGATGGCAAAATCGACCTTGCTCTACAAAAAGTCGGTGTGGCGAAAATGGACGATCTTTCTAGTAAGATCCTTGACTTGCTAGAGAAGAAAGGCGGATTTTTGCCTTTGAATGACAAGTCTTCTCCTGAAGCGATTTTTGATGCTTTCCGCACAAGTAAAGGGACTTATAAAAAGACCATCGGTGGCTTATACAAGCAGGGTAAAATTGTCATTGAGAAAGACGGTATTCGTCTAGCGTAGTCCAAACTCACGTATAGTGGAACTACAGCCAAAAAAACGGCCCAAACTTTTCCTTTTTTTGGGCCTAGGGGAAACGGCTCCGCAGAGCCTGCGCTAAACTTGTCCAACAATAATTTTGTTGGTGAACATAGAGAGAAATGCCACATCAAAGCATTACTTTGATACAACTAGTTTAGTACAGCGTGTCCGGATCGCTAGCGAGCCCACTTGCTTTCATACTTACGAATTAAAAAGCCATCGCAAATACGATGGCTTTTCATTTATTTATGGTTCGTTACGTCTTTTAAAATAAGTTCTTATCTCGTACTAATTCGCGAGGGAGACCATTCTTTATTCGGTTGCTTACCCACTTGCCAAGGCCAATAACTGCGCCTTGATAGGTGACAAGCACTTCGCCTTTACCTGTTTTCATTCCCTCAGGAATGGTTTGTGGGCGAACATCACGCCCCATGTACCATTCGCGCGCTTCTTCAATACTGAGTTCAATGGCGTTGCTTTCAGAACCTGTCGCCAGGGCAGTCGCGACTTGGTGTTGCCAACGGTAGCCATTTTTATGGGCTTCCGCGATCTTTATACCCATACGGGAGAAGCGTAATTCGCCGATCATCGCTTCTAAAGCATTAGGGAATAACCAGACATCTTTATCGCGAAGCCATACAGAACTGTCATTTGGAAGTTTAATACCTAACGCGCTTTGGAGTTGTTGAGCAATTTCTGTCGATTCTTTTTTTGAAGTTTTAGCAAAGGGGAATTTCCCCATGCGCTTTTTGACTTCTGGCGCCTCAACAGCAGCCAGTTTGCGAATTCTTGCAACAAAGAACCCTTCACAGTCGTAGACCTGTGGGAAAATATGCAAAAAGCCTTCTTCAGTTAGAGCTGCCTCTGCGTTTTCAAACAAGTTCTCAAGGCTTTCAAACTCTACAGCATCCCCAAAGGTTTCTTTCAAGTGTTGACAAACTTGTTGGTTTTCTTCTGTACTGAGCGTACATGTTGAGTAAACCATCACACCACCGGGCTTTAATGCATGGAAGGCGCTTTCAATAAGATCTTTCTGTGTGTCAGCGATGTCGAGTACGGAAGCTTGCGTCCAGTTTTTCATCGCATCTTCGTCTTTGCGAACGGTGCCTTCTCCAGAGCAAGGCGCGTCGAGCAAAACCGCATCAAATTGTTCTGGTAGCCAACCGCCAAAAACGCGTCCATCGAAGTTACTTAGTGCGGCGTTACGTACCCCACAACGTTCCACATTAGCGTGCAGTACTTTTACACGACTTGCGGCGTATTCATTGGCCACAAGTACACCTTCGTTGTTCATTAAAGCTGCAATTTGAGTGGTTTTTGAGCCTGGAGCGGCTGCGGTATCTAACACGGCATCGTAAGATTCATCATTCATAAACAGAGCAGATACCGGCATCATCGAACTGGCTTCTTGAATGTAGAATAAGCCAGACATGTGTTCTGCTGTGTTGCCTAATGGTACAACTGACTCATCCGCTTCAATCCAAAACCCCGTGTCACACCAAGGCACAGGAGAAAGCTTCCAGCCTTTTGCTTCTGCTCGTTCTAGAAACGCTTCAACACTGATCTTCAACGTATTAACTCGAATACTTTTGCGCAGTGGCTTTTGGCACGACGCGATAAAGTCTTCCATGTTGAGGTGAGCAGGAAGGATAGTTTGGATTTTTTCCAGAAACGCGTCTGGGATGTAAACATTAGGATGCAATGTGGGATCTCGTTTGCAGAATTTGTGGCAAATAATATACGAAAGCGAAGCAGAAACGAATAGTGACAAGGGCCGAGCGATAAAAAAGAGCAGCGATTGCTGCTCTTTTAAAGTGATCAAACTTCAATTTTACGTGAATTGAGCTTTATTCTACGGCTTCGGAATTGCTGTACGCCATTGAGTCCAACCTTCTTCAGCTTGTGGATACAAAAAGAAAGATTGCCCACTCTTTGCCGCTGGTGGAATAGTCGATTGCTCTGGCGTTGAAAACGCAATTCCTCCGCGAACTAAACTATCAAAGGTTCCCGCTTTGATGTTAGCGCCGGTAAGCCCGATGGAAACATCTACTCCTGAAACATTCCAGAACACACTGTTTTGACGAACGAGGTAAGCATATTCAGGCTGTATTTTGATAGTCGTGAGGATGCGATCAGCAAATTCTCCTAGGCTTACGTCGGTCACTTGGCCAACTTCCATCTGGCGGTAAAGAATAGGGGTACCGACTTGTACTGAGCCTCTCTGTTCACTTTGTAACGTAAACATGATTCCATGCACGCGTTCTGAACTATTTTCTAATTGAAAATCAAATTTAGCTTTACCTTTACCTGGTTCAACACTGATGGATTTCGACACCAACGCCCCGAGGTTTTTAACGCCACCTAAACCAATTTCTGGTTCAGTTAGCCAAAAATGTGAGCCTTCAACCGCAATGTTTTCTACGTATTCAGGTAGGATCCTTGCAGTGACTTCAACCATGTTACGACGAAAATTCGGTACAACCAGAGTGATTTCACCAACTTTAACACCTTGATATTCAATCGGCATTCCTTTAGCAATCTCTTGCGAACCGTCGGTTTCTAAAGCAATGACGCGCCCAAACTTGCGAGCGGTTTTTTGATCAGAATACAGCTTCCAGTTTTCTCCGATTTTGTTTTCAACGCCTGGCACGGAGTCAAAAGCGATGCCACCTTCTATTAACGATTTCAAAGGGTGTGCTTTCACACTGACGCCAGCTAATGATGCATCTATCTCAATCCCTGAACGATTCCAAAAAACGGTTTGTGGCGTTACAAGATAAGCGAAGCGGTTTTCGATAGTAGCCTTAATTAGTACTCCGCCATCAACTAGTTGGAAATCGGAGACGTTACCAACTGGAAGATTACGATAGAGTAGAGGGCTGCCTTTGGAAATCGGCGGCAATTCAGAAGCAAATAGTGTTAGCGCCCTAGAGCCACTTTGATTGTACTGCGCCAATTCAGCCAATGATTCATTTTGGAACAGTTGATACTCTTTTTGAATATCCTGCTTGCCTTCGCTCACAAAACTAATTGACCCGGTTAACAACTGCTTTGCTGGAGGAACGGTAACGCTGAGCCCCGATTCAGTTAACTCTGCTGACGCACTGCCGGTTACATAAAAACGATTGTTTGATTTGATCAGATGCTTGTATTCATGGTCAATCAATACATCCATAAATACTTCGTGTTGTGATTTTTTATCTTCCTTGACTAGGCCCACTTTGATGATTGAACCAACAACGATGCCTTTATAAAGTACATTGGCACCGCTATCTAGGCCAAACGAATTGTCGGATACCAACCGAATCGCGATGGACTTTTCTTGCTGTTGGTTAAACACGTTTTTACGAATGGCAGTAAAGCGGCGAGAGCGTTCACCCGCGCCCGGCACGATCGTTAAGAAGTTTCCTCGTACTAAATTAGCAATGTTTTCAACACCAGAAAGGGACACTTTTGCTTCTTCTAAGACAAATCGAGTACCTGTCGTCAGCATGTCACTAAAAGCGGGTTGAATTGCCGCTGACGCCAATATCACTTCTCGGCCTTCGGAAAGGCTCAAGTCCGTAACTTGGCCAATTTCGATTCCGCGATACATAATTGGAGCGCCTTCTCCGCTGATCTTGCTGTCATCAGGTAGGACGATTTTAACCGCGATGCCTCGACCAGCAGTTTTCAAATCTTTATACAAACGGAACTCGGTGTTCTCTTCTACAGGCTCACCATCATCCGGAGAGTCGACGGCGATGGCGCCACCTAGTAAGGCACTCATGCTTTCTAGTCTTACATCGACACCTTCAAAACCGATGCTGGCACCAATTCCACTGACGTTCCAGAATCGACTGCGGTTGTTAATGATATGTCGGTATTGATCCTGAATGTTGGCCTGAATAGTGATAGATTTTGCATCTTCATCTAGCTGGTAACTGTACACTTCACCGATTGGGATTTTCTTATAAACAATTTGAGAGCCAACCGATACACCACCTAAATCACGGCTTTTGAGCTTAATATTCAAACCTTGAGAAACGCGTAAATCTGTTGGAGCAGAGTCTAACGCATGGAATGTTGTCTCAAACTCTTGACCATCTCCGGGTTGAATCGAGATGTAGTTACCTGAGACGAGCGCATCCAGTCCGGAAACTCCCGTTAGGCTAGCTGTTGGTTTTACTAACCAAAAGCGTGTTTTATCGTTCAGTAACTTTGCAGCTTCAGGATAGATATCAGCATCGACATAAATACTGCCGAGATCTTCGGTGAGGTTAATGTCTCTTACCATGCCGACTTCTAATCCTTGGTAACGGATAGTGGTTCGGCCGGCGACAAGACCAGCGGCATCAGAAAAATAGATTTGCACTCGTTGTCCTGCATCGTGTATCGACTTCACAACAAGCCAGCCAGCTAAGACCATGGTCAAAATTGGCAACAGCCAAAGAGGAGATATGCCTTTACTCCGCTTTACATCTGGTACGTATGACGTTTGAGAACTGTTCTGATCACTCATTCATTGACTCTTTTTCTGATTGTTTTGGGTTTGTTTGGTCCCAGATTAGCCTTGGATCAATACTTTCTGCTGCAAGCATGGTCAACACTACGACAACACCAAATGCTACCGCGCCATATCCTGGTGTGAAATCCAGTATCTGACCACGATCGACTAACGTCATCATGATAGAAATAACAAACAAATCCATCACAGACCATTTACCGATCCATTTAACAACAAAGTAAACCATCATTCGTTGTCTCTTAAACACCGAACGTTTGAATTGGATGCAAAGCATGATGTAGGCGAGCCCAAGTATTTTAATCACCGGGACAACGATACTCGCAACAAAAATGATCGCAGCGATTCCATACATGCCGCTTTTTACCAAACCAGCCACGCCTGAAAAAATAGTGTCCTCCAAACGCTTACCATTGGTAAGCAAGATGGAAATAGGGATCAGGTTAGCAGGGAAGATGGCGACCGTTGCTGCGATGAGGTAAGCCCATGTTTTCTGAATGGAGTTTGGCTTGCGATGATATAACTCGTGATGACAACGCTGGCAATGGTCACCTTCAGGCTGGGACAAGTGGCATTCATGGCAATGCACATCTTTATGCTCAAAAGCATATAAACTTTCTGGTTTCCAAGCTTCCCAATAACGACGCACGCTGATTCTTGAAACTAACAAAACGGTAAATATCTGCAAAAGAACCAGACCAATTAACCCTGGGCCGACGAAAATGTCGGAATAATCTTGGAGTTTAAAACAGGAAATGGCGATGCTAACTAAGAACACATCCAACATAACCCAATGCTTCAAATGTTGAATTAGCCACAGTGAGATACGAAGCCCACGGAACCATCGTTGATGTAAAGAAATATGCGCCGTTACCACTGAAACACAAACCGTCAGTGGCGCTAGAGAGCTACAAAATAGAATGAGCAATGAAAGAAGAACAAATCCTTCTTCCATCAATGTGATCATCCCTGAAGGCAGGGTTGCCGGAATCATCACACCAAAGAGTCGGATGCTAATAAAGTTAAAAAAGTGCGATGGAATAAATAGTAGGATACAGGTTATCGCGACGGCTAGATTACCAGAGAGGCTAGGGCTACCTCCGCGATATAATTGTGTACCACAACGAGGGCAGTGTGCATTTTTGCCATGGGGTAAGTCGACGATGTCGACAGGCAATTCACAACCTTGGCACAGACGTACGTTATTGGGTTGCATGGCGTGCTTAGACAGAGAGGTCATAACGACCTCTCTAGCTTGAACGATTTAAGCGTGGGACTGTATGCCCCCATATAAGGTTTGATATAAGCCTTCTTGCTCAACTAACTCACCATGAGTACCTGTTTGCGTCACTTTCCCATCTTCAAGCACGTAGATCAAATCGGCTTGTTTAACAGCGGATAGTCGGTGCGCAACGATTAATGTTGTTCTACCACGTAAGAACTCGGTCAGTGCTTTGTGTAAAGCCGCTTCAGTAGCGGTATCTAGCGCAGACGTGGCTTCGTCTAAAATAACAAATTGAGGATTACTCAGCACCATTCTAGCAATGGCAAGCCGTTGTCGTTGACCTCCTGACAAACGAATGCCATTACGACCAACTTGAGTATCCAAGCCGTGGTTCAGTTGAGAAATAACATCTTGCAGCTGAGCCACTTCAAGCGCACGCCAAAGTGACATTTCGTCAAAATCCCCACCAAGCGTTAGATTATGCCTCAAGGTGTCGTTAAATAGTATAGGTTGCTGTAATACCACGGCAATTTTGTCGCGAATTACTTCAAAACCAATATCTTCTGTTAATTCATCATTAAAGCGAATGCTACCGGAGTTTTGACGGTAAACCCCAATAAGTAATTGTATCAAGGTTGACTTACCACCGCCGCTTGCGCCAACTAACGCCACTTTCTTTCCTGCCGGCATATGTAAAGAAAGATTATCTAGGACTTTGTTTTCATTATTGTAAGAGAAATTAATGTTTTCTACTTTAACATCAACTTCTCTACCTTCTTTGAAAGGATTTACCTTAGGAACCGGTCTCTGCTCTTCTTCTAACTCTAATAAGTCGTTGATGCGTTTTAATGCGGCTTTAGCGCTGTACCAAGAAAACTGAATCCCAAGCAACTCTTGAACAGGAGACAGCATGAACCATAGGTAACCAAAAACGGCAAATATTTGGCCAATAGTAAGGTCACTGAACATGACCATTAACATTGCGACAGCTCTGAATAATTCAAAGCCGATCAAAAAGAGAAGAAAAGAAACGCGACCAGCCGCTTCAGATTGCCAAGCATACTTGTCTGCATCAACGCGAACTTGGTTCGCACTGTCTTTGAGTTGTTGGAGGAATTCTCGCTCTTTATTGGCTGCGCGTAGTTGGTAGATTCCATCTAATGTTTCAACCAAACGGTTTTGGAAAATTTCAAAAGAATGATTTTCCTTCCGTTTCAGATGTTTAACCATACTGCCTAGTTTACGTGAGAAGTAAATGACAATAGGGTTAACTAACAGGATAAACAGACCAAGTCGCCAATCGAGCCAAAGTAGAACGATAGCAGTACCAATAACAGTCAGAAAACTGATAACGAATTTTGCTAACGTAGAACCAATAAATTTATCAATGGTCTCAATGTCAGTGATAAGGTGTGCGTTGATTCCTCCGCTACCTTTGGTTTCGTATTGTCGGATGCTGATACGGCCGAGTTTGTCGATCATTTTACTGCGCATCTCAAACGTGATGGTTTTTGAAACAAGCGTAAATTGTCGGCTTTGAAGGATATTTAATCCTTGGCTCGCAGCTCGCATAAGAACAACCAAGAACAGGGTGAAGAAAATATAGCCTGTCGGAGTGTGCCACGCTTCAGGGAGAATGGCATTCATGGCATCTAAGCCTTTTGCAGGTTGGTCCAATAAGACCTCATCAACCATCAAAGGCATGAGGAGGGGAATTGGAACACTAATCAAGGTTGCAAGCACCGCTATCAAGTTCGCTATGATCAGCTTGGACTTGTGCTTTTTTACTTGTGTTATCAACCAAGAACGGCTAATAGTGTCATTTTTCAGAAGCATTGTAATTGAGAATAAGTCCTATTATAAAGTAGGGCTGCATTTTAGCGCCATACATTGAGAATGGAAGCTTTTATAGTAAGTAGGAAGTTAATATGAACTTAGAACAATACCAAAGACTAACCAAACAAGCTGTTGCTCTAATTGAGTCTGAACCAGACTTTATTGCGAACCTAGCAAACTTGAGCTCATTGCTTTTCATGGAACTTGACGATCTTAACTGGGCAGGCTTTTACCTAACAAAAGGTGAAGAGCTTGTTCTTGGTCCGTTCCAAGGAAAACCAGCTTGTGTTCGTATCCCAATGGGTCGAGGCGTCTGCGGTACTGCTGCACAAACTAATACTATACAAAGAGTATACGACGTTCACGAATTTGAGGGGCATATTGCGTGCGATGCAGCGAGCAATTCAGAAATTGTGATTCCATTTTCTATTAATGGAAAGGTGGTTGGTGTACTTGATATTGATAGTCCAAGTATTGGCCGATTTAATGAAACAGACGAAGAAGGTCTCACTCATTTCATGGTTGAAGTAGAAAAGCTGCTTAATTCACACGCGAACGACGCATAAATTAGCCTTCGAGTGTGGTTTTTCCTTGGCATGTCACTATAATACGAGAATATTTTTTCTTAATGCTCGCGGAAATCCGCTCAAATCAGGACCCCTCATGACTGAAAAGTTAAAAAACAGCAAAGAAGTTATTGCATATATTGCTGAATGTTTCCCTAAGTGCTTTACTTTAGAAGGTGAAGCAAAACCTCTGAAAATTGGTATTTTTCAAGATCTTGCGGAACGTCTAAATGAAGACGAAAAAGTAAGCAAAACACAGCTTCGTGCAGCGTTAAGACAGTACACTTCATCATGGCGTTACCTACACGGTGTAAAACCAGGTGCAGTACGTGTAGACCTAGATGGCAACCCTTGTGGTGAGCTAGAAGAAGAGCACGTTGAACACGCGAAAGCGACACTTGCAGAAAGCAAGGCGAAAGTTCAGGCTCGTCGTAAAGAACAAGCACAAAAAGCTCGTGAAGAGGGTAAGGCGAAAGCGAAACCTGCGGCTAAAAAGCCTCAACAGCCTCGTCGTACTAATAAACCAAAAGTACAAAAACCAACTAAGCCTGTAGAAACGCGCGCTCTAAATGCTGATGAAATCACAGTAGGTAACGCAGTTAACGTGAACATGGGCAAAGGAAACATGGCAGCGACCATTGTTGAAATCAATAAGGATGATGTACGTGTTCAACTTGCTAACGGCCTACAAATGGTTGTGAAAGCGGAGCACTTGCGCGCATAAAGGAGATACTCCTACGCATGAATTGCCGTTCAAAAGTGACCCTGATTGCTGCTAGCTTATGGCTAGCAGCATCAGCTCAGGCTCTTGAAGCCAAACTACATAAAGATGACCTGCCGGTTCTTTCTCCTGAAGTTCAGCATGAAACAGCTAGCAAACGAGTCACCTCGCGATTTACCCGCTCTCATTATAAGCACTTCAGCCTCAATGATGATTTCTCTAAAGCGATCTTTGAACGCTATGTAGAGTTGCTTGATTACAATAGAAATATTTTCACTCAAGCAGACATCGATTCATTTAAAAATTGGTCAGTAGAGCTTGATGATCAGCTTAAATCGGGCAACAACCAAATTGCTTTTGATGTTTACAACCTCTCAATGCAGAAGCGTTTCGATCGTTTTGCTTATGCGTTAACTTTACTCGATGAAGAGATCAAGTTTGATACCGATGACGAGATAGAGTTAGACCGCTCTGAGGCCGCATGGCCAAAAGACGAAGCAGAGCTTAACGAGTTGTGGCGCAAGCGTGTGAAATATGACGCGTTAAATCTGAAACTGACTGGCAAAGAGTGGCCAGAGATTAAAGAAGTTTTAGAGAAGCGTTATAACAACGCGATGAAGCGCATCACACAGACCAACAATGAAGATGCATTTCAGTTGTATATGAATGCCTTCGCGCGACAGGTTGACCCTCATACAAGCTACCTTTCTCCACGTAATGCCGAGCAATTCCAATCGGAAATGAACCTTTCTCTAGAAGGCATCGGCGCCGTTTTGCAAATGACAGACGATTACACAGTAATTCGTTCACTTGTTGTTGGCGGTCCGGCATCAAAGAGTAAGCAACTTGGTGAAGGGGACCGAATCACTGGTGTTGGACAAGACGGTGAAGAAATTGTCGACGTGATCGGTTGGCGTCTGGATGATGTTGTTCAGTTAATCAAAGGCCCTAAAGGCACAAAGGTTAAGCTACAGATCTTGCCAGAAGGTAACGATGCGAAGAGTTACATTGTCACAATTGTTCGTGACAAAGTTCGCTTAGAAGATCGTGCGGTTAAGTCAGAAATCATCGAAAAAGACGGTAAGAAGATTGGTATTTTAGAAGTACCAAGTTTCTACGTCGGCTTATCGAAAGACACCGATAAATTACTAGCTGAGTTGAAAACCAAAAACGTTGACGGCGTAATCGTTGATCTACGCAACAATGGCGGTGGTGCGCTAACAGAAGCAACGGCATTGACAGGTCTATTCATTAAAGAAGGCCCTGTAGTTCAAGTCCGTGACAGCTATGGCCGCATCAAGGTGAATGCCGATACCGATGGAAAAGTGAGTTATGATGGCCCATTGACGGTGTTGATTAACCGCTACAGTGCTTCAGCATCTGAAATTTTTGCAGCGGCAATGCAAGATTATAATCGTGCAATCATCTTAGGTGAAAACTCTTTCGGTAAAGGTACAGTTCAGCAACATCGTTCACTGAATCATATTTACGATCTTTTCGATAAAGAGCTAGGTTATGTTCAGTACACGATTCAGAAGTTTTATCGTATTGACGGTGGAAGTACGCAAAATCGTGGTGTTGCACCAGATATTTCGTACCCAACGCCAATAGAGGCTTCTGAAACAGGTGAAAGTGTTGAAGACAATGCTTTACCTTGGGATCAGATTGATAAAGCACAATATCAAACGTTTCCAAGTAACGACGCCTTAGTTGAAAAACTTACTGCTCTTCATAACAAGCGTATTTCTGATGAAATGGAGTTCCGCTTTATCAATGAAGACATCGAGAAATATCGTAAAGAAAAAGACGATAATACTTTGTCTTTGAACGAAAAAGTTCGTAAAGCTGAATCGGATAAAGCGGAAGCCCTTCGATTACAACGCATAAATGAACGTCAAGTTGCTTTGGGTAAAAAAGCATTCAAAACATTGGATGACATACCAAAAGACTACGAGGCTCCTGATGTTTATTTAGATGAGTCTGTCGCGATTATGGTCGATCTACTTAAGCAGGAAAATCAGTCATAATAACTGGCAATTTAGAATAAAAAGAGTGAGTCTTTCAGATTCACTCTTTTTTTATGCCTTTTTGTCTTCCGCTGTCTCGATATCGAGCAAGATATTCGCTTATTTTCCCCCAATAATTTACGTGATCTACATCTAAAATTTCGCGAAAGTGAGGACTACTGGCTAAGCTAAAAGAAAACGATAAGGATGCCGATATGAAGTGGTTCTTTATTTTACTTAGCTTTTGCTGCTTTAGTGTGTTTGGTGGAGAAAACACCAGAGAAGATGAATTAAGTCACTTTGACACGCCGTTTCTCATCGGAGACTGGTATTTGATGAACCCAAACCCCGAAGAGTCGGCTGAAAACTTTCGTGCGATCAAACTCTCATTAGGTTCTGACTACAGCTTTTCTATTGATATTCAAAAGAAAGACTATTCCGTTGACCATTGGGAAGGGCTGTATAACGCAAATGAAGACACCATCGTTCTTGGTTTAAACACCGACGAGCCTCAAATTTATGCCTATCGCAACAACCATAATACGCTTGATCTTAATGGTGTAACGTTCACTAAAGGATTATCTAATTCACTTGCAGGTATTTGGTCTAGCTCTCACGTATCTGGCGACGGTCTTGTGGCCAACAACATTAATCAGATGGATTTGATACTTCAACCTGATTTCGTGTTCATGTTTAGGGTTTCGAACGAAGAAGGGGATGAGTCCATCAAACAAGGTGTGTTTTACACAGAAGATGAGTTTTTGGTTCTGCTGTATGAAAATGGCGAGCATGGAACCACGTATAAGCTCAACAAGAATGAGCTAACGATCGAAGATTCCAATGGTGATATGTACGCCGTACTCAATAGAGTTACGCCATGATGCCTTTAACATGCGCCAAATTACGCGTGCGTACGGTAAGTCATTAATGTTGTTTAAATGTTAATCAAAAAACGGAGCTAGAGCACTAAAAGCTCCGTTTTTTGATAGAAAGACTTGTATTCTGATACCACAACCCCTACAAATAGCTTATATAGTGATACCAGAACTGCATTTTTGATCATGCAGTCTGGTATTTTTGTTGTTCGACATACAAGGATTTATGCTCATGTCTCAAGCTCCCCAGGCCAAATATCGTAAAGATTATAAAGAGCCATCTCATGCGATTACTGATATCGATCTTACTTTTGATCTATATGACAATGACACAATCGTTACGGCGGTATCAAAAGTTGCTCAAAAAGGCGATACAACAACGCTAGAACTCGATGGCGAAGGGCTTGAGCTACGCGCTGTAAAAGTAAATGGTGAGGATTGGGCTCATCACGAGGTGAAGGAGTCATCGCTGGTACTGACCGATCTTCCATCCGAGTTTGAACTTGAAATCGTCACCAAAATTGATCCTGAAGCGAATACAGCACTCGAAGGTTTGTACAAATCAGGCGGCGCATTTTGTACTCAGTGTGAGGCTGAGGGCTTTCGCCGTATCACGTACTATCTAGACCGTCCGGATGTTCTAGCAAAATACACAACAAAAGTGATCGCAGATAAAGCTGCTTACCCATATTTGCTGGGCAATGGTAACCGAATTGCAGAAGGCGATGCAGAGAACGGTCGTCACTGGGTTCAATGGCAGGATCCGCATCCAAAACCAGCTTACTTGTTCGCCCTTGTTGCAGGCGACTTTGATGTATTGCGTGACAAATATACAACGATGTCAGGTCGCAGTGTTGATTTAGAAATCTTTGTTGATAAAGGTAACTTAGATCGTGCAGGTCATGCGATGACATCGCTGATCAACTCGATGAAGTGGGATGAGGAACGCTTTGGCCTGGAATACGATCTGGATATTTACATGATCGTTGCTGTTGATTTCTTCAACATGGGTGCAATGGAAAACAAAGGCTTGAACATTTTTAACTCAAAATATGTTCTGGCGAACGATCAAACTGCGACAGATCGTGATTATTTAGGCATCGAAGCTGTGATAGGTCATGAGTACTTCCACAACTGGACTGGCAACCGTGTCACTTGTCGTGATTGGTTCCAACTAAGTCTAAAAGAGGGCTTAACCGTATTCCGTGACCAAGAATTCTCTTCTGACTTAGGCTCTCGTGCTGATAACCGTATTGATAACGTACGTATTATTCGTGGTCCTCAATTTGCGGAAGATGCAAGCCCAATGTCTCACCCGATTCGTCCTGACAAAGTCATTGAGATGAATAACTTCTACACGCTAACGGTGTATGAAAAGGGCAGCGAAGTTATTCGCATGTACCATACACTCCTTGGCGAAGAGGGCTTCCAAAAAGGAATGAAACTTTATTTTGAACGTCACGATGGTACCGCCGCGACGTGTGAAGACTTTGTTTCTGCAATGGAAGATGCCACCGGTGTTGATTTAAAACAGTTCCGTTTGTGGTACAGCCAATCGGGTACACCAACGCTACGCGTAAATAGCGAATACAACGCTGATGCAAAAACTTACGCACTAACGGTAGAGCAATTTACGGAGCCGACGCAAGACCAAGCAGAAAAACAAGCGCTGCATATCCCGTTCGATATCGAGTTGTATGATTCGAAAGGTCAAGTTATCCCACTGATGAGTAACGGTGAATTTGTTCATAACGTGCTGGATATTAAACAAGATAAGCAAACGTTCGTATTTGAAAATGTCGAAGAACAGCCAGTGCCATCTTTGTTGCGTGAATTCTCGGCACCAGTCAAATTAGAATACGATTACAGCGATGACGAGTTAGTCTTCTTGATGAAGCACGCAACGAACGATTTTGCTCGATGGGACGCTAGCCAAATGCTATTGGCTAAATACATTCGTCAGAATGTGAAAAACGTTCAAGCGGGACAAGAAGTATCGCTTTCTGAAGGTGTGATAGATGCTTTCCGCGGTGTGCTGTTGGATGAAACGCTTGAGCCAGCTTTCATTGCTCAAGTTTTCTCTATGCCTTCAATCAATGAGATTACTGGTTGGTACCAGCAAATTGATATCGATGCCGTAGATAAAGTGCTAAACAGCATTACAGTGTCACTTTCTAAGGAATTAGAAGATGAGCTAAGTGCGACTTATCACACGCTTAAGCAAGCAGAGTATACGATCGACCATGCTGCTATTGGCAAGCGTGCTTTACGTAACCGTTGCCTTCAGTACCTAGCACATACGGAAAAAGGTAATGATTTAGTCAACGCGCAGTACGCATCTGCAAATAACATGACAGATACGATTGCTGCGATGAGTGCTGCAAATAACGCTCAGCTCGAGTGTCGTGAAGCACTTATGGCTGATTATAGCGATAAATGGAAGCACGATGGTTTGGTTATGGATAAGTGGTTTGCACTTCAAGGTAGCAATCCTGCAGAGGATGCTCTTGAAAAAGTAAAAGCAACCATGAACCACGAAGCATTTAGTTTGAAAAATCCGAACCGTACGCGCAGCTTAATTGGCTCGTTCTTAAGTGCGAACCCTGTACGTTTCCATGATACATCCGGCGTAGGTTACCAGTTTGCCGGTGAAATTCTTCGCCAACTAAATGATTCGAACCCACAAGTAGCTTCTCGAATGATTGATCCTTTGCTTAAGTTCCGTAAATACGATGAAGCTCGCCAAGCAATGATTCGTGCAGAACTTGAAAAGCTCAAAGCAATGGATAATCTTGCTAAAGATCTATTCGAAAAAGTGACTAAAGCACTGGACGAATAGTAAACAACACAATAGGGTGGTCATTAAGACCACCTTATTTGTTTATGTCACTTAGTTTTCACTTCATGAACTATTACTACTTCAATCTCAACATTTCATATCAAACGTTTTTATCTCATTATTCTGGTGCGGCAAGTGTTGTTCAAGTTGTCACACACAACGGTTTGCGTTTGCAGTTACCCGCTGCGAGATTTAGACCATTTCTTAGTCAATTGGGCGTTAGAGGCCAGTTTAGACTAACAACTGACCAAAATAATAAGTTTCTTAAGTTAGAAACTCTGTGATGTATTGTATTTGCAGAGAGTTAAATAGGAATCTTAGTCACAGAATCGGACATTTCACCTCTTACCACTACGATTAGTTGTTAAACATTTGTAATTATGCTTTTACAATGGGCACATGCATTACCTATGCTTAGTTTCTAAGGTAACAACCTAGCTACTAAGTCCCCCTACAAAACAACAATTCTAATGTGGAGTGTGAATATGACCGCGCGTGAAAATGTAGTGCCGGTTCTGCTTGAAAAGGTTTACCAACTGATTCAAGACAAACTCGAGCTTTCTCACCAAACGCTTGTAACTAAACTTGCTCAACACTTATTCAGTAACATTGCTGATGATGATCTAATTCAGCGAAACGAATCCGACCTTTATGGTGCTGTCGTTAGCCTTTGGCACCATATCAATGAAAAAAAACCAGAAGAGATTTCGGTTCGAGTATTTAACCCGACCGTAAGTCGTCAAGGCTGGCAATCCACACACACAATCGTAGAAATTGTTGTTCCAGATAGTCCATTCTTAGTGGACTCAGTCAAAATGGCTTTAGCGCGTTTGGATCTTGTTTGTCACCTAATGTTGAATAACCCAACACAGATTCAGCGTGATAAAAAAGGCCAAGTTACAGACGTAAACGGTGAGGGTGGTGTTCTTCAATCACTTTTCCACATAGAGGTAGACCGCCTTACTAGTAAAGACGAGATGCAAGCGCTTAAAGAAGAGCTGTTAAGAATTCTATCTGATACTCGCTTAGTCGTTGATGACTGGAAGCAGATGGTTGATAAGCTTAAGTTTGTTACTGATGAACTTGAGAAAAATAAAGATCGTGTTTCTATCCAAACTGATCGTATGGATGAAACGATCGCATTTCTTCGTTGGCTAGAAGATCATAACTTTACCTTTATGGGTTATAAAGATTATGACTTAAAAGAGGTCAATGGTGATACCGAACTTGTTCCTGCTAAAGAAAAAGGACTAGGTCTGTTTGCTGATGACAAGCGCGTGCGTAGCGTCAAGCTCTCTGAATTATCAGATTCAGCGCGATTAGAAGCGAAAAAACCATACGCTCTGATCATCACCAAAGGTAACAAAGCATCTCGTATCCACCGTCCGGCTTATACTGATTACATCGGTATTAAAAAGTTTGATGAAAACGGTAAAGTAATAGGTGAGCATCGCTTTACTGGTTTATATACCTCCGCCGTTTACAACCAAGCGGTACAAAGTATTCCTCTGATCCGTGAAAAAGTTGACCGTATCCTTGAAGCAAGTGGATACCGCCACGGATCATACTCATACAAAGCATTGCACAATATCTTAGAAAACTACCCACGCGACGAGTTGCTTCAAGCTAATGAAGAAGAGCTGCTTGAGGTGGGAATGGGTGTTGTACAAATGCAAGATCGTGACTTGCTGCGTTTGTTTGTTCGTAAAGACCCATTTGGTCGTTTCTTCAGTTGCATGGTTTATGTCACTAAAGATCGTTACAACACAGAATTGCGTCGTCAAACTCAACGCATTCTTAAGCAGTACTTTGGTTGCGAGCAAGAGGTTGAATTTACAACGTACTTCTCAGAAAGCCCACTAGCGAGAACACATTACATTGTTCGTGTAGACAATAACAACATTGACGTAGACGTGAAAAAGATCGAGCAAAATCTAATGGAAGTTTCTACCTCTTGGGATGACAGACTAAAAGAATCCATCATTGCTAACTTTGGTGAAAGTAAAGGCCTTCCTCTTTCAAAAGAATATATGAGTGCGTTCCCTCGCTCATACAAAGAGGACATGATGCCAGGTTCTGCGGTTGCAGATATCGAGCGCTTAGAAGCGTTAAGTGATGATAATAAACTTGGTATGTTGTTCTACCGACCTCAAGAAGAGGGAGCAGATTCCAAAGCTGTCCGCTTAAAGTTATATCATCGCGATGAACCAATTCACCTTTCTGACGTAATGCCGATGTTGGAAAACCTTGGTTTGCGTGTGATTGGCGAATCGCCATATGAGATCGAGAAAAACAACGGTCAGACCTTCTGGATCCTTGACTTCTCTATGCTGCATAAGAGCGAGAAAACCGTTGACCTTCGTGAAGCTCGTGATCGTTTCCAACAAGCATTTGCTGCCATTTGGGCGGGTAATCTTGAAAGTGATGGTTTCAACCGATTGTTATTAGGTGCGTCTTTATCTGGCCGTGAGATTTCCATTCTTCGCGCTTACGCACGATACATGCGCCAAGTCGGCTTCCCATTCAGTCAGCAGTACATCGAAGACACGCTAAGCCACTACCCAGACTTAGCGACAGGTCTAGTCAAGCTGTTCACCAAGCGATTTGATCCGAAACACAAAGGCAGCGACAAAGGCCAAAACGATCTAATTAAAAAGCTAACAGAGCAGTTGGATCGTGTAGAGAGCTTGGATGATGATCGTATTATTCGTCGTTATATCGAAATGATCATGGCGACGCTTCGTACCAACTACTACCAAGTAGACGAGAATAAGCAGCCTAAGCCTTGGTTATCTTTGAAAATGAAGCCAAGCGATATTCCTGAGATTCCGCAGCCTGTACCTGCATTCGAGATCTTTGTTTACGCACCAGATATTGAAGGTGTTCACCTTCGTGGTGGAAAAGTGGCTCGTGGTGGTTTGCGTTGGTCAGATCGTCAAGAAGACTTCCGTACGGAGATTCTTGGCTTAGTGAAAGCGCAACAGGTTAAGAACACTGTAATTGTACCAGTGGGTGCAAAAGGCGGCTTCGTTTGTAAACGCCAGCCATCTCTCACCAGTCGTGATGAAATTTTTGCGGAAGGTCAGCGTTGTTACAAACGCTTTATCCGTGCACTGCTTGATGTGTCAGATAACATCATTGAAGGAGAGGTGGTACCACCACAAAACGTTGTTCGTCACGATGAAGATGACCCATATCTAGTAGTGGCTGCCGATAAAGGCACAGCAACCTTCTCAGATTTGGCAAACTCTGTTTCTGCAGAATACAACTTCTGGCTAGGTGACGCATTCGCTTCAGGTGGTTCAAACGGTTACGATCACAAAGCAATGGGAATCACCGCAAAAGGTGGTTGGGAATCTGTTAAACGTCACTTCCGTGAAATGGGCATCAACTGTCAGACCACTGATTTTACTGCAATCGGTGTAGGTGATATGGCAGGTGACGTGTTCGGTAACGGTATGCTGTTATCGAAGCATATTCGATTGCAAGCTGCGTTTAACCACATGCACATCTTTATTGATCCAAATCCAGATTCAGCCAGCAGCTGGGAAGAGCGTAACCGCTTGTTTAATTTGCCAAGATCAAGCTGGGAAGATTACAACAAAGACTTGATCTCTCAAGGTGGTGGCATCTTCTCTCGTCGATCAAAATCGATCCAGTTGACGCCAGAAATTCAGAAAATGTTAGGTACGAAGAAAGCATCTTTAGCGCCTAACGATCTGATAAAGATGATCTTGAAAATGAAAGTCGATCTTCTTTGGAACGGTGGTATCGGCACTTACGTTAAATCATCGACAGAAACTCATACAGATGTTGGTGACCGTGCTAACGACATGCTGCGCATTGACGGCCGTGACTTAAGAGCCAAAGTGGTTGGCGAAGGTGGTAATTTGGGTATGACTCAGCTTGGTCGTATCGAATACGCACTAACTGGCGGTCGAGTGAACACGGACTTCGTTGATAACGTAGGTGGCGTTGACTGTTCGGATAATGAAGTCAACATCAAGATCTTCCTCAATGGACTGGTTTCAAATGGCGATCTTACGGTTAAGCAACGTAACCAAATTCTAGAGTCTATGGAAGACGAAGTGGGTGAAATTGTCTTGGATGATGCTTACCGTCAGTCGGAGTCGATCTCTGTTACTGAACAGCAAGGTGTTGGCATTGTTAAGGAGCAAATTCGATTCATCCACACTATGGAGAAAGCAGGGTACTTGGACCGTGCTCTCGAATACATTCCTGATGATGAAACGCTAATCGAGCGTGAAAAACAGGGACTAGGTCTGACTCGCCCTGAGCTATCAGTGTTAGTTGCCTACGGTAAAATGGTACTTAAACAGCAACTTGTTACGGATGAAATCGCAAATGATGAATTCCATGCAAAACAACTTGTTGAATATTTCCCAAGTGCGTTACGACGTAACTATAAAGATCAAATGGTTAATCACCCACTGCGAGCTGAAATTATCGCTACAGCATTGGCTAACCAGATGGTTAATGAAATGGGCTGTAACTTCGTTACTCGTTTGCAAGAAGAAACTGGTGCAAGTGTTGTCGATATTGCCAACGCTTACAGTGCGGCTAGAGAAATCTTTGATTTAGAAGAAATCCTCAAGCAAACTCGCAAACTTGATAACGTTGCGACAGCGCAAGCTCAATACGAAATTATGTTTTACGTGCGCCGAGCACTGCGTCGAATTGCACGCTGGTTGCTTCGTAACCGTAGCGGCAAATGCACGGTCGGTGAGTTGATTGCTATCTACAAGCAAGATGTCAATGTTATCACTGAAACCCTAGACACTATGTTAGTTGAGTCTGAAGTTGAAGAACACAATGAGTTGGCTCAAGGTTGGATAGAGAAAGGGGTTGAAGAGAAACTCGCTCACCAAGTTGCCCGCTTATCAAGCTTACAATCTGCACTGGATATTTCATCAGTAGCAAGTGAAACAGGTAAAACGGTTGAGCAAGCATCGAAACTCTACTTTAACTTGGGTGACCGTTTATCGTTGCATTGGTTCTTGAAGCAAATTAATAGCCAAGCCGTTGATAACAACTGGCAAGCACTTGCAAGAGCGGCATTCCGTGAAGATCTGGACTGGCAACAACGTCAACTTACCGCTCAGGTACTGACTTGTGGCTGCTCAACCGAAGAGCTTGACGTGATGGCTGCGTTAGAAGATTGGATTGAAACTAACGAGCAATCGTTGCACCGCTGGGAGAGTATCTTAAACGAGTTCAAAGTTGGCTCAGTACACGAATTTGCTAAGTTCTCTGTAGCACTTCGAGAGCTAGTACTTTTAAACCTCAACTGCTCATCGAAAGAGTAGTGGAATAATCAAGTCATAAGTAAAAGCCTCGTTATTTAACGGGGCTTTTTATTATCTATTATTCACATTTGGAACGAAAATAGTTACATTGTCACATTGAGTTGAAATTAAAACAGAGTGAAATCGATTGCTTTTAAGCGGTTAGTTACGATTTTTATCGCAGAAACTTGATTGTAATTGTTTGTTTTATATTTGAAAATCTTATAAAGATATAGGTTTTTACTTATTACGTTCATTTTCATTGAATTACGATGAAAAACGGTAAATAATATTGTCCCGTTTATACGGGGCTTTTTTCTTTCGGAGGCACAATGCTTTACCGTCTAGCCAGAACTGGCTTTTTCCAACTCGATGCCGAGAAGGCACATGATCTTGCAATCAAAAACTTCCAACGCTTTAACGGCACACCACTTGATCTCTTTTACCGCCAACAGTTACCAACTCGTCCAGTTGAGTGTATGGGTCTAACATTCCGTAACCCTGTTGGTCTTGCGGCTGGTTTAGATAAAAACGGCGAATGTATTGAAGCATTTGATGCCATGGGCTTTGGCTTTGTCGAAGTCGGCACTGTAACGCCACGACCACAACCAGGTAATGATAAACCACGCCTATTCCGTTTAGTGGAAGCAGAAGGGATCATCAACCGCATGGGCTTTAATAACCTAGGCGTTGATAATTTGATCGAGAATGTTAAACGAGCAAAATTCAATTGTGTTCTCGGAATTAATATCGGTAAAAATAAAGATACGCCAATTGAGAAAGGGGCAGAGGACTACCTGATTTGTATGGAAAAAGTGTATGAGTATGCTGGCTATATTGCAGTAAACATCTCATCGCCAAACACTCCAGGCCTTCGTTCACTTCAATATGGTGAAGCCCTTGATGAACTGCTTTCCGAATTAAAGGCGAAACAAGCGGAGTTATCAGAGAAGTACAACAAGTACGTCCCGTTAGCATTAAAGATTGCGCCAGATTTAAGTGACGATGAAATCTGCCAAATTTGCGATTCTTTATTGAAAAACAATATAGATGGTGTGATCGCGACTAACACAACTTTGGATCGCACGATCGTAGAAGGGATGAAACACGCCAATGAGGCAGGTGGCTTGAGTGGTCGCCCTGTGCAATCACGCTCTACGGAGGTCGTACGTAAGCTTCATGAAGAGCTTGGAGACAAACTTCCAATTATCGGTGTTGGTGGTGTAGATTCCTATGTTGCAGCCAAAGAAAAGATCATGGCAGGCGCTAAGCTTGTTCAAGTCTACACTGGCTTTATTTACCACGGCCCAGGTCTCGTACGTGATATTGTTAAGAATCTTTAACATATACATCAAAAACTACTGAAAAATCAGTACCTGTTACATAAAAAAGAGGACTTTGTTTCCTCTTTTTTTTTATCCGTTCGTTTGTAGAATTTAAAAATCACGAGTAGGTAATTAAGCGTCTTACCTCTTTACCACTGATTTAACTAGTCAAGAGAGAACGGAATAATGCTTAAACCCAGCGACAAATGGAATTGGTATTTTGACGAGCAAAAAGCTTGCTTAATGCTGGATCTGGGGGAGGAAATGATTTTCCAAACCAATCTATCCCGAAAATTGTTGGTTAACTGTGCCTTCTCAAACAGTGAATTTACCGTTGATGACGCCAGCGCATTTCAAACGTTTAATGAGCGCATTCGCTGTCTCGATATCAGTGAATATCGCCAAGCTGAATTAACACTGTATTGTGTTGCTGCAAAGCGTTTTCATAAACCTGTACAGCCTAAGAGCTGGTTCTTCGATGCACAGTCCTCTGATTATGAACCTCAAGAAGGGGACATGGTCTTTCTCACAAATCAATATTCTGATGGTATGTTCATCGTTCTAGAACCAGGCGAAACATCGAGCTTATGTGCTTATGTTAACCAAGAAGCCTTTGTTCTTGATGGCAATAAGGCGCTTCAATTTGGGCAGCCGATTAAAGTAATGCATGATCGCATGGCTTGTGCAAATCACCTCTTTGCAATGACCCCTATGGCAATGGTGGGTTAAAGCTGTTTAATTTTTCTTTATTTCGTTCCTTTGTTTGCCTTAATCGACCTTATTGGGTCGATTTTTTTTGTCCTTTCCTCTGACACTCCAATCCGAAAGACCATGAAACTGTTTGTTTTCTATGCATGCAAACATGAAGCTGGTCACTTTTATTTTACTTATTTCAATTTGATTACTCCTTTAATTAGGCAACCTAGCGCCTAAAACAACCCTATTTATTCCCCTATAAAGGGCATTTGTAAGTAATTTACATCAACCAATCACGACTGGTATATACCAAAATGCATGTAAATAAGTATTCACTTCTTCTAAAGGAAACAAAATACGTTCATGAATGAAAAACATTCAAACTAAAGATGTTGAAAGTTTTAGATCATTTGAGTGGTGATGATTTGAACTAACGGGTGGGAAAATACCTTTAAAAACGAGGCATTGATCGTAAAGTCAGGTATAATTGAAGCCATTTTTTATCAGCGAAAGAACACTATGAATCAATATCTCGCGGTAACTTCAAATGGCATGGAAAATTTGCTTGTTGAAGAACTGACTAAACTAGGCATTGAAAATGCGAAACCAGTACAGGCAGGCGTAAAATTTAAAGCGACAAACGAACAGGTTTATCGCTGTTGTTTGTGGAGCCGTTTAGCGTCTCGATTTGTACGTGTTTTATCTGAGTTCACGTGTAACAACGACATGGACTTGTATCTATCCACTTCCACTATTAACTGGGTTAACCAATTTCATAGCTCTAAACGCTTTGTTGTGGACTTTAACGGCACAAACCGTGAGATTAGAAATAGCCAATACGGAGCTATGAAGGTCAAAGATGGCATCGTAGATTGCTTTGAGAATAAAGGCTTGCCACGTCCTAATATCAGCAAAGAACGCCCAGATATTCGTATTCACGTTCGTTTGCATAAAGATAAAGCGTTGCTTGGGATAGACATGGTAGGTAGTGGTCTTCATCAGCGTGGTTATCGACCAGAATCGGGTCGTGCGCCATTACGTGAAACGCTTGCTTCTGCGATTATCATGCGTTGTGGCTGGGATGGGCATCAACCATTACTCGATCCAATGTGTGGTTCTGGCACTTTGCTTATTGAAGCGGCAATGATGGCAGCCAACATGGCACCTGGCGTTAAGCGCAAACAATGGGGCTTCGAAGTTTTGGAAGACTTTGAGCCGGAGACCTGGGCTGAGATTAAATCAGAGGCTAATGTTCAAGCTAGACGGGGTGTCAAGAAAGTTGACGCTAAGTTTTTTGGATTCGATAACGACCCCAAAGTATTAAAAGTCGCTCAAGAAAACGCCCGCAGAGCAGGTGTTGAAGAGTTGATTGAGTTTGCGCAAGGTGATGCTGCAACTATTACTCGTCCCGCAGGATTTGAACACGGTGTTATCGTTTCAAACCCACCTTACGGTGAGCGTCTAGGAACTGAGCCGGGGCTGATTGCGCTCTATACCGCATTCGGTGGACAGCTAAAATCTGAGTTTGGCGGATGTAAAGCATCTATCTTCTCTAGCTCGGACGAGCTCTTGAGTTGCCTTCGTATGCGCGCTGATAAACAGTTTAAATTGAACAACGGTGCGTTACCGTGTCACCAAAAGAACTACAGCATTGCCGAGCGCAGCGCTGATGAAGTTAAAGGTGCAGATACTAACGTTCAAATCGCACCAGACTTCTCAAACCGTTTGAAGAAAAACATTGGCAAGATTGGCAAGTGGGCTCGTAAAGAGAAACTAGACTGCTATCGTATCTACGATGCAGACCTTCCAGAATACAACGTAGCGATCGACGTGTACGGCGATCAAATTGTGATTCAAGAGTACGCAGCACCTAAGAACATCCCTGAAGAAAAAGCCAAGCGTCGTCTAACGGACATTATCCGTGCGACGATTCAGGTGACCGGTGTTGAAGCGAACAAAGTTGTACTGAAAGTTCGTGAGAAGCAGAAAGGTCGAAGCCAGTACCAAAAATTAGGTCAGGTATCAGAGACGCTCGAAGTAAACGAGTACGGTGTGAAGCTGATCGTGAACCTTCATGACTACCTAGACACAGGCCTGTTCTTGGATCATAAGATCACTCGTCGTCGTCTTGGCGAAATGGCACAGGGTAAAGATTTCCTTAACTTGTTTGCTTACACTGGTAGTGCAACGGTGCACGCTGCAGTTGGTGGTGCGCGTTCCACTACAACTGTCGATATGTCAAACACCTACTTGAACTGGGCGAAAGACAATATGCAGCTTAATGGCTGTGTAGGGCGCCAACATAAATATGAACAAGCGGACTGTTTGCAATGGCTAGAAAACGCAAAAGGTGAGTACGACTTGATCTTTATTGACCCACCTACGTTCTCTAACTCTAAGCGTATGGAAACATCATTCGATGTACAACGTGACCACATTAAGCTAATGAAGAACCTCAAACGTTTACTGAGAAGTGAAGGCACAATCGTATTTTCAAATAACAAACGTCACTTCAAGATGGATGAAGAATCACTCGCTGAATTGGGTTTGAAGGCTCAGAATATTTCTTCTCAAACGTTACCATTAGATTTTTCGCGTAATAAACAGATTCATAACTGTTGGCTAGTAACGCACGCGTAGTATAAACAAAAGGATTAATACGTGCTGATATTGTATAGCACGGAGGGATGCCATCTTTGTGAGATGGCATTTGCTCTAGTAGACCAAGTCGGTTTGGCCGAGCAAACAGATATCATTGATATTGCGTTCGATGATGTACTATTTTCTCGTTACGGCGTCACAATACCCGTATTAAAATATCAAGATTCTGAGTTGAACTGGCCGTTTGACTTAGAACAACTCACACATTGGTTGGATAATAATGGCATTACTTACCATTCATAACGCACAACTTGCATTTGGTGACCACCCATTGCTAGACAAAGCGGAGTTCGCTCTTCAAGAAAACGAACGCGTTTGTTTAGTTGGTCGTAACGGAGCAGGTAAGTCCACGTTAATGAAAGTGCTTGCCGGCGACATTTTGTTGGATGATGGCAAGATTCAAATAACTCAAGACGTAGTAGTTTCTCGGCTTGAACAAGATCCACCGCGCAATCAAGAGGGTACGGTTTACGAATACGTATCTGGCGGTTTGGCTGAAATCGGCGAACAATTGAAGATCTATCATGATCTTCTCGATCTTGTTGCTCAAGACCCAAGTGAGAAGAACATTAACCGTTTGGCGAAAGTTCAAGAGCAACTTGATCATTCTAACGCTTGGCGCTTTGATGACCGTGTTAAGAACGTACTTGGCGCTTTAAAACTAAGCCCAGAAACCAAACTGACCGATCTATCCGGTGGCTGGCAACGTAAAGCTGCTTTAGCTCGTGCGCTGGTTTGTGATCCTGATGTATTGCTTCTTGATGAACCAACAAACCATCTCGATGTGACAACGATCGAATGGTTAGAGAACTTCTTAAAAGACTTCAAAGGCTCGATCATCTTTATTTCTCACGACCGTGCATTCATCAAGTCGATGGCGACACGCATCGTTGACTTAGATCGCGGTCAATTAGCTTCTTTCCCTGGTAATTACGAACAGTATTTGAATGACAAAGAAGAAATGCTTCGCGTCGAAGAAATGCAAAATGCTGAGTTCGATAAGAAACTAGCGCAGGAAGAAGTGTGGATTCGTCAAGGCATTAAAGCACGTCGTACTCGTAATGAAGGCCGTGTTCGAGCCCTTAAAAAACTTCGTGAAGAGCGTCGTGACCGTCGTGAAGTTCAAGGTAAAGTTAACCTAAACATCGATGATGCTTCTCGTTCAGGTAAGATTGTATTTGAAGCAGAAAATGTATCTTTTGCTTACGAAGGCAAGACAATTGTCGACGACTTTAGCTTTAACATCATGCGTGGTGACCGTATTGCACTTATCGGACCAAATGGCTGCGGTAAGAGTACGGTACTTAAATTGCTACTAGGGCAATTGGAAGCGCAGTCTGGTCGTTTACACTGCGGAACAAAATTAGAAGTCGCGTACTTTGATCAGTACCGAGAGATTTTGGATCCAGAAAAGACAGTGATCGATAACTTAGCGGATGGGAAACAAGAAGTAATGGTTGGGGGACGTCAGCGTCATGCGCTGAGTTATCTTCAAGACTTCTTATTTGCACCTAAGCGCGCCAGAACCCCGGTTAAGGCACTTTCTGGTGGTGAGAAAAACCGATTATTGCTAGCCCGTATCTTGTTGAAACCAAACAACTTACTTATTCTTGATGAACCAACTAACGATTTGGATATCGAAACGTTGGAACTTTTAGAAGAAATGCTTGCCAATTATCAGGGTACATTATTGTTAGTGAGTCACGACCGTGAGTTCGTAGACAACACAGTAACAACCAGCTGGATTTTTGAGGGTAACGGTATAATCGAAGAGTTCGTTGGTGGTTATCATGATGCTAAACAGCAGCGTGACCAAGTTCTTGCTTCGCGCAGTCAGGTTGAAAAACCAACGAAGAAAGAGAAAGTGGTTGAGGAAACTCCCAAAACTACGCAACCTAAGAACAATTCGAAGAAGTTATCGTATAAGCTGCAAAGAGAATTAGAGGCTCTACCAGCTAAACTTGAACAATTAGAGTCGGATATCGAGAGCCTTCAGGAGCAAGTGAACGATCCAGAGTTCTTTGCTAAACCTGTAGAGCAAACTCAGCCGGTATTGGAACAGCTTGCTGCACTAGAGCAGGAGTTGGAAATCGCATTCGAGAGATGGGAAGAACTCGAAGCAATGCAACAGGATAGTTAAGAATTCAATGAATTGTAGTAATAAATTCAAATTGACCGCCATTGCAATGATGGTTGGTACCACAATGAACGCACAGGCGGCATTGTATCAAGTTGTTGAGGTTTCACCTCAGGATCATGGTTCAAACGGTGACTACCAAACGGCTTACGGGGTTGCAATTCAACAGGGCGACGCAGGTACAGATCCTTCAACAGGTTCACCTTTCGCTTTAGGCTGCTTTGATGCAGCAGCAAACTGCACGCCAGAGCAGTTTAAACTTGCAATGGAAACTCGCACTACACCGATTTCAGCGACACAAGCCGTGGATGGGAACAGCTATCGTGAAGAAATCCCATTCGGATTAGACGCTGGCTTTTATTACATCCAAGAACTCAAAGACTTTGAGCGTTACTGTTACAACCAGCTTCGCTATTCCACCTGTGACTCTTGGGCTTCAGTAAACTGGACGCCGTGGAATAAAGAACGTAGTAAAGACTTTACTTCTAATGCGTTAGCGTTCATAGAAGAAGATTCTGCTGCTTATAAAAATGAATATAACAATGTTATCAACCAGCTTACCGAGGATGGTGCAGCTGTCGGTAATCAGAGTAAAGTTAGCACAGAAAATACTTCTACATTAGAAACACGAAATACCGTAGTTGCACCAGTAGAGCCAAATATTCTTACTGGCGATGGTGACGCAAGTGTTGTGCAAAGCCATGCTTGGAGCACAGACGGCAATTTTACTGTTGGCAGTGTTTCTCGAACAGCAAGCAATACCAATGGATCTCACCACACATCAAAAGCAGCGATTTGGGATCAAAGCGGAACCGTCAGTGAATTGGCTTGGCCAAGTGGCACATCTAAAGATGGAGAAAGGTTAGCTCAAGGGAGCATGCGTGACTTTGTCACTGATGGAACTACGGTCTATGGCGTAGGTTACAACACTTACAGTGATGATAACTACCTGAATGCGACTGTTTTTGTCGGAACTTTAGAAGCCGAAGGTAGCGTTGAAAACGCAACTTGGAAAAACAAAGTTGTTGTAGGAGCTAGACAGCGTGAGGGTGATGATACGGTTCATACAAACTCACGATTAACCGACGTTAACTCTAATTTTGTTGCTATTGGTGAAGCAAAACGTTCGGGCGGATACTTAATGCCAACGGGCTCTGCTCCGAATCGTCTCTTTATCGTAGATGATGTTCGTAAGGATTCTATTAGCGCTTTTTACCCAACTACTGGCATTTTCTTTAGCGGTGCGGGCGGTAAGATGGGCGGTATCAACTCTTACAATGAAATCGTCGGGCAACTTGATGCAGAAACGACTCGTGAAGACGATGGCAAGCCACGTCGTAAGCGCGGTTTTATCTATCCATATAGCGTAGGTGGCGAGACTAGTGAACGTGCTGCAACATTATTCAATGGAAAAGCTTGGTTCCTAGACAGTTTGACTAACGGCGGTGATTACTCTGAACAAAACAATCAGTTCCGTATTATCGACGCAACTGATATCAATGATGCAGGTGTGATCTCTGGTACTGCTATGAAATGTGCAGGTGGTTATAGTACAACAGCAAACAATGCGACATGTAGCTCTGAAGAGCAAATTGTAGCAGTCAAACTAGTACCTATTGCTGACGCAACTAAGGACGACATCGTATCTCGAAGCATTGACTCAACGACGACAGAGCGTCAAGGTGCAGGCCTTGGTTGGTTAGCTTTGACCATGCTTGGATTGTTTGGGTTCCGTAGAAAATAGTTAAAAATCGTCAGTAATTTTTAAATCAAGCAGAGGCTCACACATTTGAGTCTCTGCTTTTTTTATGCCTTGAGAAATTGCCTACTTTGATCGATTCTTATAAGTGGAGTCATAAAAACTCCATCAAAGTTTCACAATAACAGCTGTACGTTAGTAAATGGACCTGTATGAGGAATTAACTATGAAGAGACAAAAGCGTGATCGCCTAGAACGAGCTCAATCTCAAGGCTACAAAGCTGGATTGAATGGAAGGTCTCAAGAGGCTTGCCCATATCAACAAGTTGATGCTCGGTCGTATTGGTTAGGTGGTTGGCGTGATGCCAGAGATGAAAGACAATCTGGTCTCTACAAATAAACTCTCCACATACAAAAAGAAGGATTCGAAAGGGCTCTACGGAGCCTTTTCTACATTATAGGGACATAGGGAAGTAGGTTAACACTCGATAACAAAAAGGCTCTTAAATAGGAGCCTTAATAAATCGATTAAAATCGTGATTAGAAGCTTGAAGTGTCTTGGAACAAGCCAACTTTCAAATCTTTTGCTACGTAGATTTCTTTGCCGTCCACACATACACGACCGTCAGCCAAACCCATCACAAGCTTACGGTTTACAACGCGTTTCATGTGGATTTCGTACGTCACTTTTTTCGCTGTTGGCAGGATCTGACCTGTAAACTTCACTTCGCCAACACCCAGAGCACGACCTTTTCCTTTGCCACCAACCCAGCCAAGGAAGAAACCAACAAGTTGCCACATCGCATCAAGGCCAAGACAACCCGGCATTACAGGGTCGCCAGGGAAGTGGCAGTCAAAGAACCACAAATCTGGAGTAATATCCAATTCCGCCAAGATCAAACCTTTACCAAAATCGCCTTCAGTCTCAGACATTTTAGTAACACGATCCATCATTAGCATGTTTGGCGCAGGAAGCTGAGGGTAACCAGGCCCAAACAGTTCGCCTTGGCTAGAAGCAAGTAGATCGTCACGGTTATAAGAATCACGTTTGTTTTGCATTATCAATTACTCCAATTTTTGATAGCTGCATCTTAGTGAACACGCGTACGCTAAACAACTCCGATCAGTACTAGACAAACCAGTTTTTGATGCGCTGCACAATTCCTTCTGGATGCTCATGTCTTTCAAAGTTTTCAATACGTTCCGCTATTTTGCCAATAATGCTATCGTCTTCACCTCTAAAAGGTTTATTCATTACAATCGGAATAGCTTCATCTACGGTAGAAACGGACCAAATATGGAACTCACCATTTTTAATGCTTTCTATTACATCTTTATGTAATGCAAGGTGTTTAAGGTTTGATTTTGGCATCACAACACCTTGATTTCCTGTAAAACCTTGATGTTTACAAACCTGATAAAAGCCTTCAATTTTTTCGTTCAAGCCACCGACGGCTTGCACTCGACCAAACTGATCAACAGCTCCTGTAACCGCAACTTTTTGATTAATTGGAGATTCAGATAAAGCACTCACCAAGCAACAAAGTTCTGCAAGAGATGCGCTGTCACCATCAACTTCACTATAAGACTGTTCAAATACGATGGAGGCTGAGTAAGGCAGTGGTTCATCCAGTTTCAGAGCAGAGCTCAAGAAAGCTTGCATAATCATCATGCCTTTTGCATGTAGATTGCCTCCAAGCTCAGCTTTGCGCTCAACATCGGAAACATCGCCATCACCAAAATGAATTACACAAGATATTCGTGCAGGCTCACCATAGCTGACAGGGTGCCCAGCCATATCAATAACGGTTAGGCCATTGATTTGACCAACTTGTTCCCCAGTTGTCTCAATGATGACTTGGCCATCTAAAATATCGTACACGGCACGCTGAGGAAGGTAAGATTCTCGGTAATACTTATCGTCAATCGCTTTATCTAACGACTTGTAATCTAATGCGTGGCCATCACTGAACTGGCTAGCAAGCGTTAGAAGTTGAGAGTGCCACATTACTCCTAAAGGCAGATAATGTTGATCTTCAGTAAATCTCATACCGGCTAGCAACAATCTTCTAAAACCACATTCAGTTAAGTGAGGCAGCTGATATTGAGAACATATCCAGTTCACTAAACCAAAGTAATCTGTCAAATTCTGCTCTGACAGATGAATATCTTCTTCAACTTCCGTATACATGGCAAAGCCAGAACAGAAGTCTTCATCGATGTATTCTAGCTCTGCTAACTGACTTCTTTCTCCTGTTACAATCAGTTTTACATCATAAGCTTTAGCTTGCGGTACTGAAGTAGGTAAACGAGTAGGGCTTAGGTTCAGTGGCTCGATAAGGTTTTGTTGAATTGCAGACTTTATATTTGGCCAAAGCCCTGGGTTAGCCAAAATTAGATTAGCCGGTACTATTAAGTAACCGTTATCTGCCTGTGAAATTAAACCAGGTTGGAAGGCAATATCACCACTTACATCAACACTGTAACGGTCAAATAAACGTTTGGCATCAAGTGATTCCGACAAAACTATCGCAGCGTTAGACTGGCTCTGAAGAGCTTTACTGATGAACTCTCTATATACAGAATTATCTACGCAGTTAATGAGTAGTACTCGCGTCAATCCGGAAATTTTTGAAAAACGAGATATCGTTGCCGACATTCTCGGTTGGAGATCAGTAAAAGACTTCTTTGTTAACGAAGATGCAGACTTTAAAAGTGCTTCGTACTGCTCAAGTGAAGGTGTTACGTCTTGCCAATTAAGTTGGTTCATTAAAATTCATCGTAATTCAATCTTGCCGACATTATAACGAAACGGACTATAACACCCTAGCACCAATTTGGTTTGCTCTCGGCATTCATCTCTCAATGAACAATACTTAGACAAATGAGTGATCAACATCGATACTTCTAAGAGTTTTATTTGCCCAAGTAAACCATCTGGGTTACGCTGTCACTAGGTTATGTTTATGGGTCGGAACAAATGAAATATCAGCAGCTTGAGAATCTAGAATGTGGGTGGAAATGGAAGTATCTCATCAAAAAATGGAAAGATGGTGAAGCGATTACCCGACATATTGATACAAGCGAAGCAGATGCAGCGGTCGCAGAACTAAAACGCCTTGAACACGAGCCTACACTTGTCTTAGCTTGGATAGAAAACCACATGTCAGAAGAGTTAGATAATAAACTCAAGCAGGCTATCCGAGCGAAACGGAAACGTCACTTCAATGCAGAGCAAGTCCATACAAAGAAGAAATCCATTGATTTAGATTACCGAGTTTGGGAAAAGCTTTCTAGTAGAGCGAATGAACTTGGTTGTACGTTATCTGACGCAATTGAATATTTGCTTTCCGAAGCGTCGAGAAGTGAAAAAGCGAGTCAAAAAGTTACCTCAATTAAAGAGGATTTGAGTAAATTGCTATCTAGCTAGGATAGGGAGTGCCAAATGTTATATGTAATCTTAATTGCAGCCATCGTGATCTTTTGGTTGATCGCAGTCGATAGGCCGGTGTTAAAAGTAAAGTTCGATAATGGCCATATTAGTAACGTAAAAGGGCATCTACCTCCTTCTTTCAAACACAACTTACAGGATATTAGTGAGCATAACCCGTTTACTGGTGAAATGAAGGTGTATAGCCAACGAACAGGAATGCGCTTAAGCTTTTCCAAAGGCATTCCCAAAAAAGTTCAACAGAGGATTCGTAACGTTTTTCCGCACCAGGGCTTCAAAGCAAACAAAGGCAAGAAGCGCGCTTAATTACATATCAGTTACTTCATCATGTTAAATGGGACGCAATGTGGCGTCCCATTTTCGTATCTACAGAAAAATTACTTATCATCGAACAATCAACAACATAAACGGACCAAAACGATGAGATACGTTGTAACTTTAATGGTATTGATCTTTGCAAGTAATTCAGTTTTTGCTGACGATTCAGAAACGAACCTGTTGGCTAAAAAGATTAAGACTAAGCTTCAAAAGAAAGTAGACAATAAGTTTGATGGCTATCAAGGTTATTGTGACGTCATGATAGAAATGGAGCACAAAAGTAAAAACGCAGTAATAAAAAGAGTAACCAGCAGTGGTGACCAAAAAGTGTGTAGGTACGTTAAGTCCAACTTGAAGAAAGGAAAACGCTATCGTTACAAATACCCCGAAAAGTACATTCGCCTCCATATAACCACAGGCTTATAAATGTTTCAGAACGCAACTGAGCTCGTGATTTTTGGCAGATTTCGTTGCGGAGCGATTAGAGCGTTTAGCTGATTTTTGCTGTTGTACGAGGCGAGTATGAAAGGCTTTTTTGTTTGGTAGCGCTTAAGTTAGTAATCGTGATGCCATTGAATGGCAAATTCAGTGAGTTGGCCATCATCACCATACATAGATTGATTCAGGTGCTTACGGAAGAACACGCCAGTAAGTCGAGGACTAAGCGCGCATCAATTTTCAATAAGAGATTTGATTTGCTTCGTAAGCATAACCACAAACCAAACTAGCGATTGCAAGTCCACAGAAACCTCGGTTAAAGCCTCAAAAGCAAACAATGTTGTTAATCTTAGGAGGACATTTTAAAGTAGCTAAAACCGGACATTATTGCTTTGAGACCCCACCCCTTGGTACGCATTATGTATATTATGTTAAATTGTATATTGCTGTACGCTAAATTTTGTCTGAGTATGCTCCTATTCCCTTGCAGATTTTAAATTTAAGGGCCTTACTGTGAGCATTAAACATAATGGTTATTTACCATAAAATACTTAATATAGATCTTAATAATCTATCGATTGTTAAGATCTATATTAACGCCTTTTTACTTATTGAAATGACTGTATAGCTTCGAAGATATCTTGTCTTCTAACTGGCTTGGAAATGAATCCGTCCATACCGGCATCCAGGCATTTATCTCTATCGCTTTCTAGCGCATGTGCAGTTAACGCTATAATTGGGGTCCTGAGACCTTTATCTCGAATAAGTCTTGTTGCGGTAATTCCATCCATCACTGGCATCGAGACATCCATGAGAATCAAATCGATTAAATCCTCATTCTCTTCTAAAAATGTTAATGCCTCTGCTCCATGGCTTGCGATATGAACATTATGGCCAAGCTTATTTAAGATAAGCTTTATTACGAACTGATTCGATTCGGTATCTTCTACGACGAGAAGTTCCATTGCTTTTGTCGGTTGATTGGTTTCGATTCTAACTGGACGATTTTGATTACAACGAGTCAAAACTGGAATCGAAATCGTAAAGGTTGAACCAACATGCTCATCACTTTTAACGGCAATCTTTCCACGCATCATTTCGACTAAATGCTTGGTTATTGCGAGCCCCAGTCCTGTACCACCGAAGCGTCTCGTGATGGAACGGTCCCCTTGATGAAATGCCGTAAACAAGTGCTCTTGCTTTGCTTTAGATATACCAATTCCAGTGTCAGATATTGAGATCACAAGTTCAGCATCTTGCTCAGATACAGAAACTTTTACTTCACCTTCGTCTGTAAACTTTATTGCATTCCCTATTAGATTAAACAGAATTTGAGATAACCGCGTGGAGTCAATCCAAAATTGTTTGTCATTAGTGACAGTACAGTTGAGCTTGAATTTAAGATTTTTCTTCTTAGCTATTTGTTTTTGCTGAGAAATAACAAAAGTGACAGTGTCTCTTAAGTTAATCCATTGTTCATTGAGCTGAAAGCGACCTGACTCGATTTTAGAAAGATCAAGAATGTCACTGATTATCGCGAGAAGTAACTCTGCAGAGCACTCCATTTGGCTCAAAGCATCAATTTGTTCTTCTGACAAGGTTGATTGCTTCAGTATATCTAGCATTCCAAGAACGGAATTTAAAGGGGTTCTTATTTCATGACTCATCATCGCTAAGAACTCCGACTTAGACCGGTTCGCAAGCTCTGCTTCTTCTCTTGCTTTAGCGAGCTGAGTTGTTCTTACTTCAACGATACGTTGTAACTTCTCTTTGGTCTCGATATCAATGACCGCCCTTTCAATTAAGGGACGAAACCGCCTCAAGGTTTCCTTATTCTCTATGCTAAAGTGCCCTTTCTGAGCTCCAATAAGTAGGATTACGGTTTGCGTTACTTCTGAACGTATACCAGTTAAAACGACCGAGTTTACATGGCTTTTTATAAAGCTGTTTAAGTTAACAAACTCAGCGAGTTTATCTGGCTCGAACAGTAGAATGCATTCACCATTGAGAGCTCTTTGATAGGTGTTACCGTGTAACCAGGATACATTATCAAATACGCTATTAGTTGATATCAATGTCTTGAAGGGATATCGTTCACCATCACGAGTCAGTACAATAAAATCATCGAAGTTGATGTACTTTTTGAGGACATTGTTTAATCCCGTAAATATCTCATGCCGATTCTTTGCCTCACTCATCGCAGATATCGCGGAAAGAATGGCCTTGTTTTCATCAGCGAGTAGTCGTTCTCTTTGTCTAGCCTGCTTTAGCTCAACTAACGCTTCTTGAAGCGCTTCCTGTTGATATATGTCTAAGTATTTATCTTTCATAAGGTTTATGGAATATAGCCGATGAAATCATCAGGTTTCCATGTCCATTCTCACCACCAATAAATCTACCTTGCTCGCCGAAAGTAAAAGGGCAAATAAAAGGCAAATGTTCTAGTTCTTGGTTAATTTGTTCACAAACGCTATTCATGTCTTGCATTAAGTGCAACATGGGACCTGCGCAAAAGATATTTATCACTCCAATTTTTCGAGACTCTTCTAATTTTTGGTTAAAAGCGGCATTGACGACTTTTGCAGCGCGCGCAACGAGATGCTCACGACTTCCTTTCATTAATGTGAGCTCGTCACCCTCTTCTATTCGTGTAAACAACTCGATTCCACCATCTGGCGTCTCACGGATCGGATGGGATAACTTGTAATATGGGCGATCATAGAGATGACCTGCGATCCGCCCTAATGGATAAGCACTCGAGTTTGTAAACAGCATATTATCTTTACCTACTTGGTTATCCTGGTGATTTGTCCACCTTCTATAAACATTGAGCGCAGGTTCATTATCAATTTCAAGTAAGCATCTATCGTTGGTCTTGGTTGCAACACCTTTGATATTAGTTGGTGTATGCCCAGCGCTAAAAGCGATATCAACAGGTTGAGAGGAGTAAAAGAGAGTTAAGCTTAAACCTGAAGTTTGAGAGCCTTGGGCGGTTATCACAGACCATTTCCCAGCGATGTTATTATCAGCGGCCGAACCACCAATAATTGGAATTAGAGTTCCAAATCTTTCATCTATAGACGCAATGATTGATTCCTCTTGCCCTGGTGTAGCATGAAGTAGAATTAAGTTTGGTACCTCTCCTACACGGTTTGCGTTCTCAAGGGCCATATCCAAAGCCTTGGTGACGCTGTCACCTGAGTTGTGATTAGAAATACCAGTACCATAAGCATGAGGACCTGTATCATAAACAGCAAGTGCCGCAATTACTGGTCCTGTATGAAAGCCCTGATCTGTCATTACGGCTTGACATGAACTGGCGCCATGAAAAGGCACACCAGGAAAATGCGCAAGAAACGCTTCTCGAATCAACTCGAAATTGTATTCTTCCGTGTAGTAACACATCACGTAAGACAAGTTCTGTTGTGTCAATTCTGACCTGAGCGTTTTTATCGCTGAGTCTTCATCTTTAATATGAGTAAAAACTGATTGGCAATGCATACGATTTTATAATTGGATATCACTCTGCTGTTATACCATTCCAACCAATTTTCTCTAGGTAAGAAGGTGTTAATTTCATTAATAAGTTACGATTATCTCGTGATAGATCGTATTTATAATTGAACTACAACAATGTTTTCACCTTTTTTAAAGGTGATTTTTTTCGATTCAGGCATGATGTCCCATTCTACTGACTTATGCTTTTCGTTGAGATTGATAAAATTACCAGATTGATTTAGATCAATTTTTAGAGTGCTACTTTCTGTCGTTTCGAGCGAAATTCCCATTGAGTCACGATTAATCGTGATTATTTCTCCTTCAATTGTTACATCGCATCGTTCTTTTTGTGAACAGTCAACGCTATTAACGCTCTCGTGTGTAAAGGTACGCCAGAAAAATGCGCCTATTAAAACACTGAGCATGATTAAGATTTGTGCAAGTCGCGCCTTTGTTAACTTTTGTGCAGGCATAATTACTAATATCCTTGTTACAAACTTCAAACTTTTTAAATAAAAAATGATTTCCAGAGGTCCAGTAAGGTTACTACCCTGTCATTGAATTGTTAATTCAAGTATAGTGTCACGCTGAAAATGCCACTTTTTATTAAAGTCAGCAATGGAAATAAGGTGATGATAACACTTGAATTCTAGAGTTTACTTGGGTGGTGTTACGACGCAAGTCGTGTTGGAAGTAAAAGTGTAGTTAATTAGAAATTGGAAGCATGCAAATGAGCCAAGTAAAGCAGCTTGAACAAAACTACAACTATACAGTCGTTCGCCAATTTACCCTTGTGACCATTTTATGGGGCATAGTTGGTATGGCTGTTGGTGTTTTGATTGCCGCTCAATTAGTTTGGCCACAGCTAAACTTTGATACGCCGTGGTTGACGTACAGTCGCTTACGTCCACTGCATACTAATGCGGTAATTTTTGCGTTTGGTACCAGTGCTCTGTTCGCAACGTCTTATTATGTTGTACAGCGCACATGTCAAACACGTCTTTTTGGTGGCCCACTCGTTGCCTTCACCTTTTGGGGTTGGCAAGCAATCATCCTGGCAGCAGCCATTACTTTGCCTCTCGGTTTAACATCGGGTAAAGAGTATGCTGAGCTAGAATGGCCTATTGATATCGCAATTGCGCTAGTATGGGTATCATATGCGGTGGTGTTCTTCGGCACACTAGTGAAGCGAAACACGTCACATATTTATGTGGCAAACTGGTTCTTCGGTGCCTTTATTATCACAGTAGCAGTACTTCACATCGTGAACAGCATGGCTATTCCTGTGTCACTTGGTAAATCTTACTCGATTTACTCGGGCGCAGTGGATGCGATGGTTCAGTGGTGGTATGGACACAATGCGGTAGGTTTCCTACTGACCGCTGGTTTCCTAGGTATGATGTACTACTTCGTTCCTAAACAAGCTGAACGTCCTGTTTATTCTTACCGTCTATCTATCGTTCACTTCTGGGCACTTATTTCTCTATATATTTGGGCAGGCCCTCACCACCTTCATTATACAGCGCTACCAGACTGGACTCAGTCTCTAGGTATGGTTATGTCGCTGGTTCTATTTGCTCCTTCTTGGGGTGGTATGATCAACGGTATTATGACGTTATCTGGTGCATGGCATAAGCTTCGTTATGACCCTATCCTACGTTTCCTAATCGTTTCACTGTCGTTCTACGGTATGTCTACCTTTGAAGGCCCGATGATGTCGATTAAGACGGTTAACGCACTTTCTCACTACACAGACTGGACCATTGGTCACGTTCACTCTGGTGCGTTAGGTTGGGTTGCGATGGTTTCTATCGGCTCTGTATATCACTTGGTACCTCGCCTATTTGGCCAAGAGCGTATGTACTCTGTTGGTCTAGTTAATGTGCATTTCTGGCTAGCAACAATCGGTACCGTTCTTTACATCGTTGCGATGTGGATCTCTGGTGTAATGCAAGGTCTTATGTGGCGCGCGGTTAACTCTGACGGTACGCTAACTTACAGTTTTGTTGAATCTGTAGAAGCGTCTTATCCGTTCTACTTTGTACGTTTCCTAGGCGGATTTATCTTCCTATCTGGTATGTTCCTAATGGCATACAACACGTACAAAACGGTAAGTGCACCTAAAGAAAGCCTAAAAGCTATCCCACATCCGGCATAAGGAGATTTAAGAATGAGTAATAATTCTAATAATCGCCATGAAATCTTAGAACGTAATGTCGGTTTGTTGGCTATTTTTATCGTGTTTGCTATCAGTTGGGGTGCTCTTGTAGAGATCACTCCTCTGATTTTCCAAAAGCAAACGACTGAACCTGTAGAAAATCTGCGCGCTTACACTCCTTTGGAGATGGAAGGCCGTGATATCTACATCCGTGAAGGTTGTAACGTCTGTCACAGCCAGATGGTTCGTCCTTTCCGCTCAGAGACTGAACGTTACGGTCACTACTCTGTTGCTGGTGAGAGTGTTTGGGAACACCCATTCCTTTGGGGCTCTAAGCGTACAGGCCCGGATTTAGCTCGTGTTGGTGGTCGTTATTCTGACGAATGGCACCGTGTTCACCTGTTAGATCCTCGTGAGCTTGTACCTGAGTCAAACATGCCAGGTTTCCCGTGGCTAGCTGAAAACGTTTTAGACGGTAAGCTAACTCAGAAGAAACTTGAGCTATTTCGTGATCAGTTCGGCGTTCCATACACTGATGAAGAGATCGCGAATTCGGCTAAAGAAGTAGAAGGTAAAACAGAGATGGATGCAATCATCGCTTACCTTCAGTCTCTTGGTCATGCAATGAAGTAAGGGGATCATATGGATTTCGGTACAATTCATAGTATTTATACCGTTGTACTCTTCGCTAGTTTTATTGGCATCGTATGGTGGGCATTTAGTAAAAAGCGTAAAGCACGCTTTGAAGAAGATGCCAACTTGGTGTTTGCTGACGAAGAACAAAAGACCCCTAATAACCAAGGAGTGAAGAAGTAATGACTACATTCTGGAGTCTCTGGATTATCGTGATTACTGTCGGTACGCTAGTAGGCTGTGCGATTCTCCTGACTTGGTGCGCTAAAGATAAAATGGGCGTCGAGGAAGGGGAAGACATGGGCCACGAGTACGATGGTATTCGCGAGCTAAACAACCCTCTACCAAAGTGGTGGACTTACCTGTTTGTAAGCACATTTGTGTTCGCAGCAGTTTACCTTGCCCTATTCCCAGGTCTAGGTAGCTTCAAGGGCTTTTTAAACTGGCAGAGTTCGGCTCAAACCGTTCGCTCACTAGAAGAGTCAAAAGAAGCCATCGCTGCAGCACAAGAGAACAAGCAACTAAACCAATATGCAAAAGAACTGGATGATGCCGACGCTTACTTCGGCGAAGCATTCCGTAAACTTGCGCACAATGACAGTGGTCTACGCCCAATTCCTGAAATTGCGCAAGATCCTGAAGCATTAAAAGTTGGTCAGCGTTTGTTTTTGCAAAACTGTTCTCAATGCCATGGCTCTGATGCACGTGGTCAGAAAGGCTTCCCTAACCTGACTGATGATGCATGGCTATATGGTGGCGAGCCAGCAGCGATCGTTACAACCATCATGCACGGCCGTATTGGTCAAATGCCAGCATGGAAAGATGCCCTTGGTGAGCAAGGTGTTCAAGAAGTTGTAAGTTACACACTTAGTCTATCTGGTCGTAAAGTAAATGCTCGTGAAGCCGCGGCAGGTAAAGCACGCTTCGTAGTGTGTGCAGCTTGTCATGGTACCGATGGTAAGGGTAACCCTGCAGTCGGTGCGCCTGACCTTACAGACCAAGACTGGTTATTTGGTGACTCTCGTGCAGCTGTAACAGAAACCGTAATGAACGGACGCTCAGGCGTAATGCCTGCGTGGAAAGACATTTTGGGTGAAGATAAAGTTCAGCTCGTTGCCTCATATGTCTGGAGTTTAAGTAACTCAGAGAGTAAGTAACTGAGATATTACGTAACATAGCAATAACAGCCCCTTTCATAGGGGCTGTCTTTCCTTTAAATTTAACGCCTTACATTTTTTCATTTAGCTGTTGAGAACTTTTTTATGGTAAAGCCTTGGTATAAACAATTTTGGCCGTGGTTCCTAATCATCCTTCCTCTTACTGTCGTAGTTTGGACTGTGATTACTGTGGTCGTTTTCTCGAACAACTCTGTTTCTTTAGTCGCCGAGGATTACTATAAAAAAGGCAAAGGTATTAATATCGACATTAGTAAAATGAATGTCGCTCGTGACCTAGGTCTTAACGCTGAGATTTCCTCTGAAAATAACAATGTTGTGATTGTTTTCGCTAAAGGGAAGCTACCTCATTACCCTGCTCTAACGGCCACTTTCACTCATCGTACTCTTCCTGATCGTGACTTCACAAAGCTTGTAACAGCGGATGCATCTGGTAATTACCGACTAAAAGCTGAGGAATCTATTCAAGGACCATGGTTTGTTGAACTACAACCACACGACAAGCAATGGATGATCCAAGGTAAAGTTGAGTTTCCTGCCTCTTCAACACCGTTAATGAAGTAAGCATATGTGTAAATCCTGTTATCACTGCGGTGAAGATGTACCAGCCAACACGGATTTCAAAGTAGAAATATTGGGTGAAATTCGCGACATGTGTTGTCCGGGCTGCGAAACTGTGGCGCAGACTATTGTCGATAGTGGTCTTGTATCATATTACCAATACCGCACTGCGCCTGCAGAAAAGGCAGATCTAGTACCAGAGCAACTCCAAGCTTTAATTCATTATGACAATGCGGATGTACAATCTGAATTCGTACGAAATCGCGAAAATGTTTCTGAAGTAACCCTTTCTTTGGAAGGCGTTTCATGTGCCGCTTGTGCGTGGTTAATCGAAAAGCAAGTTTCTAATACGGCTGGGTTGGTATCTATCCGTGTTAATACAACCACCAATCGAGCGTTACTAGCCTGGGATAAAACTCAGGTACGGTTAAGCGAGCTCCTTTCCGTTATACATAAACTTGGTTACAAAGCTGCACCTTTTGAAGCAGATAAGCAAGAAGCCTCTTACCATCGAATGATGAAGCAATATCTATATCGACTAGGTATTGCAGGTTTAGCAACCATGCAGGTCATGATGCTCGCCGTTGCACTGTATCTCGAAGTCTTTGGTGATTTAGAGCCAGAGTTTAAAAGTTACTTTCGTTGGGTAAGTTTGATTTTTGCTACTCCTGTTTTGCTTTATTCCGCTCTTCCATTTTACTTAAACGCATGGCGTAGTATCAAAGGTCGAACCCTTGGTATGGATGTCCCGGTTTCTATCGCGTTGATCTTTGCCTATGTTGCAAGTTTAGTTGCAACAGTAACTGAACAAGGCGAAGTCTTCTTTGAATCTATCTCGATGTTTACCTTCTTTTTGTTAGTAGGTCGATTCTTAGAGATGCGCGCTCGTCGCAAAGCTGCTGCAGCGAGTGGTAACCTTCTTAAGTTGATTCCTGCAATTGCTACAACGCTGGACGGTGATCAGATCCCCGTGAAGACGCTAAAAGTTGGCGATCGTATTCGCGTTCTACCTGGTGAACATATCCCCGCTGACGGTAAAGTTATTTCAGGCCGTATTCATATTGATGAATCCATGTTAACGGGTGAGTCAGTGCACGTTGTGAAACGAGAAGGCGATGTCGTCTATGCGGGAACACTAAACGGAGACGAATCATTTGAACTTGAGGTAGTAAGCTCAAAGGCCGATTCAATGATTTCTAACATCGTGCGTTTACAAGATGAAGCTCAACACTCCAAACCTAAAATTGCGGAAATTGCAGACATTGTCGCCCGTTACTTTGTTGGTGTGATTCTTATTATCTCTGCTGGTACTTGGTTTTACTGGCATCAAACAAAACCAGATGATGCGTTTTGGATCATGCTGTCTGTGTTAGTCGCTACGTGTCCATGTGCGCTATCTCTGGCTACACCGACCGCACTCACTTGTGCTACCTCTAGAATGGGTAATTTTGGCATTTTACTTCGTAAAGGCCATGTGTTTGAGACATTATGTAAGATCAACCACTTAGTTGTAGATAAAACAGGCACTCTAACGAAAGGTGATATTGAGATCTGTGAAACAAAGGTACTTAGTGATCTCCCACAGAAAGATTGTCTATCACTAGCTGCAGCTTTAGAGGCTCATGCAAACCACCCTATCGCTCGTTCTTTTGCAACTTTCACCAATGATGACTTTATCGTGTCTGATGTGCACAACGTGATTGGGTCAGGGATTGAAGGGATATGGAATGGCAAAATCGTTAAGATAGGTAGTGCTGCTTTTGTTCAAGGCAAAGAAAGTGATGAAAGCCAGGCGGTCTATCTGTCGGTTGATGGCAAGCATGTCGCTAGCTTTTACTACCGCGACCCTATCCGAAAAGAAAGCAAAGCCTTTATTCAACGTTTTGCTGACGCTGGAATTAAGACAACCCTGCTAACTGGTGATTCTCTCTCAAACGCCCAACCAGTGGCGAATGAAATTGGTATCGATCACATCGTCGCGTCAGCAAAGCCAGAAGATAAGCTTGCATACCTTAAGAGCTTGGACGAAAACAGTATCACTATGATGGTTGGTGATGGAATCAATGACGCGCCGACTCTCGCCGGAGCTCACCTTTCTGTCGCAATGGGCGGTGGTACAGATGTCGCTAAAGCTTCTGCAGATATGACGTTACTTGGGGATAATCTCGAAAAGCTACTAGAGGCACGTTTGCTTGCACTGCGTACAAGAAAGATTATTCGAGAAAACTTGGCTTGGTCTTTGGGTTACAACCTGTTAATTTTGCCTTTGGCGGTCGCAGGTTTAGTGGCTCCCTACATTGCAGTAGTTGGCATGTCTGCAAGCTCAATTATCGTTGTATCTAACTCTTTGCGCCTGCTCAAAGAGAAATAAGTAGAGAAAGCAAACATGGAAAGTCTTTATATATTGATTCCCATCGCTATCGTTCTCGTTTGTGTTGCTGTCGCCGTTTTTCTTTGGGCGGTAAGAAGCGATCAGTTTGAAGATCTTGAACGGCAAGGGCACAACATTCTTCTCGACGAAGAAGACCAATCTAATAGTGATAAAAAGTAGCGACCTTTATGACTCCTGATTTTATCGGTGCGTTGATGATCGGCTTAGTAGGAGCCGGTCATTGTATGGGTATGTGTGGTGGTATCGCGTCTCTGCTTACCATGGGCTCTTCTGCTAAAAATAAAACCACCCCTCTTATCCCCCTCTTCTACAACCTCGGACGATTGATCAGTTATACCTTAATAGGAGCATTAGTGGGTGGTGCTATATCAGGTTTATCTGAGCTTAGTGGGTTAACGCATTCTCTTGCTTGGTTAAGGCTGATTGCGGCGTTATTCATGATCCTGGTCGCGCTGTATATTGCTAAATGGTGGCAAGGCTTACTTTTAATAGAAAAGCTAGGGCAGTATATCTGGCGCTTTATCTCGCCGGCAGGGAAGAATCTGTTGCCACTAAAGCATCCTCTTCACGCGTTGCCATTTGGCTTTATTTGGGGTTGGTTACCATGTGGTTTAGTTTATTCAGCGCTTACTTGGTCGGCGGTTTCTGGTAGTGCGATGAACGGCGGCCTAATTATGCTTGCGTTTGGGCTCGGAACGCTACCTGCGATGCTTATTATTGGATACGGTGCCAATCATTTTCAGAAATTACAAAAATCATTAATATTTAGAAATATTTCAGCATTAATCCTTATTGGCTATGGTACGTATACCGCTGTAGGAGCCTTAGCGTTACTCGGTTTCAGATAACGTTAAACTCTATTGAGGTGACATTTTTGCTACCCTTTAGGATTAAGCGATGCTAAAATATTGATGTATATCAAATAGTGAAAGGTTGTTATGATTTCTGAAAAACCTGCAACAAAGCGTATCCAATCAGGCGGTTGCGCCATTCATTGCCAAGATTGTAGCATTAGTCAACTGTGTATCCCGTTCACTCTAAATGAGGCAGAACTTGACCAGCTTGACCAAATCATCGAACGTAAGAAGCCTATTCAAAAAGGACAAGAGCTTTTTAAGGCCGGTGATGAGCTAAAATCGCTATACGCTATCCGCTCTGGTACCATCAAGAGCTATACGATCACAGAGCAAGGTGATGAGCAAATCACAGCGTTTCACTTAGCTGGAGACTTAGTCGGTTTCGATGCTATCACTGGTGACTCCCACCCTAGCTTTGCTCAAGCACTCGAAACGTCGATGGTATGTGAAATCCCATACGAAATTTTAGACGATCTATCGGGTAAGATGCCTAAGCTTCGCCAGCAAATCATGCGTTTGATGAGTAACGAAATTAAAGGTGATCAGGAAATGATTTTGCTTCTTTCTAAAAAGAATGCAGAAGAGCGACTAGCTGCTTTCCTTTACAACCTATCAACGCGTTTTTCTCAGCGTGGCTTCAGCCCTAGAGAGTTTCGTTTAACTATGACTCGTGGTGATATTGGCAACTACCTTGGTCTTACAGTCGAAACGATTAGTCGTTTGTTAGGTCGTTTCCAGAAATCTGAGATCCTAAGCGTAAAAGGTAAATATATCACTATCTTAGACCACGATGCATTGATGGAACTTGCTGGTGTAACTAAAGAATAATACACCCTAATTATTGATGTAGCTCGAAAATGAGCTACATCATATTTCTCATAAATTCCTTTCGAAAGTCCTCAAAAAGTTCTCCAAACTAAGCTACAGTAAAAATGTACGGTGAGTACTCCAAAATACTGATTTAATTTACATTCAGTATCTGGTTTTGCAATAGAAGTGGGCTTAGTTATGAGTATATACAGTAAGATCCTTGTTGTAGCTGACATCAATAATGATGAGCAGCCCGCACTTGCAAGAGCTGTTCAATTAGCTCAGAAAAGTGTATCTAGAAGCCGAATCACTTTCTTTTTATCCATTTACGATTTCTCGTATGACATGACGTCAATGCTATCAGTGGATGAAAGAGATGCTATGCGTCGAGGTGTCATTCATCAGCGTGAGCAGTGGATGCGTAAAATTGCTCAACCATACCTAAACGATGGCTTCGACTTTGATGTTTGTGTTGTCTGGCACAACCGCCCTTATGAGGCGATTATTGCTGAAGTCTATGCAGGCAATCATGACCTAGTCATCAAAGGCACACGTAAGCATGATGTTTTAGAGTCTGTCATTTTCACACCGACAGATTGGCACTTGTTGCGAAAATGCCCTATTCCAGTGCTTCTTATTAAGAATGCTGCTTGGCCGGAACAAGCAAGTATCCTTGCCTCAGTACATGTGGGCTCAGAAAACCCGACTCATATTGATCTCAACGATACGATGGTCGAGCGATTAAAAGAAATCACCACTCGGCTTGAGGCCAAGCCATATCTTGTTAACGCCTACCCCGTTACACCGGCGAATATTACGATTGAACTTCCTGAATTTGACCCAACGACTTATACCGATGCAGTGCGAGGCCATCATTTAACGGCTATGAAAGCACTACGCCAAAAACATGGTCTTGATGAAGAGCAAACGATAGTTGAGCAAGGTTTACCTGAAGATGTCATTCCGGCAGCTGCAGAGCGCTTGAACGCAGCAATGGTTATTTTAGGTACCACAGGGCGAACAGGGCTTTCTGCTGTCTTTATTGGTAATACAGCGGAGCACGTAATTGATAAAATAAATTGCGACGTGTTGGCTCTAAAACCAAAAGGCTACATTAGCCCTCTCGACCCAAATACAGCAACCTAATCTCTCTTTAGTATTGCTATGTATTGAGCGCTTTCAAATCAGCGCTAATAAATCCCCCCAATACAGGGGGATTTTTGTTTGGGAACAGTTAAAGCGTTGGGTACAAAAAAGGAGGTCTAATTGACCTCCTTTTTACGAGTTAGATGTTCGTAACATCGATGAACATCGATTCATCAATATTCGTCGAAGAAACGACAGCCTCATTAAATTCATACTCTTCGCGGTTACCTTCACGATCTAGCGGTAAGTTAACAAAGTCGAACAATTCGCGGTCTGCTAGTTGGCTTGGGCTTACGTTTTGAATTGATTTAAAAATTGCTTCCACACGCCCTGGCGTCTTCTTATCCCATTCAATCAACATTGCTTTTATAGATTGACGCTGAAGGTTCTCTTGAGAGCCACAAAGGTTACACGGAATTATTGGGAAATCCTTGTGCTCAGCGTATTTGATCAAATCTTTTTCACGACAGTAAGTCAATGGACGAATGACCACGTTACGGCCATCATCAGAGCGTAGCTTTGGTGGCATCGCTTTAAGGCGAGAGCCGTGGAACATATTCAAGAACATTGTTTCGACGATGTCATCCATGTGATGACCTAGCGCAAGCTTAGTTGCACCAATTTTCTCTGCAAATGAATACAGCGTACCACGTCGCAGGCGTGAACACAGACCACAAGTGGTTTTGCCTTCTGGTACCTTCTCTTTTACGACGGAATACGTGTCCTTATCGACGATATAGTAAGGGATATTCAGTGTTTCGAAATACTCTGGCAGAATGTGCTCAGGGAAGCCCGGTTGTTTTTGGTCTAGGTTTACCGCAACCACTTCAAATTTGATCGGTGCGGCTTTTTGAAGATTCAGCAGGATATCAAGCATCGCGAATGAATCTTTACCACCGCTAATACATGCCATTACAACATCGCCTTCTTCGATCATGTTGTAATCAGTAATGGCATTTCCAACATGTCTTCTTAGGCGTTTCTGAAGCTTGTTGAATTCTAGGGTTTCTTTTCTTGTATCTATTTGGTTCATTGCGGGCTCTCACATCGCCGATAAATCGACTAGGACTTCCTAACATGGGTTTCTTTGGGGCGTGGATTATACGAGCTTTTTACGCAGGATTAAATGTTTGTCTTATTGAGTCTTTAAGAAAAGAGTGTGAAAGATACTTTAGTTACGGTCAAAATTAAAAAAGAGCTGCGATTGCAGCCCTTTCTAAACGTTCAGTGTTCATTTCTTTGCGTTAGGTAGATAAGGTAACACTCGCATCGTCGGTTCTGGTAGTGTCATTGTGCCACCTTGCCCTATTTCACTTAGTGCGACTTGTATCTTGCCATTGACAATTGGCTTTTCGGTTCCGTTTGAGAAAATCACTTTATCATTCAGTTGATTTGCAAACTCCATCGTCACACCTTGAACCTCCGGTGTAAACCAACCCGCAAACATACCGCCTAAATCTTCCAGCATCGTCTGCATTTGAGGTAGAAGAGGCTTAAGTTGGTCGTAAGAAACGTTACCCTGTAATGGTTCTTTGGTCATCACGACAAGTGAGTAATCGCAACGTGTATCTTTTGGGGTATCGACAAAAACCAACGGATTTGCTGACTTTAAGTTTTTATCAACTGGTAAAGGCAACTCTTGTGAAGCAGGGATAACAAACTCTTCATAGTGCTCTTCTTTTTCCATCCAAGCTTTTTCTATCGTACAAATTTGCTTAGTTTTTGCGTCCACAAAAAAGACACCAACTTTCACATCGTCATGCCCTTCTTTATTGTTGTTTTTTAGTTGAGTGTATAACTTTGAGTACGTGAACATGTACTCTTGAGCTTGGGTTATCGGCGATACAAGAATTAGCGCCGCACTTCCCAATAGACTTAGGCTTAACTTTTTCATTTTATCCGTTATTTTATTGCGTCCAGTAGGCGTTGTTATGACGAATCATAGCGCGAAGATCGTGTACATAGGCGATGCCACGTTCAGAATAGGCTAGCAACCCATGCGTTAACTCTGACGCGGTTGCAACCGTTAACAAGCCCTTGTTCTTTTCAGCCAGAGATGTTCTGATTTCACGCAGGTCTGCATACGCTGGGTTTCGATTAACATTCATAAAGTAGCCATGAACAGACTGTTGTACAGAATCGAATTTTTCAACTTCATGAACTTTGTTAGCGCCACGTTGCGCTGGAACAATTCCACAGCCCTTTTTATAACACCATTGGCCGAACAAGTTGTTTGCTTGAGTAGCAAAACGAGAAGTGCCCCACGCAGATTCATTTGCCGCTTGAGTTAGAACCAAGGCTTCAGGTAAGACGTTCACTCGCACAAGCATCTCGTCTAGCCATGCTTGATCAATCTTATCGTTACTCAAGGGCAACGAATACAGAGATGATAACCGCTGAGCATACTCTTGTTGTTCTTGCGTCACTTGTCCCACCTTTAAAGAGGTAAGAAAGGCCCGCTCATGACGAATTCGTTGATTCTCAAGAGCAATTTTAGGCCTTAAAAAATCAAAAAAAGCAGCTTTTTTCTCTTTCGTATCTTTTATTGAATTGAAGTCTGGGATATCACCGATGTATGGCAAGTGTGATAAATCGACATGCTTAATCTTGCCAGAGAGTACGTCAGGATTTTCCACATATTTAAACTGTTTCTCGTAGTGTAAATATGGGCCTATAGAAATAAAAGTGGCGGCTATACAGGTTGCCGCCACTCGTAAACTTATTGATTTCAAAGAATTAGGCATCAAACACCTGTGAGTTACCATCGTGATCATTATCGTTTTTCTGTGTTGTAACGATCTTAAGCTTAATTCCAAACATTTCGCGGTAGAGTATGCCTTTCAAATGGAAGAAGAATGGCAGCACAAAAATCAAGCCAATACCGTAGAACATTGCTGCAATAATAAACATTAACATCACGCCTAAGTAAAGCCCCGCGACCACAAAAATCTTCTTGTTGATTGCGCGAAGTGATAACAGCAACGCTTGCATTGGTGGCACCCTTTTCTCACAAATCAACAAAATAGAGTGACTAAATGCCAAGGAAAGATACAGCGACAGTAAAGGAAAAATCATACCAACCACACCTTGTAGCATTAAGCTCATGAGCGTTGCTAGAATAACAGGAATGGTGAACTGCAACCCCTTTCCAACATGGCGCAACTTAGTCTTTAGGCCAGCGATATGACTCATAGCCATCAAACTTATCCCCGCATAAATTGGGGCGCTAATCACCTCATAACTGAAATTCGCGACATAAATAGAAGACACAATATCGTTTGTGAACGACTCTGGGTTCTCAAACGCATCAAGAATAACGGTCAAATCGCCCAACTGCAGTTTTAATGCAATATAGAAAATACCTAACTGGACAAAAAGCAATACAATAATGGCAGGAGAAAATGATAAAAAGTGCTGGATGGTTGCTCGCCAAGCTTCGTTAAAAACCGCGCCAGCTTTAAGCTCGTAGTTGCCAGACAAAGCTCGCTCTACACTCCCCCCAAGATTGAAATCTTTCTCAAAATCGTCGTTCATAGTTTATCCAAGACTAACTTGTAAAATTTTGACTGGAATTCCAGTCAATTAATGTAATCGTCATTATAAAGAAATCTTTCCACATCTAACATCACAACTCACCTACAATCCTTGCAATCTCAACTGTATGGTTGATAATTAACCACTTTCAAGGTCATGAAATTGAAACAATTGTTGAACAAAGTTTAGTGCTATCAAACTGTGTCTAGATGCCAATTAATCTCATAAAAACAGTATGGTAAGGAATGATGGCTTTTTCCTGCAAAATTATTTCTGTTTCAAGATAAGAAAATGCTTTAATTTCACACTTTTGGTGATTATGATGCGCGCCTCAAAAGTGAATGGTTAGTGTCACATCAGCTGGGATAATCCCGGCTTGAACGTGGGGGAAATACAGACGTTGAACGCAAAACCGCAAGCAGGAAAGCCAGTTATTCGTTTATCTGGTATTAGTAAAAGTTTCGATGGTAAGGAAATCATCGGTAATTTAAATCTGGATGTTAATCATGGTGAATTTCTGACGATTCTCGGGCCTTCTGGTTGTGGTAAGACAACAGTTTTACGCATGATTGCAGGTTTTGAAACGGCAGATAACGGTCAAATTATTTTGGATGACCAGGATGTAACACAGGTTCCTGCAGAGCAAAGGCACGTCAACACGGTATTTCAGAGTTACGCATTGTTTCCACATATGACCGTATATGAGAATGTCGCTTTTGGTCTTCGTATGCAGAAAACGCCTACTGCGGACATTGAACCACGAGTAATGGAAGCACTGCGCATGGTGCGCCTAGAAAAAATGGCACAGCGTAAGCCTCATCAGCTTTCTGGTGGTCAGCAACAACGTATCGCCATTGCGCGTGCGGTTGTTAACAAACCAAAAGTACTGCTGCTAGATGAATCTCTATCTGCACTTGATTACAAACTGCGTAAGCAAATGCAAATTGAGCTTAAACAGCTTCAGCGTCAACTTGGTATTACCTTTATCTTCGTTACGCACGATCAGGAAGAAGCCCTATCGATGTCTGACCGCATTATTGTAATGCGCGACGGTGTTATTGAGCAGGATGGTTCTCCACGTGAGATTTACGAAGAGCCGAAGAACCTATTTGTTGCTCGCTTTATCGGTGAGATCAACGTATTCAACGCAACCATGCTAGAGCGTATCGACGAGAAACGTATCCGTGCAGAAATCGAAGGTGTCGAGTCTGTTGTTTACTACGATCAGGAAGCGCAAGCAGGTGAAAAACTGCAAGTACTACTTCGCCCAGAAGACTTACGTATCGAAGAGATCAAAGAGTCTGAAGAAAAAGGCATCGTAGGTCACGTAACAGAGCGTACCTATAAAGGTATGACGCTTGATTCAGTTATCCAATTGGATTCGGGCATGCGTGTAATGGTTAGCGAATTCTTTAACGAAGATGATCCTGATGTGGACCACTCACTTGGCCAGAAAGTCGCTATCACTTGGGTTGAGAGCTGGGAGGTAGTCCTCAATGATAAGCAAGAAGATTAATCTTCAAAACGCGATCATTACCTTAATCGTCGGTTGGTTAACACTTTTCGTGTTGGTACCAAATGTGATGATTATCGGTACGAGTTTCTTAACGCGTGATGAAGCAAACTTAATCGAAATGACATTTACTTTCGACAACTACTTACGTCTACTCGACCCCTTGTATGCGAAAGTGCTGATGCACTCGTTCTACATGGCGATTGTGGCGACGTTGTTGTGTTTAGTAATTGGTTACCCATTTGCTTACATCATAGCGAAAATGCCAGAGAAATGGCGCCCATTCATGTTGTTCTTAGTTATCGTACCTTTTTGGACAAACTCTCTTATCCGTACTTACGGCCTGAAGATTGTTCTGGGTACACAAGGTATTTTGAACAAATCATTAATGGCGATGGAAATCATCGATAAGCCATTACGTATTATGTACACCGAAACAGCAGTAATGATTGGTCTTGTGTACATCCTGCTTCCATTTATGATTCTGCCGCTTTACTCGGCAATCGAGAAGTTGGACAACACTTATATCGAGGCGGCGAAAGATCTTGGTGCGAACAAGTTCCAAACCATTACGAAAGTGATTCTACCTCTTACAATGCCTGGCATTATCGGTGGTTGTTTGTTGGTTCTGCTACCAGCACTAGGTATGTTCTACATCTCTGACCTTCTTGGTGGTGCGAAGAACCTACTGATCGGTAACGTTATTAAGAGCCAAGTATTGAACGCTCGTGACTGGCCATTTGGTGCTGCGACCAGTATCGCCCTCACCTTCGCAATGGCTGTGATGCTTTACGCTTACTACAGAGCAGGCAAACTATTGAATAAGAAAGTGGAGCTAGACTAATGGGACGCACAGTTAGATTTAGCTTTATGGCGCTGGTATATGCATTTTTGTATCTGCCAATCATCGTCTTAATTGTTAACTCATTTAATGCCAACAAATTTGGTATGAAATGGGGTGGTTTCACCACGAAATGGTACGAAACCTTAGTAAATAACGACAGCCTAATGCAAGCTGCATGGCATTCATTGAACGTAGCGGTATTCTCAGCGACAGCAGCAACCATCATTGGTAGCTTAACGGCCGTTGCCCTATTCCGTTACTCGTTCAAAGGTAAAGGTGCGGTAAACGGCATGCTGTTTGTCGTGATGATGTCTCCCGATATTGTAATGGCGATTTCATTACTTGCTCTGTTCCTAGTATTAGGCGCACAGCTTGGCTTCTTTACACTATTGATTGCTCACATCACCTTTTGTCTACCATTCGTTGTGGTAACTGTATACAGCCGCTTAAATGGCTTTGATGTGAAAATGTTGGAAGCAGCAAAAGACCTTGGTGCAAGCGAGTGGGTTATCTTGAAACAGATCATCCTTCCTCTCGCTAAACCAGCGGTTGCCGCAGGTTGGTTATTGAGCTTTACCCTGTCTTTGGACGATGTGATCATCAGCTCGTTTGTAACGGGTCCAACATACGAAATCTTGCCATTGAAGATTTACTCCATGGTTAAGGTGGGCATTTCACCGGAAGTGAACGCCCTAGCAACGGTGATGTTGATTGTTTCTTTGGTCTTGGTAGTAATTTCTCAGTTGCTAGCAAGAGAAAAAGTGAAGTAGAATCCGCACCTGTTAACATCACGAAACAGAATGGTTACATGCCATTCTGTTTTTCTATCTATCGTCCAAAATTGGACAACGTTTGGTTTGGAGCTAACGTCAATGAAAAAATGGGCTACTCTATTAGCTGGTAGTGCATGTGCGCTTTCTCTGTTCTCTGGTACAGCGACAGCGGATGATAAAGAACTAGTATTTATGAACTGGGGTCCTTACATCAACAGTAATATCCTAGAGCAATTTACTAAAGAAACTGGCATCAAAGTGATCTACTCGACTTACGAGTCGAACGAAACTTTGTATGCAAAGCTAAAAACCCATAACCAAGGTTATGACCTAGTAGTACCTTCAACGTACTTCGTGGCGAAGATGCGTGACGAAGGCATGCTACAAAAGATCGATAAGACTAAGCTGAAAAACTTCGGCAACCTAGATAAAAACTACCTAGACAAGCCTTACGATCCAAGTAACGACTACTCTATCCCACACGTTGTTGCGATTACAGGCCTAGCGGTTAACGCAGATATGTACGATCCAAACGACTTCCAAAGCTGGGCTGACCTATGGAAGCCTGAGCTTGAAGGTCAAGTAATGTTGATGGACGACACTCGTGAAGTGTTCCATATCGCTCTGCGTAAACTTGGCTACTCAGGTAACTCAAAAGACCCTAAGCAAATCGATGAAGCGTACGCTGAGCTACAAAAGTTGATGCCTAACGTTTTAGTTTTCAACTCTGACAACCCTGGCGCACCTTACATGTCTGGTGAAGTGGGCGTTGGTATGCTTTGGAACGGTAGCGCCGCAGCGGCACAAAGTGAAGGCCTGAACCTTAAACTCGTTTTTCCTAAAGAAGGCGGTATCGGCTGGGTTGATAACTTCGCTATCTCTTCCGGTGCGAAGAACGTAGAAGCCGCTCACAAGATGATTGACTTCCTACTGCGCCCAGAAATCGCAGAGCAAATCTCTCGTGATACTGGCTACCTAACGGCGGTGGAAGAATCGAATGCTAAGTTTAAAGACGTTGCCCCACTGTTCCCTTCTCAAGAAGACCTTGACCGCGTTGAATGGCAAGATGCGGTTGGTGATCTAACCGTTAAGTACGAAGATTATTTCCTCAAGCTGAAAGCGGGACAATAATCTAGCTTGTGTAACAAGTCATCAACCATAGGAAAATAGGCAGCAATACGCTGCCTATTTTTGTCTTAGGCTGATATAATCGCGCGTTGCTAGGTTTATTTGTCTTGGTATCATAGATTTATCGTCTCATAACAAGGAGACAACGATATTCAAGCTAAATGAACATATTTGTGCTTACTGCGATTTGGCTCAACTTGATAACTCCAGCTAGTATTGACTTGTCCAATCGCGAAACAAAACGGAAAACAAATGAAAAGTAAATTCTACGCAAGCGCTCTATGTGCAGCGACGCTCATCGCTACCCCTGCAATGGCTGCTGATCAAGAACTGTATTTCTACAACTGGTCGGAATACATTCCAAACGAAGTTCTTGAAGACTTTACAAAAGAAACTGGAATCAAAGTTATTTACTCTACATACGAATCTAACGAGAGTATGTACGCAAAACTAAAAACTCAAGGTTCTGGTTACGACTTGGTAGTACCGTCTACCTATTTCGTCTCTAAAATGCGTAAAGAAAGCATGCTGCAACAGATCGACAAAGAGAAATTGTCTCATTTTGCCGATCTTGATACTAACTTCCTTAACAAGCCGTTCGATCCGAACAACAACTACTCTATCCCTTACATTTGGGGTGCGACAGGTATTGGTATCAATGCTGACATGCTAGACAAATCATCTGTTACGAAGTGGGATGATTTTTGGGATAGCAAGTGGGAAGGTCAACTAATGTTGATGGATGATTCTCGCGAAGTATTCCACATTGCATTGACTAAGCTTGGTTACTCACCAAACACGACTAACCCAGAAGAAATCAAAGCCGCTTACGAAGAACTGAAAAAGCTAATGCCAAACGTATTAGTATTTAACTCAGACTTTCCTGCAAACCCTTACCTAGCGGGTGAAGTTTCACTTGGTATGCTTTGGAATGGTTCTGCTTACATGGCTCGTCAAGAAGGCGCGAACATCGACATCATCTGGCCAGAAAAAGGAACGATCTTCTGGATGGACAGCCTGGCAATTCCAGCTGGCGCGAAGAACGTTGATGCGGCTCATAAGATGATTGACTTCTTACTGCGCCCAGAAAACGCAGCTAAGATCGCACTAGAGATTGGTTACCCTACTCCAGTTAAAACGGCACACGATCTGCTACCGAAAGAATTTGCTAATGATCCAAGCATCTTCCCACCACAAGAAGTGATGGACAGCGGTACTTGGCAAGATGAAGTTGGCGAAGCGAGCGTAATGTACGATGAGTACTTCCAAAAGCTAAAAGTGAACAACTAATTCGTTAGTTTTAAAGATATGAAAAAGCGGCTCATGAGCCGCTTTTTTGCTCTTAATGACAAGACAAAAACTCTTCCTGTTGAAGTTATTACGCTCTTTCTTTTCCTTCTAGAGCCAGTATCTCGTCAACTAATTTTGGAACCTCAACGCTTGCTTTTCCGTAGCGTTTTTCCTCAAATTCACTTTCTACCGCACTAGGTTCTAGGTTAATTTCAATGGTATGTGCGCCGTGCATTTTTGCATCATGAACAAAACCTGCTGCGGGATACACAACGCCAGAAGTCCCAATCGAAATAAACAAATCTGCTTCTTCTAATGACGCGTAGATATCACCCATTCGCAGTGGCATTTCACCAAACCAAACAATATGTGGTCGCATTTGTGAAGGGATCTGACAACAATGACAAAGCTCGCCGGTCTTAATGTCCTCATTGTGCTCTACTACTTGGTTAGATTCACTACAGCGGGCCTTGAGCAACTCACCATGCATGTGAATCACATTCTGACTGCCTCCTCTTTCGTGAAGGTTGTCTATATTTTGAGTGATGACCGTCACTTTACCTTCTAACTCAGCCTCTAAACGACCCAATGCTTCATGCGCTGCATTAGGCTTTATCGCATTATCTTGAAGTTTCTTGCGGCGTTGGTTGTAAAAATCTTGAACAAGGTCCGGATCGCGAGCAAACCCTTCAGGCGTTGCTACATCTTCGATACGGTGATTCTCCCATAGGCCATCTTGCGCACGAAATGTTTGAATACCAGATTCGGCCGAGATACCTGCACCAGTAAGTACTACAATATTTCTATAAGGGAAATTCATAACTCATCCTTGCTGTTTTTTCATTAGCTTAACACTGAAAGAATAGCAACAGTAGTAATATGGATTAGACCATAGTCGTAATGGTCACTATTAGAATTACAATTTAAGAGGAACAGCAATGAGACAAGTATCTCTAGCGTTTATATTGCTTATGACTTTGGCAGGCTGTCAACTTACCAATGTTGAAGGCGAAGTCGATGATGTAAAGGTAAGAGTCAGCTCCAATGATGATGACCATCGAGGTAATGGTAATTTCTGTCCTCCAGGCCAAGCCAAGAAAGGCAATTGCTAAAAGAGCGGCTTTATGCCGCTCCCATATTGGCCTCAATCCTCGTTGGTCGAAGATATTTTATGAATGGCTAGGTCAGCGCCATTGAATTCGTCTTCTTCTGAAAGCCTTAGTCCCATACTGGTATTAATCGCGCCGTAGACTGCAAGTGCCCCAAGCACAGCGATGGAAATGCCCAAAAGCGTTCCTAGAAACTGAACGATAATGCTCACGCCCCCTAGCCCACCCAACGAGCTTTGGCCAAAGATCCCCGCAGCAATACCACCCCAAGCGCCACATACACCGTGTAAAGGCCAGACACCCAGCACATCATCAATCTTGGTTTTGTTTTGTAGGTGGGTAAAAAGATAAACAAATAGCACGCCAGCAATCGCACCTGTCACTAAAGCACCGATAGGATGCATTAAGTCTGAGCCCGCACATACAGCAACTAAGCCAGCCAGTGGGCCGTTATGAATAAAGCCAGGGTCATTCTTACTAGCCAACAATGACGCAACAATGCCTCCGACCATTGCCATCAATGAGTTCATAGCCACCAAGCCACTTATGCCTGACACAGTTTGAGCTGACATGACGTTGAAGCCAAACCACCCCACACATAAGATCCAAGCTCCCAAGGCCAAAAAAGGAATATTCGAAGGTGCAAAGTTGGTGTGCTTTCCTGCTCGAACTCTGCCTTTTCTCATGCCCAAAAACACGACGGCAACAAGCGCTATCCAGCCGCCAACACCATGTACAACGACTGAACCTGCAAAATCGTGGAAGCCATAACCAAAGGTATTTTCAAACCAAGCTTGAACACCAAAGTTTCCGTTCCAGATCATTCCCTCAAATAACGGGTATACGATGCCGACAGTGAAAAATGTTGCGATTAGAATCGGATAAAAACGAGCTCGTTCTGCGATACCACCTGAAACAATAGCGGGAATCGCTGCAGCGAAGGTCAGCAAGAAAAAGAACTTCACTAACTCGTAACCATTGCCTTGAGATAATGTCTCAGCATCAGCAAAGAAGGTGCCGCCATAAGCGACCCAGTATCCAATAAAAAATACGCGATGGCGGATATACCGAAATCAACCAATATCTTAACTAAAGCATTAACTTGGTTCTTTTGGCGCACGGTTCCTACTTCAAGAAAAGCGAAACCAGCATGCATCAAAAAAACCATGATTGCGCCAAGTAGTAAGAAAAGTGTGTCGGAACTTTGCGTGAGAGTTTGTACAGCGCCGTGTACCTGATTGGCAGTTACACTCATTATAATTGTCTCCATTGATCTGTAGCGCACTTATCCTGTGCATCAAAGTTAGGCTCATCACCAATTTGGTGAACTTGATTTATAGAGCGTCTAACAGAGCAATTCTCATTCCATAATTTATATTTCTAACACTTACGCTTTAATTTATTGTTTTGTATGAACTTTAATAAAATTAGGTATTCTTGAAATGGTGTTTAACATGCTAATAAATGCACCAATGTGGTTTTAGTGCACCAACATAATGCGCACCATATAGCTCAACAAAACGTAAAAGCCACCTCATGAGAGGTGGCTTATATACTGAATTGCTAACTAAAGGAGTTTATCGAGTGATCTTCCCTGCTTTTACATCTTCTAGCCAACGCCCTTCAACAAGATAAGGTGGAAGCCAACCGGTTTCAACAGATAGACGGTTGCCTTTGTCGTACCATATTAACTTCTACTAAGCGTGCCTATTGTGCTCTTTAATCATTTCTGCGATTTCCTTGCGTCCCCACTCATAAGTAAACGCTATAGCGTCCATGTCTTTCATAGAGTTACCAGTATATTTTACCTTTGTATCTATACCAGCTTTTAGTAATAGCTCCACAATATTTTTATGACCTGCATGGATCGCAGCAAACAATGGGTTGCGGTCTGGTTCAGATATATCCATCACTGCATTTCTTTCTAGAAAATAGGTAAGTAAGTCTAAATGACCTTCATATGCAGCTGTATTTAAAGGAGTTACACCTGAAGGCCCCCCCTTAACATTTACATCAATACCTAGATTCACCAGAAGCTCTACAATTTTATCTTGCCCTTGCTCCGTTGCGATATGCAACCAAGAACCCAGAGGCGTAATTAGATGAAGTAATTTGTCATCTCCTGAGAGAATTTTTTCAACCTCACTCACGTCACCGGATCTAATCGCGGCCATTACATCTTTTGCGCTATGCTCACCTGCCATATTTATCTCCTCAGCTGCGGTTTTAACCAGTAATTTTAAAGCATTAACTATATCACCGCGTTTACCCAACATTTATCTGTCACTTTAAGAGTATCAACAACCTGCCGCAACGCATAAATATCATACTGACCTTGAATCCGATTTGGAGCCCACACTAAGTTCTCCCTGCGGATTGCTATTAGCTCTTTGCGCTCATCTAAATCTTCATTGATATACATTTGGTAGTCAGCGACATCATTTGGTGTCAATTGAGGTTCCGCCTTTCTCTTCATGCTAACTTTCTTTTTATTATCAGACATTTAATCCAGTCCTAATTCTACGTTAAATTCCTTTACATTAACTGAAGAAACCTCTACAGCATCAGAAATAGCCGCTGCGGTGTGAATATATCTAACAGGAGTTTTTTTTCTCAATGCTTTTTATACTTCTGGCCGCTTTCCATTCGGTTGTATCTTTGTCCTTTTGAGCCATTAGAACAGTAATTACAGTTGCATATTTGATATGCCATGTTACCTATCTTACGGCTGCGCAGCGGGCTGCTCCCTCCTTTGGCCTCAACAATTATAATTTCACCTAGTGGCGGCTCTGCCACCTAGTAAACCATATCAAAATCGCCCGGCTTCTAAATTTACCTTAGGGATGAAGCAGCTTAGCATTAGGACGTTTACTCCGGACAAAGTCATCCGCGGCTAACTCACCAATTTTTGCAGATTTCTGATTAATCTTGGCGATTTGAGCGTTATATCCATCTTCGCCAGTTCGAGCCTTCCTAGCCTCTTAACGTTCTTTAAAACACTCTTCAATTTTTGCTTTGTTTCGTTTTATTAGCTCATAATCACTCATATAGAGTTCTGAGTTTTTTTATACTCTGCTTTATTCAGCACAAGATCTTCAGTGAAGATCGTGCAACCTTCTTCTCCGCCAACTTTCTCAGAGTCAAAAACATGCGCATTGACAAATTCCTCAATCCCAACAACATACTGCACTTCGTGTCTGCTGCCATCTTCTCCGACGGATGACTCTTTTGCAGCGTTTAAAATCTGATCGCAAACCTCTTGGGGGACATCGCTTTGGGCCTGATACTCTGCCTACATTTGACCCAAGCGTTTTAGCCCTTCTTCACACAAGAAGCCTGTTGGGTCAATCCACTGGATAGGATTGACTGCATATTGGTAATGCCACTATTGACAGTTCAACTAACAAGCTCCCAATCATAAATATAAAAGCCACCTCGTAAGAGATGGCTAAAAAAATACCCGAGGAGCTCTAAAAAGGACGCCATTCACTTTCTGACTTAAATACCACTCCTGAAAAATCTTTGTTCTCGATTAATTCAGCCAGTTTTTCATCGACACATAATAACCACTCGATAGCATCCAGTTGAAATATAGTTTTCTGCATTTCAATATCTTTCTTAAGGACAACTCGATCAATTGAATCAACCTCTCCATCAAACTCACTAAATATTGAATGATTTCTATCCAGTAAATCGCAAATCGCAAGAACATTTAAAAAATAGTATTCACCAAAACTTTTACCTTGGTAATTAACCTCAATCGGTAGGAATTCAACTTCACTCGTTTGTGTGTGCTTAGAAATTAAATCAGATAACCGTCGACTCACGATTAATAAAGGACCACTAAGAAAACTATCCGCAGGCTTGTCATCTGATATGACATCAATAGTAACTTTTGGCCATTTGTCTCCTAGGGCAACGCCTCCCGTCAGATTCAATCCTATTAATACACTAGACTGCGTTACTTTGCCTTGAGTAAAATCGGAGTCTCTATCTACCTTGTTGGTCCAAATTTTAAGTGTCATTACTACTTCCTACTTTTCCATTGCGGATCATCCAATTGCGATCGAGCTTCATTCTTTTCCAGAGCATTCCTAATGTTACTTTCTGTTTTTCCAATTTCATCTACAAAAATCATATCATCGATCAAACCACGACCATACTTAGTTTACAACGCTCTCATTTCTCGTCGAACTAAAGCACCTGAGAACCTTGGTGCCTAGCACTTAGATGTCTACCCACGTGTCAGGGAAGGCCTATTTCGACAGATGTTTTAATATTAGTTGGAAGTGCAATCCCATTTGCACCTCTGTTAATGTTATAATCAAGTTCGGTAGCTCTATGCATGACCGGATATTCCTGAGCAATATTGATACTAATTTGGTGATTTCCAGCATGGTTTTCAGGTAACCCGCCAACTATTTCGTTATTTAACTTGAGCCCACAACCTCTTCTTAAAGAACCGCCATAATAATTCGCAACACTCCCCTCCTTTGAGTTTTATTTAAGGGGATGATTTGGACAATTTCCTCTATACCTACAACATATTGAACTTTGCGTTTACTACCATCTGAATGATTGATATAACGATGAAAAGTAACTTCGTTCTTCTCGCAATCAATATGGTCTAAATCGTATTCATATCGAATATGATTTTTAACTTTGGGTTTTCTGATAATGCCACGAATGATTGGTCGTTCGGCAAACAACAAACTCCCCACCATAAATATAAAGCCATTTCAAGAGAAAGATGGCTTATAGACTGAATTGCTAACTAAAGGGTGTTATTGAGTGATCTTCCCTGCTTTTACATCTTCTAGCCAACGTCCTTCAACAAGATAGGGTGGAAGCCAACCGGTTTCAACAGATAGACGGTTGCCTCTGTCGTACCACATGCAAGCCATGCCAAGCAGAGGGAAATTAATGAACGTGCGGAGCCCTATTCTATCTGGCCCTAATTCTCTAAGATGATATTTCTCTTGGAACTGTAGGTTTTTAACGAGCACTTCCTCAAAATCATAACCAATATTAGTAGTGAGCGCTGCGAAGGTTTCTAGGATCCCCATCGCAATTTCCAACGCCCAATTATCCCCTTGAGCTACCGCTGCGTCCATTGCTGCAACCAGCTTATTAGGATAATCCGATGTGCGGTTGTGGAACGACTGAATGACGTCTACTAGCATATAAGACAGCTCACCCGCTTTGGTAGAGCTCTGTCTCATCAAAGAAATCGAAAAGTTCGCTAACACATCCATGCTAGCTTTGTCACGAACGATGACAGAGGTAAAATACGCATCTAGCCACATTGAGGGGCAAATGAAGCCTGTTTTTAAAATACCTTCGCCTTTCCATGTTACTTCTGGATAATCAGGTAATTTAACGCTTTGAGGTTCATTTGGTTTAATGGCAAGTTGATGGTAAAAAGCACGCATCAATGATGCCTCATAAAGGCAAAGTGTTCCGATTTGTTCAGTTTCTATTGAAGATGGAAAGCAACTATACCACCTCACTTGTTCTGAAACGTCGTCGCTAAGAGCGACTAAGTTCTCCCTGCGGATTGCTATTAGCTCTTTGCGCTCATCTAAATCTTCATTGATATACATTTGGTAGTCAGCGACATCATTTGGTGTCAATTGAGGTTCCGCCTTTCTCTTCATGCTAACTTTCTTTTTATTATCAGACATTTAATCCAGTCCTAATTCTACGTTAAATTCCTTTACATTAACTGAAGAAACCTCTACAGCATCAGAAATAGCCGCTGCGGTGTGAATATATCTAACAGGAGTTTTTTTTCTCAATGCTTTTTATACTTCTGGCCGCTTTCTATTCGGTTGTATCTTTGTCCTTTTGAGCCATTAGATCAGTAATTGCAGTTGCATATTCAGTTGTCCCTTGCTGATATGCCATATTTCCAACCTTACGGCTGTCTAGTGGGCTAATACCTCTTAACGTCTACGAGAATAATTTCCCTGGGTTTTGGGTTCTTCTACAAGGTAGGCCATACCGTAGTCTCCTGGTTGTAAGAAAACACGCCATTATTTTTTAGGGGACAACTCCTAGTTAAGTGACATACCGTTGAGTCTTAGCCATAAAATGCCATGTGTCACGAAACATGAACGCCAAAAATAGAGATCTAACCTATTTTTTCCAGTACCCTCTAGATGCTCGCTCTGGGATTACCAGATTCCAAACAGATTTACTGCCTATAGATTCGTAAAACTCGGCGGCCCCGATCTCTTTAGTGGACGGCTGAAACCAATGAGGTTGAGGCACTTTTTTAGAATTCCATTATAAACTGCCATAGCAATTGCTGTTTCACAGCACTCAACGTCGGTCAAGCCTTTGAAGGGGCCCTCCTTATATAAAATAAGTTTTTTCCGAGCCACTATATTGAGCAATTACAGACGTAACTGCCTTTCTATCACCATTATTTATTTTCAAAGTAAGCCCTGACTTTCCTAGCAAGGCTTTTAAATCGCACTCATTATTAGTAACCCACTTTTTAAGAGCCATATCATTAATAATGTTATCTCTGAAATTTATGAGTATAGTCACAAGATCATCTTCAAAATTCATTTTATCCTCAACTTTGTAATGGGATAACCTAGCTATCGTCCCAACTTTTAGTTTCTCCTAGAAATTGATTAACTCCACCTTCACCGACTGCTGGGTAAAAATCGCTCGTAGGCTCCCATCCAACGCTTAATGCCCCCAAAAAGGGCGAGATACCGTTAGTTTTATTAATTCATTGACTGGAATTTTGACTAGAGCTTCTGATATGTTTTTTACCTTTTGGCTTTCGGATTTTGACTTGCGAGAGAACGCCATCTTCTCCGACGGATGACTCTTTTGCTGCCTCTAAAATCTGATCGCAAACCTCTTGGGGGAAAGTTATTTTGTGCCTGATACTCTGCCAACATTTGCTGTAAGCGTTTTTCACAGAGGAAACCTGTTGAGTCAATCCACTAGATGGAGTTGATTGAATATCGGTAAACATATAATCCACCTCGTGAAAGGTGGATTATTTACTGAATTGCTAACTAAAGGATTTATCGAGTGATCTTCCCTGCTTTTACATCTTCTAACCAATGCCCTTCGACGAGATAAGGAGGAAGCCAACTGGTTTCAATAGATAGACGGTTGCCTTTGTCATACCACATACATGCCATACCAAGCAGAGGGAAAGATATGAAGGTTTCTATAGAAATTAAGCCCTCTGGCTTATCGAGCCTCATTTGGTATTGCTCTTGGAACTGTAGGTTCTTAATGAGTACTTCTTCAAAGTCATAACCGATGTCAGTTGTCAGGGCCGCAAAAGTTTCCAAAATACCCATGGCGATTTCTAATGCCCAATCATCACCCTGAGAAACTGCCGCGTCCATCGCGGCCACCAGTTTATCAGGGTAGTCCGACGTGCGGTTATGGAACGACTGAATGACATCTACTAGCATATAAGACAGCTCACCCGCTTTGGTAGAGCTCTGTCTCATCAAAGAAACCGGAAAGTTCGCCAATACATCCATGCTAGGTTTATCACGCACAATCACCGAAGTAAAATAAGCATCAAGCCACATTGAAGGACAAATAAAGCCTGTTTTAAAAATACCTTCACCATCCCATGTCACTTCTGGATAGCCGAGTATCTGGATACTTAATTCTTCATTGGGATTCATAGCAAGTTGATGATAACAGGCTCCCATTAAAGAAGTTTCGTAAAGACGTAATGTACAAATTTGTTCGTCTTCATGCGTAGTTTGAAACCAGGTATACCAGCGAGCCTGGTCGATGGCAAAATCACCAAGACTAACCAAGTTTTCTCGCCTGACCTTAAGACCTTCTTTTCTGTTATCTAAAACCCGGTTTATAAAATTTTTTTTACTCACAATGGCTTGTGTGTCAAGTTCAGGATTTGCTTTGCGCTCTACAATCTTGATCGATTCTTTACTTTGCATTTTGACTTAATCCTTTTGAATCAATTTTAAACTCTACTACTTCTACTACTACGTCTGAGGGCTTCAAGCTATTCGAGTAAAAGGGCTTAGGTATCTTTAAAAAGGACACATAATGCCAAGTGTAACGCAACAAAACGTCAGAAATGATGACCTAGCTCCCTTTGAATCTTAGCGAATTATATTTCCGGCTTTTACATCCTCTAACCAACACCCTACGACGAGATATGGAGGAAGCCAACCAGTTTCGACAGATAAACGGTTGCCTTTGTCGTACCACATACAAGCCATGCCAAGCAGAGGGAAGTTAATAAAAGTGCGGATGCCTGTCCTATCTGGTCCTAATTCTCGAAGATGATATTTTTCTTGGAATTGTAGGTTTTTGACTAGCACTTCCTCAAAGTCATAACCAATGTTAGTAGTGAGCGCTGCGAAGGTCTCTAGGATCCCCATCGCAATTTCCGACGCCCAGTTATCCCCTTGAGCTACCGCTGCGTCCATTGCTGCAACCAGCTTATCAGGATAATCCGATGTGCGATTGTGGAACGACTGAATGACGTCTACTAGCATATAAGACAGCTCACCCGCTTTGGTTGAGCTCTGTCTCATCAAAGAAATCGGAAAGTTCGCCAATACATCCATGCTGGGTTTATCACGAACGATGACAGAGGTGAAATAGGCATCTAACCACATTGAAGGACAAATGAAGCCCATTTCTAAGATACCTTCACCATCCCATGTTACTTCTGGATAACCGAGTATCTGAACAGTTAATGGCTCATTCGGAAACATAGCCAGCCGATGATAACAAGCCCCCATTAATGAAGTTTCATAAAGACGTAATGTACAAATTTGTTCGTCTTCATGTGAGGTTTGAAACCAGGTATACCAGCGAACCTGGTCAATGGCAAAATCACCAAAACTAACCAAGTTTTCTCGCCTGACTTTAAGACCTTCTTTTCGCTGTTCTAATATCTTATTGATGAATTCTTTCTCAGAATAAACTCCACTTTCACTCAGCTCAGGATCTGCTTTGCGTTCTACAATTTTGATTGTTCCTTTACTTTGCATTTTAACGTAGTCCTTTGGAATCAATTTTAAACTCTGCTACTTCTACTACTACGTCTGAGCGCTTCAAGCTATTCGAGTAAAAGGGCTTAGGTATCTTTAAAAAGGACACATAATGCCAAGTGTAACGCAACAAAACGTCAGAAATGATGACCTAGCTCCCTTTAAAGCTTAGCGAATTATATTTCCGGCTTTTACATCCTCTAACCAACACCCTTCGACGAGATAGGGAGGAAGCCAACCAGTTTCGACAGATAAACGGTTGCCTTTGTCGTACCACATACAAGCCATGCCAAGCAGTGGGAAGTTAATAAAAGTGCGGATGCCTATCCTATCTGATCCTAATTCTCGAAGATGATATTTTTCTTGGAATTGTAGGTTTTTGACTAGCACTTCCTCAAAGTCATAACCAATGTTAGTAGTGAGCGCTGCGAAGGTCTCTAGGATCCCCATCGCAATTTCCGACGCCCAGTTATCCCCTTGAGCTACCGCTGCGTCCATTGCTGCAACCAGCTTATCAGGATAATCCGATGTGCGATTGTGGAACGACTGAATGACGTCTACTAGCATATAAGACAGCTCACCCGCTTTGGTAGAGCTCTGTCTCATCAAAGAAATCGGAAAGTTCGCCAATACGTCCAAGCTAGGTTTATCACGAACGATGACAGAGGTAAAATACGCATCTAGCCACATTGAAGGACAAATGAAACCTGTTTTTAAAATACCTTCGCCTTTCCAAGTTATTTCAGGATGATCAGGTACCTTAACCGTCAAAGGGCTTTCAGGTTTTTGAGCTAGTCGATGATAGCTAGCTTGCATTATCGAGGCTTCAAATAGACGCAGCGTTCCTATTCGGTCATTTAGTTCAGACACTGGAAACAAAGTATATAACCTAACTTGCTCCCAAACCCCGTCTGTTAGATATATCAAGTTTTCGCGCTTTATTGTGATACGATGTTTTCTTTTCTCTAAGTTTTTTTCTATTTGTTTTGTATAGTAATTAAGTTCCTCAGTATTCAACTCGTAGGCTGCTTTTCTATTTATCTTTTTCATACTAACTTTACTTCCCTTAACCTAATTCTTCGAGGCTAATATCAAACTCTTTTACATTCACTTTAGATACGCCATCTGAAGCATCAATTTCTGTTGTACCAGCTTTTTGTTCAGACATTAATTTAACGATTTCCGCCGCATATTTGCTTGTCCCTTGCTGATATGCTTCATTGCCAATTTTACGACTGCCGAGCGGCCTGCTGCCACCCTTAGCCTCGACGATGATGATTTCTTCAGTATCATCTGAGAGGTACACCATATTGAAATCACCTGGTTTCGATCCCTAAGTTGCAAGGTCTTTGGGATGGCTCAACTTAGCATTAGGGCGTATATTCCGAATAAAGTCATCCGCGACCAACTCACCAATTTTTGCAGACTGCTGGTTAATTATTACCAATTTGAGCGTGATATCCCTCTTTGCTAGCTCGAGCGTCCATTGCCTCTTGACGCTCTTTCAAGCATTCATCAATTTTTGCTTTGTTTCTTTCTGTTAGCTCATAATCACTCGTATTGAGTTCAGACTTTTTTATACTATGCCAGTATTGGCTGCCCCAAACCTGTTGGGTCAATCCACTGGATATGGTGGACTGCATATTGGTAATGCCACCAATGATGGAGCGTTCAACAAACAACAAGCTCCCCACCTCAAACGTAAAAGCCACCCCATGAGAGATGGCTTGTATATTGATTTGCTAAAGGAGTTTATCGAATGATCTTCCCTGCTTTTACATCTTCTAGCCAACGTCCTTCGACGAGATAAGCTGGAAGCCAACCAGTTTCAACTGACAAACGGTTGCCTTTGTCGTACCACATACAGGCCATGCCAAGAAGAGGGAAAGATATGAAAGTTTCTATAGAAATCAAGTCCTCTGGCTTATCGAGCCTCATTTGGTATTTCTCTTGGAAATGTAGGTTTTTAACGAGCACTTCCTCAAAATCATAACCAATATTAGTAGTGAGCGCTGCGAAGGTTTCTAGGACCCCCATCGCAATTTCCAACGCCCAGTTATCCCCTTGAGCTACCGCTGCGTCCATTGCTGCAACCAGCTTATCAGGATAATCCGATGTGCGATTGTGGAACGACTGAATGACGTCTACTAGCATATAAGACAGCTCACCCGCTTTGGTAGAGCTCTGTCTCATCAAAGAAATCGGAAAGTTCGCCAATACGTCTAAACTTAGCCTGTCACGCACAACTGTCGATATGAAATACATATCAATCCATCTATTAGGATTTATGCACCCCGTTTTTAAAATACCTTCCCCGTCCCACTTTACTTCAGGATAGTCGAGAATCTTGATAGTTAATTCATCATTGGGATTCCTAGCAAGTCGATGATAACAAGCGCCCATTAGAGAAGTTTCGTAAAGACGTAATGTACAAATTTGTTCGTCTTCATGCGAGGTTTGAAACCAGGTATACCAGCGAACCTGGTCAATGGCGAAATCACCAAGACTGACCAGGTTTTCCCGCCGGATTTTAAGGCCTTCTTTTCTTTTATCTAATATTTTATTGATAAATTCTTTCTCAGAAGAAACCCCACTTTCACTCAACTCAGGGTTTGCTTTGCGTTCTACAACTTTACTTTGCATTTTAAATTAGCCCTTTAGAATTAATTTTAAACTCTGCCACTTTTAGTTTTACATCCGATGCATCCCCGTTCTCTTGAATGCTTGCTTGAGTATGTATATATCGAATAGGTATGCCGGATAAAGCTGCATCTTGGATTTGTCTTGCTGTTATTTTTCAGTCGTCCCTTCCTTTTTTCAGACATTAGGTTGGTGATTTCTGCAGTGTATTCGATATGCCATATTTCCAATTTTTCTGCTACCCAGCGGGCTGCTACCCCCTTTAGCCTCAACAATGATAATTTCACCTGGTGGAGACTCTTCCACATCGTAAACCATATCAAAGTCGCCCGGCTTCGAAATTGAGGTTCCAATATCTTTGGGATAAAGCAGCTTAGCATTAGGACGCTTACTCCGGACAACGTCATCTGCGGCCAACTCACCAATTTCTGCAGATTGCCGATTAATCTTGGCGATTTGAAAGTTATTATACTGAATTGCTAACTAAAGGAGTTTATCTAGTGATCTTCCCTGCTTTTACATCTTCTAACCAACGTCCTTCGATGAGATAGTGAGGAAGCCAACCAGTTTCAACAGATAGACGGTTGCCTTTGTCGTACCACATGCAAGCCATGCCAAGCAGAGGGAAATTAATAAACGTGCGGATCCCTATTCTATCTGGTCCTAATTCTCGAAGATGATATTTCTCTTGAAACTGTAGGTTTTTAACGAGCACTTCCTCAAAATCATAACCAATGTTAGTAGTGAGCGCTGCGAAGGTTTCTAGGATCCCCATCGCAATTTCCAACGCCCAGTTATCCCCTTGAGCTACCGCTGCGTCCATTGCAGCAACCAGCTTATCAGGATAATCCGGTGTGCGGTTGTGGAACGACTGAATGACGTCTACTAGCATATAAGACAGCTCACCCGCTTTGTTAGAGCTCTGCCTCATCAAAGAAATTGGAAAGTTCGCCAATATGTCCATACTTGGCCTGTCACGCACAATTGTCGATATGAAATACATATCAAGCCATCTATTAAGATTTATGCACCCCGTTTTTAAAATGCCTTCCCCGTCCCACTTTACTTCAGGATAGTCGAGAATCTTGATAGTTAATTCATCATTGGGATTCATAGCAAGTCGATGATAACAAGCGCCCATTAGAGAAGTTTCGTAAAGACGTAATGTACAAATTTGTTCGTCTTCATGCGAGGTTTGAAACCAGGTATACCAGCGAACCTGGTCAATGGCGAAATAACCAAGACTGACCAGGTTTTCCCGCCTGATTTTAAGACCCTCTTTTCGCTGATCTAGTATCTTATTGATAAATTCTTTCTCAGAAGAAACTCCACTTTCACTCAACTCAGGGTTTGCTTTGCGTTCTACAACTTTACTTTGCATTTTAACTTAGTCCTTTGGAATCAATTTTAAATTCTGACACTTCTACTTTTACATCTGAGACATTCCCACCTTCAGGGATGTTTGCTTGAGTATGTATATATCGAATAGGTATACCGAACGAAGCTGCATGTTGAATTTTTCTTGCTGTTATTTTTTCAGTCGTCCCTTGCTGATATGCCATATTTCCAATTTTTCTACTACCCAAAGGACTGCTCCCCCCTTTGGCCTCAACAATGATAATTTCACCTGGTGGTGGCTCTTCCACCTCGTAAACCATATCAAAGTCGCCCGGCTTCGAAATTGAGGTTCCAATATCTTTGGGATAAAGCAGCTTAGCATTAGGACGCTTACTCCGGACAACGTCATCTGCGGCCAACTCACCAATTTCTGCAGATTGCCGATTAATCTTGGCGATTTGAAAGTTATTATACTGAATTGCTAACTAAAGGGGTTTATCGAGTGATCTTCCCTGCTTTTACTTCTTCTAGCCAACATCCTTCGACGAGATAGGGAGGAAGCCAACCAGTTTCAACTGATAAACGGTTGCCTTTGTCGTACCACATACAGGCCATGCCAAGAAGAGGGAAAGATATGAAAGTTTCTATAGAAATCAAGTCCTCTGGCTTATCAAGCCTCATTTGGTATTTCTCTTGGAACTGTAGGTTTTTAACGAGCATTTTCTCAAAGTCATAACCAATGTCGGTAGTGAACGCCGCGAAGGTTTCTAGGATCCCCATCGCAATTTCCAACGCCCAGTTATCCCCTTGGGCTACCGCTGCGTCCATTGCTGCGACGAGCTTGTCAGGATAATCCGATGTGCGGTTATGGAACGACTGTATGACGTCTACTAACATATAAGACAGCTCACCCGATTTGGTAGAGCTCTGTCTCATCAAAGAAATCGGAAAGTTCGCCAATGCGTCTAAACTTGGCCTGTCACGCACAACTGTCGATATAAAATACATATCGATCCATCTATTAGGATTTATGCACCCCGTTTTTAAAGTGCTTTCACCACCCCACTTTACTTCAGGATAGTCAAGGATCTTGATAGTTAATTCTTCATTGGGATTCATAGCAAGTTGATGATAACAGGCTCCCATTAAAGAAGTTTCATAAAGGCGTAATGTACAAATTTGTTCGTCTTCATGAGAGGCTTGAAACCAGGTATACCAGCGAACCTGGTCAATGGCAAAATCCCCAAGACTGACCAGATTTTCCCGCCTGATTTTAAGGCCTTCTTTTCTGTTATCTAAAACCCGGTTTATAAATTTTTTCCGATTCACAATGGCTTGTGTGTCAAGTTCAGGATTTGCTTTTCGCTCTAAAAATTTGACCGATTCTTTACTTTGCATTTTGACTTAATCCTTTTGAATCAATTTTAAACTCTGCCACTTCTAGTTTTACATCTGAGGCCTTACCACTTTCAGGGATATTCGCTTGAGTATGTATATATCGAATAGTTCTGCCGGATAAAGCGGCGTATTGAATTTCGTCGGCAGCTAATTTTTCAGTCGTTCCTTCCTTTTTTCAGACATTAGGTTGGTGATTTCGGCAGTGTATTCCGTTGTCCCTTGCTGATATGCCATATTTCCAATTTTTCTGCTACCCAGCGGGCTGCTACCCCCTTTGGCCTCAACAATTATAATTTCACCTGGTGGCGGCTCTTCCACCTCGTAAACCATATCAAAATCGCCCGGCTTCGAAATTGAGGTTCCAATATCTTTGGGATGAAGCAGCTTAGCATTAGGACGTTTACTCCGGACAAAGTCATCCGCGGCTAACTCACCAATTTTTGCAGACTGTTGGTTAATATTGCCAATTTGAGCATTATATCCCTCTTCGCCAGTTCGAGCGTCCATTGCCTCTTGACGCTCTTTCAAGCATTCATCAATTTTTGCTTTGTTTTTTTCTGTTAGCTCATAATCACTCATATTGAGTTCTGAGTTTTCTTTATACTCTGCTTTATTCAGCACAAGATCTTCAGTGAAGATCGTGCAACCTTCTTCCTCGCCAACTTTCTCTGAGTCAAAAACATGCGCATTTACAAATTCCTCAATCCCAACAACATACTGCACTTCGTGTCTGCTGCCATCTGAATGATTGATATGACGATAAAAAGTAATCTCGTTTCTCTCACAATCAATATGGTCTAAATCGTATTCATATCGAATATTGTTTTTACCTTTGGGTTTTCGGATTTTGACTTGCGAACGAACGCCATCTTCTCCGACAGATGACTCTTTTGCTGCTTCTAAAATCTGATCGCAAACCTCTTGGGGAACGTTGTTTTGCGCCTGATACTCAGCCAGCATTTTCTGCAAGCGTTTTAGCCCTTCTTCACAAAGAAAACCTGTTGGGTCAATCCACTGGATGGGGTTGATTGAATATCGGTAAACATATAAGCCACCTCGTGAAAGGTGGCTTATATACTGAATTTCTATATAAATGATAATTTATCGTGTGATCTTCCCTACTTTTACATCTTCTAGCCAACGCCCTTCAACGAGATAAGGAGGAAGCCAACCGGTTTCAACAGATAAACAGTTACCTTTGTCGTACCACATACAAGCCATGCCAAGCAGAGGGAAAGAGATGAAGGTTTCGATTGAAATCAATTTTTTAGGAGCATCCAAGCGCATTTGATATTGCTCCTGGAACTGCAGGTTCTTAATGAGTACCTCTTCAAAGTCATAATCAATATCGGTTGTCAGGGCGGCAAAGGTTTCTAAAATGCCCATGGCGATTTCTAATGCCCAGTCATCACCCTGAGCAACTGCAGCGTCCATTGCTGCGACTAGCTTATCGGGGTAATCCGATGTGCGGTTGTGGAATGACTGAATCACATCCACCAGCATGTAAGAAAGCTCACCAGCCTTCGTAGAACTTTGTTTCATCAGAGAAACCGGAAAGCTCGCCAATACGTCCATACTTGGCCTGTCACGCACGATCACCGAAGTGAAATAAGCATCAAGCCATCGGTTAGGGTGTAAACACCCCGTTTTTAAAATACCTTCACCTTTCCAGGTTACTTCCGGGTATCCAGGTAATTGAATACTTTGAGGCTCGTCAGGTCTCATGGCGAGCTGATGATAAAATGCACGCATTAATGATGCTTCATATAGACATAGTGTGCCGATTCTCTCATCATCATTTAATGGAGGTAGCCATGTATACAGGCGAATTTGCTCAGACACATCATCACTCAAATAAACCAAGTTTTCTCTTTTTATCGCAATGCGCCTTTTTCGTTTATCTAAGTTCTCTTTTACTTCTTCTCTGTAAGCATCTATTGCCGCTTGAGTTAGACTAATATGAGCCAATCGCTCAATCTTTTTTAATTCCTTGGCATCAAACATTTCCAAATTCTCCCATGTCTATATCAAATTCTTTCGCTTTAATTTTCGAGACTTTACCATCTGAAGATATTTCTGCTTGTGTATGAATATAACGAATCGGAATATCATCTTTGATAGCGGATTTGATGTGATTTGCAGCAATCTTTTCCGTTGTACCTTGTTCTTGCTTAGACATCTCACCAATAATTGCTGCTGTATATTCAGTTGTCCCTTGCTGATATGCCATATTTCCAATTTTACGACTGCCGAGCGGGCTGCTGCCACCCTTAGCCTCGACGATGATGATTTCTTCAGGATCATCTGAGAGGTACACCATATCGAAATCACCTGGTTTCGATCCCGAAGTTGCAAGGTCTTTGGGATGGATCAACTTAGCATTAGGGCGTATATTCCGAACAAAGTCATCCGCGACCAACTCACCAATTTTTGCTGACTGCTGGTTAATTTTAGCAATTTGGGCGTTATGCCCTTCTTCGCCGCTACGCGCATCCATTGCCTTTTGACGTTCTGCTAAACACTCATCAACCTTTTGTTTGCATTCTTCAGAAAGTTTGTATTTCTCATCCTCATCCTTATTATTGAATTCGAATTCTGAGTTATCCTTGTAATCCGCTTTATTCAGCACTAGGTCCTCGGTGAAGATGGTGCAGGTCTTATCGCCACCGACCTTCTCTGAATCAAACACGTGAGCATTAACAAACTCTTCTATCCCGACTACGTACTGCACTTCATGTTTGCTTCCGTCAGAATGATTAATGTGGCGATAAAAAGTAATCTCGTTCTTCTCGCAATCAATATGGTCTAAATCGTACTCATATCGGATATGATTTTTACCTTTTGGTTTTCGGATTTTGACTTGCGAGCGAACGCCATCTTCTCCGACGGATGATTCTTTTGCTGCTTCTAAAATCTGATCGCAAACCTCTTGGGGGACATCGCTTTGCGCCTGATACTCTGCCAACATTTGACCCAAGCGTTTTAGCCCTTCTTCACAAAGGAAACCTGTTGGATCAATCCACTGGATAGGGTTGACTGCATATTGGTAATGATTAATACCACCAGCAATAGATATCGGATCTTGTTGGATAAAACGTCCTAGTTTAGGATCGTAATACCGAGCGAGGTTGTAATGTAAGTTGGTTTCTTGATCGAAGTACTGCCCTTGAAAACGCAGTGGATTTGCTACATTTTCAATATGTACATGAGCAAAGCCGTGAGCATCGTAGCTGGCACTCCATACAACATTCCCCTCGCAATCGATCAGTCGCTCTGGTTTACCAACTTGATCACACTGGTACCAATAAATAACGTCGTTTTCTAGCAGTGCCACTGGCGTGTAGGTTTCTGGTTGATATAGGTACCATCGGAAAGCACCTGAAGAGCGTTCACCAATTAAACGTTCCCCTTCCCACAAGAACTCCGTAACGCCTTGTTGTGTAATTTTCTTCGTCCTGCGCCCTAATGCATCATATTCATATTGACTGATGCCATCGTCGGTGTGAACTTCAATGAGCTGATTTAACGCATCAAATACGCGAGTCTGAACATGTCCTTGCCCCTCACGTTTTGTCTGGTTTCCTTGCGCGTCATATTTGAACCGGACATCATCGTGTACTTCAATACGATCAGCGAATACCTCTGAAGATGGCAAAGTAGGATTGCCAAAACTATCGTATTCAAATTTAGTCACTTCTCCGGAAGCATTGACTCGTTTCAGTTGCCCTAAGGCATCGTACTGATAGTGTGTTGCTCCTGCCGTATTATCAATGATTGATGAAATACGGTTTTGCGCATTGTAAACGTACTTTTTCTCTCTATCAGGCCAATGTTGTTCGACCAAACGACCAACACCATCATAAATGATGCGCTCATTAAAATGTGCCGTTTCAATTTGGGAAACTCGTCCCATTTCATCGTAATGAAATTTGATTTGAGGTAAATCTAGGTTTCCAAACCGAATCGCTGAAAAGCGCCCATATCGATCATAAGAGAAGTTCAGCTCCGTATTATCTGGCAGTACCTGAGATACGCGTTGGCCAACTCTGTTAAACTCCTGCGCTATCTCAAACTGACCTTGAATGCGCTTTGTTAAATGCCCGAATGAAGAGTATTGGTATTGCAGTGTTTGATGGCGATTGGATGCGAAAGTAAGTCGCCCACTAAGCGTATAATTGAAGTGGTGCTCTACAATACTGCTAGCATTTCCTGCTTTGACGTGCTTGAGATAACCCGCAGCGTCATAGCGGTACAGCACGGTCCTATCGGCGACTTGCTTACGATGGATCCGCCCCATATCGTCATAATCAAATTGGCTTTGTAGATTATCAAACCCAATAGTTCCTGATAGCTGGCCTTCATCGTCATACAGGAATTCGAACTCTAAGCCGTCACTCCGAACTAATTTAGTCAGGTTACGTTGTTGATCGTATTCGTAAGAAATATGGCTGCCATCGGGAAAGATGACTGCTTCTTGTTGCGCGAGTGCTCCCCATTGATACGAGGTAATGCCTGCTGGCGTCCGAATCTGAGCAACACGACTGTGCTCATCGTAAGAATATTCTTCGCTATAACCGACTTTGTCTTCGTCGTTAAAATAACGAACTGATGTACGCCTGCCGAATTGATCATAAGCGAGTTGAGCAATACACCCATCGGGATAAGCGACGCCATTCACTAGATCTTCTTCGTTGTAGCTGTAACGAAGTAATGTACCGTCTATTTCATTCGCGATAAGTCTTTGTTGTTCATCCCACCACCACTGACTTTTCTTACCATCTTCAGACTCTTTTTTGACGACTTGACCGTGTTTATCGTAATCATACTCCGTGACACAGCCGAACTGATCGGTATCCCAAACTCTTTGACCGAGACTATTGTAGTAAGCCTTCTCGATATCCCCGTCAGGTGAAACCGTTTTAACTAACTTACCTAAGCCGTCATAGCCATATTGAATTTCTTTGCCAGAGGAATGAAACTTAGAAACTAATTGACCATGCTGATTATATTGATAATTGACCGTTGACTGATCAGGATAGATAGCTTGTGCTTTTCGTCCCAATTCATCATATTGCCATCGCCAAGTTCTACCTGTGGGGCTTATTTTCTCGAGTAAGTTACCCTGCTCGTCATGCAAGAAAGACCATTGATGATCTAACGAGTCAGAATAAGAAGAATGATTTCCCTGATAATGGAAGCGATAGTCATAAATTCCTGCGTCCCCAACGTTTCTGATGCACTTCGCTTTTGCACCTTCGCCATCCCATTCAAAATAATGAGTAAAGCCAGTTGGTCGTACACGCTTAATAATTAAATGGCCGAGGTATTGATACTGTTCCTTTAGGCCCAAATGATTAGTTGCACTGACCAAATCATCGTGCTCATCATAGGTATAAGTTGCCAGAACTTTTTGGGACTTTGCATTAAGCAGTTCTACAAGGCGTCCTTGCTTATCATATTGACATTCAAGAACCGGACGCTTGTTATATGCGATCTCGATCAATCGATGGTTTCGAGAATACTGCAATTGAAACGTTGAAAACGTGCCATTTCTAACTTGTTTAGCTAGCCAACGATCATCTTTTTGCTCAAACCGATATTGATGCCCACTAGCGAGCGTTACAATCCGAGTTGTTGAGCTCAGGAAATAACAGCTCGCACCAGCGTATATCTGGTAACTTGTTGCTCCAATATCTACTGGCTCAAATTCTGTGATATCTGCCTTATCGTCAACAAACTCCCAAGCGATAACGTTGTCTTTCTCGTCCGTCTTCTCGCGTAATTCAAACTGAAATGCATGTCGCCAACCAAAGCCCATTCCATGATTTACATCCGACTGCGAAGAGCGGTAAGTACGCTGCCAAGTAGTACCTTGTTGTAGCTCGATATCATAGAGTTCGAGAATTTCTTCACCCGTCACAAGTGATACAGGATCACCGGCTTTCTCATGTTTTTCGCTGCTTTGTTGCTGAGGCTTGGCGGATGCGGCACTTCTGCCACTCTTTTTATTCGACTTCCCCTTTCCCTTCGATGGTTTTGCATTGACGGTATTTTGAGTCGGTGGAGGCGTAACCGCTGACGAGAGTGCGTAGTTTTCGCCGGTAGGTACAATTCGAGCGACATGCAAATCACCGTTCACCAAAGCATTGGCAAACGTTGAATTATAGTGTTGGGAAGTAAGCTCACCGTCAGGTATGTTTGGCTTGAATTGACCAATCGCATAGAACAAGTCCTCGACAGAGCGAAGGTCAAGCTCACCAAAGCTCTCAAGAAACTCTATTGCCTCTTGTTTGGTCACGAATGTTTTAGGTTCGCCGCTAGTAAGTAACTGACCAGAGAAGTGATAACTTTCGCCAAAGCGATTCGTGATAGGAATGACGAATTGAGGGATCATAGCCGTAACGTGTTTGTCCTTTTCTTACCTTGCCGCATCATTTAATGCTCGTTTCGCTCTTTTTATTTGTGAGAGCAAGATGCCTTAATCAAACATCCTCCGATAGAGATTCCTCTGTATGCGTAGACTGAATGTATTGATGGCAATTTTCACGTATGCAACTCTTTGAATTTCTGAGCGCAGCGTACTTTAACGGGACGATGAATCCTGAGTAAATGAACAATAGCGTGAGTGAGACTAATGTCTCATCGTGACGCGATTTTTTTACATGTTTCTTACTTAACTATGATTTTCTGCCCAGTTACGTAAATTCACTCAATAAGTTGCATCAAGTATCACCACTGCGACTAAGTGCTTCATATTTGAGACAAAACAGCAACAAAAAAACCGCCTATTACGGCGGTTTTGCTTAAAGAATACTGATTAAAGGTTTGGACCTGTCGATGGTCTGTGTGGTTGGTTATTGAGCAGTTGCTGCATCCCTTGAAACATTCGCATAAACCACACCAAGATGGCTAATGCAGCAAACACCATCCCTACCCAAGGAATAAAGTAAGCGATGGTTTCAAGCAAAGTACTATGCAACCAATAATCACTCACGCCAACGAGTACACCGTTAGAAGTCGCGACGGTGACGATCAACACAACAAAAAACGTCAGGTAGAGAAAGAAGGTGCGAATTAAACCGTAGTAATGAGAAATCACTACGTCGCTGTCTTCTCCCTTATCTAATCGGTAACCCGCATAGATAATTGCGATAACGCCTGAGATCAGAAACGTAAACGGGGTCAGACAGCTCAGGATGTACGCAACCCAAATCCCGTTATGAGGTTTGTTCATTCGCTTTCGCTCCTTTTACTTCCGTTTGTGCCGTATCTGTTTCACCCATCGCTTCTTTGGACTTCACTTCCTCATACCAAAGATCGTGATGCTCTTTCGCCCATGTTTCATCAACTTCACCTGTCACCATGCCTTCTAGCGCACCTTCCATACCGAATAGACCAATATAGATGTGGAAGATAAAACCACAGATTAGAATCAGCGCCGAAATCGCATGAACTAAGTTAGAAAGCTCCATGTCACGGCGAGTTTGGCCAAAGATAGGAAAGTCCAGAACTAAGCCACTCACTGCCGCGATAGCACCAAAGAAGATTAACAACCAATAGATTGCCTTCTCACCACCGTTTGAGAAACCAGCTGACGGATGTGTGCCTTTGTGTTTACCAACCATGCCGCCCATTTTCATAAACCAACGAACATCTGTCATGTTTGGAATCGACTTGCGCCACCATTTAAAGAGCACGAGCATCAGTAAAATGAAGAACAATGGTCCCATGTAATTGTGGTACTGCTTCGCCAACATGACGATAAAGCCCCAGAACTCAGTAGGAACGTACGGTTTTAAGAAGTGCTTACCGTAAACCAGCATCAAACCACTGAATGCCAGCGTTAAGAATGTAAACGCCATACTCCAGTGAAGCGCGCGGTCTAAACGAGACCAACGCTTCATTTTTTTACCAGTACGCGGCTTGCTAAGCATCAAAGGACCAACGAATACGTAAGCCATGATTACCATTGCAATACTGCCGAAAATCGCGATAGCACCCGCTGGAGACATCCATTTCTCTTTTAGAATGTACCAAGTCTCACCAGGTTTACTGATCAATACGCCATGTTCTGGCGATTGAGACGTGGTGTAGCCTTCTTGCCCCTCTCTGACTTCGCGCCAATAGTCTGCCCCGGCGAGTTGCGTGATCTCCTGTTGAATAACTTTAGAAGATTGTTCCTCTGCTGAAGCAGGCATTGCGAAAGTCAGCAGCAATGCTGTCATCATTGACAGCATTGCTAAAGATGCACGTTTAAGCGTGTTTAACATGTGCCTCTCCTTACTTAGCTTTTCGTCGCATCGTAAGAAAGATCGTTTCCGTCTGTCCAACCTGCGTTTTTCGCGCCGCGTTCTACCACACGTTGACGGAAAATGTCAGAGACTTTCTCTGCGTCACCCGCAAGCAGCGCTTTAGTTGAACAAAGCGATGCACACATCGGTAACTTGCCTTCTGCGATACGGTTCGCACCGTATTTTTGACGTTCTTCCTCAGAGCCAGGCTCTGTTTCTGGGCCGCCCGCGCAGAAAGTACATTTATCCATTTTGCCACGTTCACCAAACGCTTCTTGTTTAGGAAATTGAGGTGCGCCAAACGGACAAGCAAACAAACAGTAACCACAACCGATACACAGATCTTTATTGTGAAGAACGATGCCGTCTTCGGTATGTTCGAAACAATCAGCTGGACAAACTGCCATACAAGGCGCATCGGTACAGTGCATACAAGCAACAGAGATAGAGTTTTCACCAGCTTCACCGTCGTTTAGTGTTACCACGCGGCGACGTTGAATGCCCCATTCAAGCGCATCGTCGTTTTCGTTCTTACATGCAGTAACACAGCCGTTACACTCGATACAGCGTTTGGTGTCACATAGAAATTTCATTCGTGCCATTGTCAGACTCCTTACGCTTTACGAATGTTACATAGGGTTACTTTGGTTTCCTGCATCAAGGTAACCGGGTCGTAACCGTAAGTGGTTGCCGTGTTAGCCGATTCGCCAACAACGTAAGGTTGTGTACCTTCTGGGTATTTAGGGCGTAGGTCTTCACCTTCGAACTTACCGCCAAAGTGGAACGGAATGAACGCCAAACCAGGTTTCACACGACGTGTTACCATCGCTTTCACCTTGATTCGTCCTTTCTCTGCACCTTCAACCCAAACATCATCACCATCTCTAAAGCCAAGATCGTTTGCGTCTTTCGGGTTCACTTCAACAAACATTTCTTGTTGAAGCTCGGCAAGCCAAGGGTTTGAACGCGTCTCTTCACCACCACCTTCGTATTCAACCAGACGGCCAGAAGTCAGAACGATTGGGTACTCGCCCGATTTGTCTTGCTCTTGAATGGATTTATACAACGTAGGAACACGGAAGATTGCATCTTTGTCTTCCCAAGTTGGGTAATCCGTTACAAGGTCACGACGTGGTGTGTAAAGTGGTTCACGATGCAGTGGCACACGGTCTGGGAACGTCCAAACAATCGCACGCGCTTTCGCGTTACCAAATGGAATACAACCGTGCTTGATCGCGACACGCTGAATACCGCCAGAAAGGTCAGTCTTCCAGTTTTTACCCTCTGCTGCCACTTTCTCTTCAGCAGTTAGATCGTCCCACCAACCAAGTTGTTTCAACAACTTGTCAGTGAACTCTGGGTAACCGTCTTTGATTTCACAGCCCTTCGAATAGCTGTCTTCAGCAAGTAGGCTCTTGCCTTCAAATTCCACACCAAAGCGCGTACGGAAGTTACCGCCACCTTCTGCAACCGTCTTAGACGTATCGTACAGAATGTGCGTGCCTGGGTGTTTCATTTCTGGTGTACCCCAACATGGCCAAGGTAGACCGTAGGTTTCACCGTTGACAGGGCCACCTTCCGCTTCCAATGTGGTTTTGTGGAACGTATGCCAGTTTTGTTGGTGCGCTTTCAAACGCTCTGGGCTTTGGCCTGTGTAACCAATCGTCCACATGCCTTTGTTGAATTCACGCGTTAGGTCTTCAATCACCGGCTGGTTGTTTTCAACACGGATGTTTTTGAACAGAAGATCGGAATAGCCCAGTTTCTTCGAAAGCAGGTACATGATTTCGTGGTCTGGTTTTGATTCAAACAAAGGTTCAATCACCTGCTCACGCCATTGTAGAGAACGGTTAGATGCGGTAACGCTGCCGTGTGTTTCAAACTGTGTTGTTGCAGGAAGCAGGTAAACGCCGTCGGTACGGTCGTTCATTACCGCAGCAACCGTTGGGTAAGGGTCCACAATCACCATCATGTCCAACTTCTGCATCGCTTTTTTCATCTCAACACCACGTGTTTGAGAGTTCACTGCGTGTCCCCAGTAGAACATTGCACGGATGTTTTCGCGCTGACGAATGTTGTCTTTGTTCTCCAGTACACCATCAACCCAACGAGATACAGGAATACCTGCACTGTGCATTGGTTTCTGACCGCTGTAAGCGTTGTCATCGAAACGACCTTTGATCCATTCGTAATCGATTTCCCACACTTTTGACCAATGACGCCAAGCGCCTTCAGAAAGGCCGTAGTAGCCAGGTAGCGTGTCAGAAAGTACGCCAAGGTCGGTTGCGCCTTGTACGTTATCGTGACCACGGAAGATGTTTGCACCGCCGCCTGATTTACCAATGTTACCAAGCGCTAGCTCAAGCACACAGTAAGCGCGTGTGTTGTTGTTACCAGTAGTATGCTGAGTACCACCCATACACCAAACAATACAGCCCGGGCGATTTTCAGAAAGCAGTTTTGCTGTTTGGTAAACGTCTTCTTCGCTTACGCCTGTTACGCGCTCAACTTCTGCTGGCGTCCATTTCGCTACTTCAGCACGGATTTCATCCATACCGAATACACGTTGACGGATGAACTCTTTATCTTCCCATTGGTTTTCGAAGATGTGCCACAACACACCCCAAATAAATGCTACGTCAGAACCAGGACGAAGTGATACATAGTGATCCGACTTTGCTGCCGTACGTGTACGACGAGGATCCGCTACGACGATCTTACAGTTGTTCTTCTCTTTCGCGATCAGAATGTGCTGCATCGCTACTGGGTGTGCTTCAGCTGGGTTTGAACCAATGAATAGCATCGACTTACAGTTGTGCATGTCATTGAAAGAGTTGGTCATCGCACCGTAACCCCAAGTGTTCGCTACACCCGCCACGGTTGTTGAGTGACAAATACGCGCTTGGTGGTCAACGTTGTTCGTACCCCAAAGTGATGCCATTTTGCGGAACAAGTACGCTTGTTCGTTGCTGTACTTTGCGCTTCCCAAGAAGTAAACCGAATCAGGGCCGGACTCTTTACGGATGTCCATCACCTTGTTACCGATTTCTTCGATCGCTTGATCCCAAGAAAGCTTTTTCCACTTACCGTTTTCAAGCTTCATTGGGTATTTAAGACGGCGCTCACCGTGGCCATGTTCACGCAGTGCTGCACCTTTTGCACAGTGACCACCGGCGTTAAATGGGTGGTCGAATGCAGGCTCTTGACCCGTCCAAACACCATTTTGAACTTCTGCGTAAATACCACAACCCACTGAACAGTGAGAACAGATAGTACGTTTTATTTCTGTTTTCGCTTCTGGATCGACAGATTTTGCTTGCGCTTTTTTCATCATTCCCGGTGCAAATAGACTAGCACCAACCACTGCGCCACCAGCGGCAAGCGAAGTGTTTTTCATGAATGCACGACGAGATACGCCAAGCTGGTTCGTTTCTTTGCTCACACTGTCGGAGCGTTTGACAAGTTTCATCCGTTATCTCCTAAAGTGTGTCGTAGTAATCGCGAATGTGTTGAGTTTCACGATACCCTTTCTTCTTCACGTCGTTTTCAGAAGGCTCAACCGTTTCTGAAGCAACGGCCACTTTCGTGGTTCCCGCAACAACAGCACCGGCAACGGCAGCGGTTGTGAAGCCTTTTAGGAGATCCCTACGGCTTGTGTTTATTTCTTTATTATCTTTCATCATTGCTTCCTTACCTTACGGTAGATCTTTGGAGACTCATGCCTCTCTATCGATATGACCAAGTACTGCTCGATTACTCGTAATCAGTGACGTTTTTCACATCAATTTTTAATTTGTTCTTACTGCTTTTGGTGTTCACGCTAAAGCGCACTTGCTCTAACGTTAAAAACGCATCGCAAAGCTGTGCAGCTGGCTTGTAGAAGTTCACGCTTTCTGCGCTCTCTAGTTGGCGCGTAAAAGATTGGAACCAAGGGGCGATGTGTTTGTTAAACACCGCTTGCTGAAGTTCTTCCTCTTCACCTGTCAGCATTGCCATCACTTCGCACAGTGCAGAAATATGGTCTTCAGGCTCTTTCACGTTCTCTTCTCGTTCGATGCCTAAAAGATCCAAATCGCGACGAATTTCCGCTAACGGTTTTTCCATCATCGAGCCAGTGCGATGCCAAGATCCGAATGGCACAACTTCACCACGTCCAATGCCAATAAACAGATCTTGATATTCTTCTTCTAACGCTTCTCGCTGCGTTTCGTTCGCGGCTTGTTGCAGTGCGAGCCAAGCTTTTTGCATCGCGCTCTCAGACGGTTCAATTTCTAGCGATTTCAGGAACGCCAGCATTTCATCACTAGGCGCACTACGAAAAAGTGTAGATAGTACGAGATAAATGTCTGTTCTCAGTGTTTGTTCTTGTTGTGTGTCCACTGCGAGCTCCTAGTATTTCAGTTGTTTCATTGGGTCTTCTGCCATCGACTCAAACATGTCGATCACACGGCAGTCTTCACACATCGCGATACGATTGATCGCCGCTTCATCAGAGAAATGAGAGTGACCGCGTAACTTGTTTTGTAGCATGTCGATCATCGATTGCGGAGCAAAAGGCTTGTGACAACGAATGCACTCGGCTGCCTTTTCTTCATGAATCACAACCGCTTTCTGGCGTTCTTCTTTCACCCAGTTCATACGAGGAGTAAGCGTCAGCACTTTCTCTGGACACGCTTTCTCGCACAGCCCACATTGAATGCAGTCTTGCTCGACGAATTTAAGCGACGGAGATCGACCGTCCGTATGCAATGCACGTGTTGGACACACCGCCACACAGCTCATACACAACGTACAACCTTTACTTTCACAAGAGACTGTGCCGTAAGGTGCGTTCGCTGGAAGTTCAACAATGTTCTCAACTGGAATACGTGATGCGGACAACGCATCCAACGCCGTAAATAGACGCTGACGTTTGTTACCTTGCAAATCACCTAATGCCAAATCAAAAGACTCAGTACAAAGTGTCGGAGCACCTTCACGTAGTGACTCTAGATACAGAATGTCGATGGTTTCTTTGGCGATACCAAGCTGACCGAGCAGCTCTTGAGCAATACCTACTTCGCTATTAAGCACACGAATAATGGTTTGAGGCATAAAACGTGAAGCCGCAAACAGCACCTGAGTAGCACCATTCACAAGCGCGGCGAACCAAGTATCAATACCAACCGAAGGCAGTTCTTCCACCACAATTGGAATCACATTATCTGGCAGTGCTTTTAGTGCCATCACGTTGTAGCTCTCGTGGCGAGAACTACAAATCAATACGATAGGATCTAAACCACCCGCTTGCTCATAGTTGGCGAGCGTACGTTCAATAAACTTTTGCGTATCTTCAGGGTTTGGCAGTGCGTAATGAATCGCTTCTGTCGGACACGCTGTAGCACAAGTACCCACGCCTTGACATAGGTATGGGTTGATCTCGATGCGATGGCCCGTTCTGTCGCTGCCTTCACTCGATAGTGCCCCTGCCGGACAAGCATCCACACACCGTTCGCAACCTTTTACGCCACGAGAGCTGTGTGCACATAAATCGGTATCTAAACGGAAGAATTTCGGTTTATCGAACGTCCCCATTAAGGTTGGAATCTCTTCCAACGCTTCAGCCAGTTTCGGATAGCCACGACCTACTGGGTAGTAGCCCGGTACTGGGACTTCTTCCGACATGCAGCTGTTAAGGCAAAGATCGAGTACGATATCGAAACAATCGCTATTGGTCGCGACCTTGGCAAGGTTGTTGGTCAAACCATGATTTTCAATCAGAACTTCAAACGTACCTAAGAACCCTGAAACCTGAACCGAATTGGCGTAATAAAGCTCGGGATTTGTGCCCTTTTCGCCATCGGTAGAAAGCAGCGTTAGGCTGTTCATTTGCGACAATTGCGCTGCCGCACTTTCGATGATTGCTGTTGGGCCCACAATCAAAGTATTACCGCCGCTTTCATAGCTTACGGTTGGTGGAATAAGATTGGTCAACTCTACGGTATTTTCGAAAGCGTACAGCCTCGCTTTACCGTTATTGGAAGTTGCTTGTTCTAATAATTGTTTCAGCATTGCTCAATTCCATTTATGAACATGGATAGTCTTTTCCATCTCTTAGTGTAGTTAGCGCCGGAGATTCTGCTGATTAACTTATCAATGAGAATTCTTATTCCGCCATCTATAGGCGATGAATACTACGCAGTGCGTCCGTACTAACTTCAACCAGATTGGTATTGAGCAACAAATAGCAAGTGTCATGCCAATAAAATATCAACTTAAAATCAATAGGTTATCAATTTTACTGACAAATAGTAGGGATAAAAAAACCGGTTGAGACATTTTGTCTCAGCCGGCTCATTGAGTGTTTAGTCAAAATGTACCTATTATTTATGTGGTATATTTTGTCTCACCTCGTTAGGCTGTGATTCTTCAGCAAAAGTATCACTTTCGCCAGATACTGTATTTATATACAGCTCATTTTCATCTTGAGTAATTTGGCCACTTTTGTCGGTGTTTGACTCTGCGTCTTCAACTACCTCAGATGCGATATCGTTAGCGTTAAGCTCAGACCCTTGCGCAGTTTCAGCGTCTGGTTCGTCTTCCACTTTATCTTTAACCCAATCACGCAGCGTCTCAGCGACGTCTTGAGAAAGTGACTTTAAGTTACTGTAATCATCATCGTAATCGTCTAGGCCGTCACGCACGTTAAATTCTTCGGACAAGAACATTTTGCGCAGCGCAGCTTTCTTAACGCTTTCTGAAGCTTCAGAAACCAGCAGTTGCGCCACAGACATTTCTTCGGTTTTTTCAGTCTCTACACTCGCGGTAATGTCTGGAGCCTGACTATCCTCATTGACGTTCAAAGTATCTAAGCTTTCGTCAGCGTTTGAAAGCGCTGTGACACTATCTTCGGATTGTTCCGTCTCTGCTATCGGCGTGATCTCTTCAGCATGTTGGGAAGATTCTTCTAGTTTACGTTTCGACCAACGGCTTAAAAAACTAGTTGCCATTTGCTCTGCCTGCTCCTTTGCGTTTCTTGCGTCTTACTTCTAACAACTCACCGTGACGACCAATAAAGGCTTCCATCCAAGCCTGAACGGCTAACGGCATATCGTTAGATAGTACAAGGTTATCACCATCCATATATTGCGCCGCAACAGATTGTGAAGCCGTCAGTAACTGTATCGCTGGTTTTTCACCAGACTCGACGTTATCCATCACTAAAAAGAGTTTAGGTTGCTGAGAGCTTAAGTTAAAGCGGTAGTCTGTACGTTCATCTTTATGTAATTGCAACGGACAAACATCTGGAGTCTCTTCCGTCGGATTCAGCGCAAATTCTGTCAACTGCCATTGGGTTGTCACCCAAATCCCTGTACTGATCTCATGCTCAACAAGCTCTACGCCGATTGGCCATGTATCCTCAGTCTTTTCGTAATTTTTTTCGAAATCTTTCTTATCCGACATAACTCACCCAGTCTTTCTATTTTTGGTCTGAAAACACACAGGACATTTTGCCCCGTTTTCGACCATTTTTATTGTCTTCGAAGCAATAAACGCGCCAAGCTGATATAACTTAGTCTATATACTCCCTCAGGCTATAATTACCAAACTAGACGAAACTCAAATGTATTGATGTGTCATTACTGCGAACTCGCAGTTTTAATGCATTGTTGACATAAAACCTCGCAATTTCTGTGGGAACCGCTATTTTGGAATGAGATTTGCTAGCCACTTAACAAGCTAAAATGCGTAGCAACCTAACGCTCTTAATCACTAGGACACGACTGTGCTGAAACCAAATATTATTAAAACCAGTGAAAATCCCCTGCAAACCATTGAAGTCGATGTGTACGACGAGTACGGCGAAAAGCTCGCGAAGCAAATCGCTTGCGAGCGTCCTCTTACGGTCATGCTGAACTGGAAAGAAGTGGTCACGCTCATGACGCTAGGTTCGCGTCCAGAAGCACTAGTACTGGGTTATTTAAAAAACCAAAGCTTCCTGTCCGATCCAGCCGCGATTGAATCCGTTATTATTGACTGGGAAACGCATTCCGCAGCGGTGATTACTAAAGAAAACACTGAACACTTAGAAGGCGCCCTGAAAAAGAAAACCGTCACCTCAGGTTGTGGCCAAGGCACTATGTATGGCAACGTGATGAAGCAGCTTGAAAATTATCAAGTGCCTCAAGTTTCTCTTAAGCAGTCAGAGATTTATTCTGCGCTGGAAGCGTTAACTCATTACAACGACACCTACAAAAAAGCGGGCGCAGTACACGGCTGTGCGGTTTGCAAAGGTAATGAAGTGTTGTCATTTGTGGAAGATGTCGGCCGTCACAACGCAGTGGATACACTTGCAGGTGAGATGTGGCTCAAAGAAGAAACAGGTGAAGATAAAATTTTCTACACAACTGGTCGCCTTACATCAGAGATGGTGATTAAAGTGGCTCAAATGGGCATTCCTGTTCTGCTTTCTCGCTCTGGCGTTACTCAAATGGGGTTAGATCTAGCGAAGCAATTTGGTATTACGACCATTGCGCGTGCGAAAGGTTTGCGCTTCCAAGTGTTTACAGGAGCCGACAAGGTTGAATTTGATGTAAAAGGCAACCAATAACACCTTTTCAGTGTAAACTAAAACCAATAATGCGGATTCACAGAGGATGTGGACTATGAATAATGACCAATTGTGGAATTTTCTGCTTACGCCCAGCGGTATCATGCTTTCTATGATTATTACCTTTGGCGTGGTCGGGATCTATGCGTATATAACCGGTCAGTTTAAGGATTAAGGCCAAATATCAAAAAAGCCTCGCTAAATAGCGAGGCTTTTGCTTTTTAAACGCTTTGCGAGTAATTACGCGTCAACGCCACGAGATTTTAGGAACTCAGAGTACGTGCCTTTGAAGTCTGTGATCTTGCCATCGCGGATTTCGATAATACGCGTTGCTAGCGAGTCTACGAATACACGGTCGTGAGATACGAAGAACAACGTGCCTTTGTATTGCTCAAGCGCCGTGTTCAAAGATTCGATCGATTCCATGTCCATGTGGTTGGTTGGTTCGTCCATTAGCAGCATGTTTGGCTTGTGCATCATTAGCTTACCAAGCAGCATACGACCTTGCTCACCACCAGACAGTACTTTTACTGACTTCTTAATGTCATCTTGACCAAATAGCATACGACCAAGGAAACCACGAACGACTTGCTCGTCATCACCTTCTTGACGCCATTGACCCATCCAATCCGTTAGATTCATATCTTCTGCAAAGTCATGCGCGTGGTCTTGCGCGTAGTAACCGATGTTTGCATTTTCAGACCATTTGAACTCACCAGCACGCGGTTCAAGTACACCAGCAAGCGTGTTTAGAAGTGTTGTTTTACCCACACCATTTTCACCGATGATCGCAACGCGCTCTCCCACTTCAAAAATTGCATTGAAGTCTGAGAACAAGTCCTCTTCAAAACCTTGGCTCAGGTTTTCTACAATCAGAGCGTTACGGAACAGCTCTTTAGACTGTTCAAAACGAATGAATGGGTTTTGACGGCTAGACGCTTTCACTTCGTCCAGTTTGATCTTGTCGATTTGCTTCGCACGAGATGTCGCTTGTTTTGCTTTCGATGCGTTTGCAGAGAAACGTGCAACGAACGTTTGTAGCTCAGCGATTTGTGCTTTCTTCTTCGCGTTGTCGTTTAGTAGACGTTCGCGAGCTTGAGAAGCCGCCGTCATGTACTCGTCGTAGTTACCAGGGTAAACGCGTAGCTCACCGTAGTCCAAGTCAGCCATGTGTGTACATACTGAGTTTAGGAAGTGACGGTCGTGCGAAATGATGATCATTGTGCAGTTACGCGCGTTTAGCGTATCTTCCAACCAACGGATTGTGTCCATGTCCAAGTTGTTGGTAGGTTCGTCAAGAAGCATCACATCTGGGTCTGCGAATAGAACCTGCGCTAGAAGCACACGAAGTTTCCAGCCTGGTGCTACTTCACTCATTAGACCGAAGTGTTGCTCCATTGGGATACCTACAGCAAGAAGAAGCTCGCCCGCTTTGGCTTCTGCCATGTAGCCGTCCATTTCAGCAAACTGAACTTCTAAGTCAGCCACTTTCATGCCGTCTTCTTCGCTCATTTCAGCAAGTGAGTAGATGCGGTCACGCTCTTTCTTCACTTCCCATAGCTCTTTATGACCCATGATAACGGTATCGATTACAGTAAATTCTTCGTAAGCGAACTGGTCCTGGTTCAGTTTTGCAACGCGCTCGTTTGGATCGTAGCTTACGTTACCACTGGTTTGCTCAAGCTCGCCGCTGAGGATCTTCATAAAGGTTGATTTACCACAACCGTTAGCTCCAATTAAGCCATAGCGATTGCCTTCGCCGAACTTAACTGAAATGTTTTCGAATAGCGGTTTAGCGCCGAATTGTTGAGTAATATTCGCTGTGGAGATCAAAACCTTTACCTTAGCAATTGGGGTGTATTTAGAAAAACCGGGCAACGGTACTTGTTCATGCTACATACTGCAAGTGTTGTTTTTATTAATTCACTCCAAGTGAAATCATTGTAAGGTTTCTAAGAAGCAAAAGCGTAAACATAAATGCGTCATTAAATACAAAAAAGAGCCACTATCGTCAGTGGCTCTTTTTCCATTAATTGTGCCGTCCTAAATAAGGTTGACACTTTCTACCCCCAAAATTGGAGAGTGTTATGAAATCAACAACTAAAAGAACT